>JAUNCQ010000035.1 GCA_030526515.1 Coriobacteriia bacterium
TGATGGTGGCGGTGCCGGCGCCCTTGATGTACACGCGGCCGGTGGAGCCCACGGTAACGACCTTCGTGTTGCTGGACTTGTAGGTCAGCGCGGTCTTGGCCTTGGCGCCCAGGCTGAAGGATGCGCCGCCGTAGGTCACACTCCAGGTGGACTTGGCGGTCGTGATGGTCTGGGCAACGGCCTCGGGGGCAGGCTTCTTGTACTCTGCAACCTGGACGTAGGCCTTGCCGTCTGCGTCCTTTTCCGGAACCAGGGCGGTGGGGGCGCTTTCGCCCAGATAGGTCAGATAGGACATGCCGTAGTCCAGCTTCTTCTGGACGTCCTCGAACTTGTAGGTGGAGGCGTCGGCCTGGGTCCACTGGGTACGGTCAGCATCGGTGGAGTCCCAGTTCACCACGCCGTCCATGGCGTTGTCCACAGCCTCGGCCAGCTTGCCGGTGCGGATGTGGTACAGGCGCTCGTACACGTAGCAGGTCCAGTCATCCTGATCCACGTACTCAGGGTACAGGCAGCCGATCAGGCGGCCGAAGTTGTTGACGCTGTCAACGGAGTTCGCCGTGACGGTGTAGGTGGCGCCGGCGTAGGGGCGGGCGTCGTCCACGTAGTAGGTCTTGGCCTGCATGTCGGCCGGCATGGTTGCCAGCACGGCCGGGATCTCGGTGACGCCGACGGTCGTGTTGCGGTCGACGCCGCGGATGACGACCAGGTCAGCGGTGTTCAGCTGTTCGCGGGTGACGGTCAGGGTGTTCAGCTCCAGGGCAAGGTCCTTGCCCACGTTCTGAATGGCCTCGTACAGGCGGTTGGTTTTGGCGCTGTCGCCGCCCCACTTCTCGTTCTGGCTGGTGAGCTGGTAGGTGTCGGTCGCCTCGTCATAGGAGGACACCAAGGCGAAGGTCTTCTTCTCCTTGTTTTCCTCGTCCAGCTTGGCCAGGACATAGCCCTGGGTGCCGCGGACCGCACGCTCGAAGTCGCGGGCGATGTTCACTGCGTCGCCATAGCGCAGCTGCTTCTTGCCGCCGCTCTCCTCAACGACCTGGTTGCCCAGCTTGGCCAGGCGGTACATGTTGTCGATGAAGTTGGAGTAGTCGGTCAGGCCGTTGAAGAAGCCGTGGGGAGTATAGGAGTCAAGGCCATGGGCCGCAGCGACGGCGGGAGCATAGGGCTCGGACAGGTAGTCCACCTGGGTGCCAGCGCCGTAGGAGTCGTCAACGTTGCCCGTGACGATGTCCGGCAGCATGTCCCAAACCGCGTCGTCGGAGGCGGACACGCCGTACTTGGCCAGAGCCGCGGAGTTACCAGAGGCCTTGACGGTGGAGCGGCTGTTCACCACGATTCCCTTGCCTTCGCCGCTCAGGGTGTTGACCATGAACGGGTTGGGGTTGGTGTTGTACTCGGAAGTACCCAGGAAGTAGGCGCGAGCGCCGTTCCAGGTAAGGGTCAGGGCGGAGTTGTCCTCCACGTTGGAAATGCCCAGCAGATCCGGGGCGGTCTTGGATGCCTTGGTGGAAGCGCAGGTCACATAGCCGTCGGTCGAAACAGGCTCGGCGAACGCAGCGCCGGCGCACAGCGCGGAAAGGGCCACGCTTGCGGCAACGATCCCCAGGCCCCGAGAGACCATGCGAGCACGATGGTTGGAAAGATGGTTCATGTTTGCCTCCTTGATTATTTCCTCGAAGAAATAATACGAAATCCCGACGACCTCAAGGCATTAGTTTTACTGATGCCCCTAATAGAATTATTCCTACCTTGCTATAGTTTGGTAATAGAATAGAACCAGCTCGTCCCCTGTCAAGAAAGGCGCCTCCGTGCTCAAGAAACTGCGCTGCTTCTTCTTCGCCGCCGAATACGAAAGCTTCTCCAAGGCAGGCAAGGCCCTCTACATTAGCCAGTCCGCCGTGAGCCAGCAGGTGCTTTCCCTGGAAAAGGCACTGGGCACGACTCTCCTGAACCGTACCGAGAAGGGCGTGGAGCTGACCCCTGCTGGCGAGCATCTCCTGAAGCGCTGCAAGCCCCTGCTCCGTGAGCTGGAGACGGCCCTTGCGGAAGTCTCTGGATCGAAGCCCCAAAGCGGCTTCCACCTGCGCGTCATGTATCGCGGCACGGCAGAGGACGCCGTGGTGGTGCCCCTGATCGCGGGGCTGCGCCAGAACGCTCCCGGAATCACGGTGGAAATCGAAAAGCTCTCCAGCACCAAGAACCGCATGGCCGCCCTGCGCAACGGCTCGGTGGACGCGGTCCTGGGAAAGCGCAAGGCGCGCATGATCGCCGGCGACCTGGGCTTCGTCCCCCTGTGCAAGACGCGCCTGGTGGCGGTGGTTCCTCCGACGAACCCCCTGAGCAATGCCGAGCGGGTGACTTATGACGACCTGCTGGACCAGCCGGTCATAGCCATGTTCAAGCTGGACTCCCATCTGGCCTTCCGAGAGCCCTCCGGCGACCTGCGGCACCAGAGCCTGCACGACGCCCTGACCAAGGACCATCGTCAGCCCGATCTGATAACCTACGCCCAGGACACCCAGTCCGCCCTGACGCTGGCCAAGGCGGGAGCGGGAATCACCCTCATAGACAGCGCCTGGATCGCAGATTCCACCGGCGTCTGCATCCTTCCCTTCGAAGAGCAGGACGAAGACGAGCTCGGATTCTTCTACTGCCTCTCCAACGAAAACCCCGCCCTGGAGACCCTGATCAAGGAAGCCCAGGCCCAGTTCCCCGAGCTGCGCTACCTGGGCCCCGACGGCCGCCTGTCCTAGGCGCCTGCCCAGGGCCCGTCCGCTCCAGGACCCGTTCGAGCAGGGCGATTTCGTCCCCTGACCTTCTTCACCCCCGAACGCAAGCGGCCCCTTCGCTCCCCTGTTTCCAAGGGGCGAAGGGGCCGCTGTTCATTTACGAGCTCGGGTCTTCTACTTGACCTTCACCTTGATGGTCGCGGTCTTGGAACCGGCCTTGTAGTTGGCGGTTTCCTTGGCAGACACCTTCACCTTGACGGAGTAGGTGGCGCCGCGCTTTGCCTTGGCGGACACCTTGATCTTGCCGGTCTTGGTCACGGTCAGGTACTTGGAGCCGCTGACCTTCTTGAAGGACTTGGCACCCTTGGCGCCCTTGACGGACACCGCGGAGGTGTACTTGCCCTTGGCCGCGGTCTTCTTGGCGGTGGACACGGTCAGGGACTGGGCCTTCTTGGCGACCTTGATGGTCACGGTCTTGGTTGCGGCCTTGTACTGGTCGGTTGCCTTGGCGGAGATGGTGATCTTCGCGGTGCCGGCGCCCTTGATGTACACGCGGCCGGTGGAGCCCACGGTAACGACCTTCGTGTTGCTGGACTTGTAGGTCAGCGCGGTCTTGGCCTTGGCGCCCAGGCTGAAGGAGCCGTTGCCGTAGGTCTTGGACCAAGTGGACTTGGTCACGCTGATGGTCTGGGGCTCGGCAATCGGCTTGGCGGGCTCGACCTCACCCGGATCCTCCACATAGGTCTTGCCGGTCTGCGGGTTCACCGTGAAGGCGTCCAGGCCCTGCTCCTCAACGGAGAGGGTCATCAGGTAGTGGGTGCCGAAATCGATGTCGACCGCCACGTCGGCCTCGTTGTAGTCAGCAACATCCTCAGCCGTCCAGTTGGTGCGATCAGAAGAGGACTTGATGTTGTTCCAGTTCACCACGCCGTCCATGGCCTGGTCGATGACCTCGCCCAGCTTGCCGGAGGCAATGTGGTAGAAGTTGCTGTAGTAGTAGGCCACCAGATCGCTCTGATCGACGATCTCAGGGTACAGGCAGCCCAGGATGCGCCCGAAGTTCTGCACGTTCTCCACGGAGTTCATGACGGTGCCGTACATGGAGCCGTTGGAGCCGCTGCCGCCTTCGCCCACGTAGTAGAACTTAGACGCCTGAGCACCCAGCAGCTCGGTGAGCTGAGTGGCGGTGATGGTGTTGCTGGTGCCGCCGAACAGGATCAGGTCCACGTCCTTCAGCTCGTCGAGCGTCACGGTCTCCTTGGTGTCGCCCAGGTTGGTGGACACGGTCTGGACCGCCTCGATGTAGCGGTTGGTGGAAGCGCTGCCGTTTTCACTGGTCTTGTTCAGGCTGAACACACCCAGTGCCTCGTCATAGCCCTTGATGCTGGCAATGGTCTTCTGCTTGACCACGCCGTCGGCGATCATGGCGCGGATGTAGCCGCGGGTACCCTTGGCGTACTTTTCGAAGTCCTGGGCAATCTGGGTCGCGGTCTTGTCATAGCGCAGCTTCTTGCCGGTGGTTGCCACGATGTTGTCGGCAATGGTGGCCATGTTGTAGACGGACTCCAGCTTGTCGTTCAGGAGGGAGGACGTGTAGGCCATGGACACCGGGTTGTACTCCACGCCCTTCGCCTGGGAGATGGCCGCTGCGGAAGATGCGTAGTAATCCGGGTCGGAGCTGCCGATCACGATGTCAGGCAGCTGATCCCACACGGCGTCATCGGACTGGTCCTGTCCGTAGTCAGCCAGCGGCTGGCCCGGGCCCTTGCCCACGGCGGAGTCGCCGTTGCGGCCGCTGTTGATGACCATGGACGGAGTGGCGGTCGCCGTGCCGCCTGCGTTAACGGCAACGGCGTTGATGGCAGAGTTGTACATGTACGGATTGGGCTTGGAGTTGTAATTGGTGCCCATGAGCAGGTACTTGGGAGAAGACCAGGACGAAACCTGGCTGAAGGAGTCGCCGTTATCCTCAACGTTGGTCACGCCCAGGATCTCCGGCATCGGCATTGCCGCGCGAGCAGCGGCCGCGGTGACCAGGCCTTCGGGGGACTGGGCATCCTTGCCCACCACGTCCTCGATGCCCGCGGCCATTGCCGGGGCAGCGGCAAGGGATGCCGCCAGCACGCTGGCCGTGGCAACGGCCATGGCGCGGGAAAGCACGCGCTTCACGCGCAGCTCCTGGGTTTCGGTCTTCTTCATTCAAACTCCTTTCGTCGAACCCGTCTGATATAGCCATATCAGGCTATTTCATTATTAGAATAATATATACACGAAAATAATCAAGGGAATCTGACGCGGAGTCGCCCGCAATCAGACCAAGCGGTGCAAATTACATTTCGGGCGAAAGAATTTCGAAACGAGACCGCTCTACGCTCAGGATGCCTTCCTTGCGCAGGTTGCTCAGCTCGCGGCTCAGCGCGCTGCGGTCGACCAGCAGGAAGTCCGCCAGCTCCTGGCGGTTCAGGGGAAGGTCCACCACGTTGCCGCCCAGCTCGTAGGCCATCTGGCGCACCAATGCCAGGACCTTTTCCCGCGTGGTACGGCGGGTCAGGATCATCAAGCGGCTCATGAGCTGCTGGTTGGTCTTGGCAAGGGCCGTCAGCAGGTTGCCCCGGACTGCGGATACGTAGCGCATGCAGCGGTCGCAGCGGACCACCTCGGCAGAGATGCTGATGCGCAGCAAACGGCTTTCACAGCAGGCCACCAGGTTCCAGTCATCGTCCAGAAGCGGCGTGTCCTGGGGCAGGATCACCGCCCCTTCGCTGAACAGGCCCAGGATGGAGCGAGTGCCGTTTTCGTCAATGCGCTCGGCGCGCAAGGAGCCGCTCAGGACGAATCCCGCCACCAAGCCCTGCTCGCCCTGCATTCCCAAGGTGGACGAAAGCAACGCTGCGCCTTCCGGCAGCACCCGCAGGTCGGCATGCATGCATCGCAGCACGCCCTCGCGCTTTTCAACGGGAATGTCCCCCAGGAGCGCATCGGCCGACGACGGCAGCGCCGTCGCGTCGAAGTCCAGCTCTCCCTTGCGCATCATCAGGGCGTCACGTTCCTTTCGTCCTCTTGCCTTGCAGGTGCCGCGGCAGCCGGTTAGACCCCGGGCTCGTCAGACGGCTCGTCTCCGCCTTCGCCCTCCTCAGGGCCCGGCTCGTTGGGACCGGGCTCGTCGGGATCGGGATCAGGATCAGGATCCGGGTCGGGGCCGGGCTCGGGATTGGGCTCGGGGCTCGGCTCGGGATTCGGAGAATCGCTCCAGCCGGAATCAACCGGGCACTCGGCCTGGTAGGCTCCGGCCGTGTTGTAGTCGGTCACCACGTCCTGGAAGGACTCGCAGCGGTAGAAGGTCTGGTAGAAGGCATCAGTCGCGGCATCGCAGTCGCTCAGGTCCTGGTCGTTGTAGAACATGTCCCAGGTCCATTCGCCCATCAGGAAGCTTTCCACCGTGCCCTCGGACCAGCTGCCGGCCAGGCCCGTGGGAACCACCCAGACGGAATAGGGCTTGCCCACGTTGTACAGGCCGTGCTGCTTCTTGGCGCTCCGGACCACCTTCTTGGCAATGTCGGACGAGCGGGCGGTCAGGGCCGGGAAGTCGGCATCGCCCACGGTGGTCCACTGGTCACCGGCAGCGCTGCTGCCTACGGCGCTGTACCACAGGGCGCTGGGCACGCTGCGCTGGGAAACGTTCTTGCTGACCATGTTCTTGCCGCTGCCGGCAATGACCAGGTACGGCAGCGATCGGTCGCCGTCCTTCAGGGACGGGCGCGCGCCGTCATAGGCGTTGTTGACCACACCGGACACCTGGTAGTAGTAGTCCAGCAGCATGTAGTTCTTGGACGAGCCATGGGCCGAAAGGCCCACGCCGTCGGAAATGTCCAGATCGGAGCCGTTCAGGTACAGGGTGGCGTTGGAGTACTTGCGCACTGCCTTGACGCTGTTGCGCACGGTGCTGGTCCAGTCGTCGATGAACGACGTGGTGGTGCGGTTGCTGCTCAGCTTGGTGGTGGCAACGCCCGTGCTCTTGGTGCCCTGGTAGATGTAGCCGAAGTTGGTGCCGCCCACCATCTTGGTGGAGTAGCCGCCGTTGCGGGAAACGCAGCCCTTGACCACGTTTTCGTGCATTTCCTTGTAGGCCGCAGCCATGTCGGACGCCTTGTAGGCGGTCTTGGCCTTCTTCAGGAGCTCGCCCACCACGCTGACGGCCTGCAGCACGTCGGCGTCGGAGGTGTCGGACTCGTTCAGGTCGGGCATGACCACCACGCTGATGCCCTCCTTGGTCAGCGCCTTCTGGTCACTGGTGGAAAGTGCATTGCTGCCGCTTTCCAGCAGCACGGCATCCGGCTTTGCGGCAATGAGCTGCTTCACGTTGCAGCTCTTGGACTTGGTGCCGTCGCCGGACCAGCCAGCCTTCACGGAGCTCAGGCCCTCCTTGGACTCATCCGGGAACAGGTTCGGGTCGCCCTTCACACGGGTCAGCCACGCCTGATCGGCGGCCACCAGACCGCCCTTGCCCGCCAGCATCTGGACGATGGTGGCGTACTGTCCGGTAGCCGCAATGCAGCCCACGTCCTCGGGCAGATCCTCGTAGGTGGAGTCGTTGTAGACCTTGCCGTCACCGCCGCTGCCGCCGTCAGGGTCGGTGTCGCCCTGGTCGTCGCCTTCGGTGGTTTCCTCGGACTCGTCAGGCTCGTCGCCCTGCTCGCTTTCGCCCTGGTCTTCACCGCCCATGCCCTCGCCTTCGGCGGAGTCCTGCTCGGAATCGGAGGAGCTGCCGTCGTTGCCGGTGGATTCGGAGTCGTTGGCTCCGTCGTTGTTGTCGGTCTGGTCATTGCCTTCGGTGGCGGGCTCGTCCTGGGGAACGGAGGTGCTGGACAGGCGCACGTCAGTGGGGCCGTTGTCCGGGGCGCCCTCCTTGTAGACGGGGATTTCGTCCACCTGGCCGTCAACGCGCTCGGCCTTGCTTTCCAAGGTCGAGGACATGTTGTCCAGCTCAGGCGCTCCCTTCACTTCCTTGTAGACCGGGGTCATGCGCTCGTTGACCGAGCCGTTTTCCGGGTCCTCCACGTGCTCGGTCAGCACGTCGGAGTACTTGCAGCCCGGCAGCATGGCCAAGCTGGCGGCCAGGGCAACGGCGGCGCCGGCGCGGGCACAGGAGCGCAGGCGGGCAAGATGCGCCGCCCGATCCAGAGGGGACTTTCCCACGATTCGCTCCTTCCCTTCCGCCGGGCCGCCGCCGCAGCTGCCCCAGACATGGCAGATAACCTTTGTTCTGAAGAATAATTATTTATATACATAATTATTTCTATTTGCGAATGCAACGATTATATTCATTTTAGAAGATTTTCCACACAGTATTTTCGTCCAAAGGAGCACCATGCCCTCGTTTTCCCTGACCAAGGCCCGCTTTGCCGGCGCCTGCGCAGCCACCGCCCTGCTGAGCCTGGCCCTTGCAAGCTGCAGCCAAGGCCCCGTGGCAGCCACCGTCAACGGCCAGCCCATCTACGAGGAGGAGGTCAGCCAGTACGTGGCTGACACCCGCGCGACCATGGACCTGACCGAGGAATCCGCCTGGGCCACCTACCTGATCACCAACGCGAACACCCCCGACGGCGTACGCACCAGCGTGCTGTCCTTCCTGCAGGACGCGCAGATCCTGGAACAGGGCGCCAAGGAGCAGGGCGTGACGGTGACGGACCAGCAGGTCAACGAGCAGATTCAGGGCGAAAAAGAGCGTTTTGCCAGCGACCAGGAATGGCAGGAGCACCTGAAGAACCAGGGCTACTCGGAGGATCAGTACCGGTCCGCCGTGCGCCAGAACCTACTGCAGGCCACCGTCACCGAAAGCATCAGCGGCAAGGACCAGGAGGCGTCCGACGCCGACACCCTGAAGTACCTGCAGCAATACCAGGAGTACTTCGGCACCATGAAGCAGTACTCCCAGATCCAGTTCAGCACCAAGGACCGTGCCACCGCTGAAAAGGTCATGGACCAGCTGAACGCCGGCAAGGTCAGCTTCGCCGATGCGGCCAAGCAGCACTCCACGGCCGAGTCCAAGGACCAGGGCGGCGCCGAAGGCTGGGACGTGCTGTCCACCACCCTGTCCGAAAAGGGCGCCGAAGCCGTGAGCAAGCTGGGGGAAGGCCAGGTCAGCGACCTGGTGACCGATGACTCCGCCATCCACCTGTACACCGTGACCAAGGTGTTCACCGCACCCAAGAAGATCACCAAGCTCAGCCAGATGCCCGATGAGGCCGTCGAGCTGGCCCGCGGCGCCGTGACGGCCACCAACCGCAGCAACGCCTTTGCCACCTGGTTCAACGAAAAGAAGCAGGCCGCCACCATCGAGGCACAGCCCATGCCCGAAGGCCTCCCCTACGACGTCAACCTGGACGAATATCAGGAAACCGCCAACGATTCCAAGTAACCCCCTGAAAGGAACGCCCATGATCGAGCAAGAACCCACCAACCCCCGCTGCCCCGGCTGCCACTTCCGCTGCGACCTGCTTGATCCCGAGTGCGGCCGCGGCGTGCGCCTGAGCAAAGACTGGGAGGAAACCGGCGAGCTGCCCCTGAGCAAACGCGAGCGCATGAAGGCCGCAGAAAAGGAAGGCAAGCCCCGTCCGCCCCGGCCCGACCGCTTCGGCGACCGCCGCGAGCGCCTGCCCTTCCTGTTCGACATGGCCGCCAACTGCTTCAAGAGCAAGCGCGAAGGCGACGAGGTGCTGAAGGCCCTCCAGAAGCACGAAGGCTACGCCAGCCTTCACGTGATCGCCGGTCGCGCCCGTGAGGACGAGCACACCGCCCGACGCATCCTGGAGCACCTGGAGTGGTACGGCCTGGTCGCCCTGTCCTACGACCACCCGCAGCACCTCTTCGCCTACCTCACCCCGGCGGGCCACGACGAGGTGGAGCGCATTGCCGACGAGCGCACCCAGCAGGTGCAGGACGCCTTCGCGGACTTCACCGACGAGGAGCTGACCCAGCTGGAGGCCCTGCTCAAGAAGACCCTGGACGCATCCCGTCCCAAGCACTAGCCCAAGCCCCGCAGAACAAAGCAAGGGGGCGAAAGGGAGCAATCGCGCTTCCCTTTCGCCCCCTTCTTGCATCCAGGTGCGTTGCGGCTCGGTCGCTACCGGGTGACCTCCTCCGGCGCCTTTGCCAGGCCCATGTCCACGTTGTAGGGAACGTCCGCGGGCATGTCGTAGTAGATCACGTTCACGCCCGAGGTGATGGTGGCCAGGTACTCCTTGGAGGCGTTCTGCCATTGCTCGTAGGCGGCGCAGTCTCTGAAGTAGGAGCGCAGGGCCTCCGGCATCTTGTCCAGGTTGATCTTGGCCGCCTTGTCACTGTCCTTGGGCAGCGCGTAGGTATGGCTCACCCACAGGAAGTAGTAGCCGTCGTCATCGGCCAGCACGGGCGAAACGTCACCGTCGCCCAGCTTCTCCAGCGCGCTGACGTACTCCTGGCTGTAGGTGGAGACGTCGACGTTCCAACCGTTAGAGCCCGCGCGCTCCTTGAGCGCCGCGTCGTCGCTGTAGAGCTCCACGATGGACGCAAAGCTTTCCTCCGAGGGACCCACCGCAAGCAGGCCGTCGCGGATTTTCTGGACCTCCTCGCGTTCCTTGAGGGAGCCGGCCTTGGAGGACTTGGACTTGCGGAAGCAATACGTGTGCTTCAGGGTCAGCGACTGCTCCGATGCGATCCGCGCATCAATGCAGGTGGCAATGGTCTGCTTCACCTGGTCATCGGTGACCTCGGGGGTCTTGACCTCGGCCTCGCAGAGCTTCTGCTTCTGCAGCGTCAGGCGAGCACCTGCGCGGAAGCCCTCCTCGGTCTGGCCGTACTGGGCCATGTTCTGCGCCCAGATCTTGTCACTGCCGCTGGCGTAGGCGTCCTTGTAGGACTGCTCATACTGGTCGACCTCTTCGTCCGTCACCGCAATGCCCAGCTCGTCACAGCGCTTCTTCACCAGCTTGTCAGTGACCAGCTGATCGATGGTGGAGGCGCGCAGGCGCTCCGGCGTCATGTTGTAGGCTGCCAGGAACGTGGCCCACTCCTCATCCGACGCCTTGCCGTAGCCCATCTGCTCCTTGTAGGTCTGGATGTACTCGGTCACCTCCGGCTCGGTCACATACTCGAAGTCGCCGTACTTGGCCGCAGCGTCCGGCGGAGCCAGCACGCCCATGGCGAACGCACCGGCAACGGCAGCGCACACCACCGCCACCAGGGCCACGGCCACCACGGCCGCGGCTTTCTTCCTGCGCTTTCCCTCCATCTTCTCAGCCATCGCCCTTGAACTTTCCTTCCGATCCTCTGCCACTAGCACTTCTTGAACACGGCCTTCTTGGAAAGGCCCTTCTTCACGAACAGGCTCTTGTAAGCCTTCATCTTGGACTTAGGTACCTTCACCGTGGGCTTGGACGGCATGCCGCTGAACGCCTTGGACCCCACCTTGGAGGACGAAAGCTTGGTGCTCTTGACCGTCAGCGTCTTGCAGGACTTGCACCCGTAGAACGCCTTGGTGCCGATGCTCGCCAGCTTGCTGCCCATGGTCGCGGACTTCAGCTTAGCGCAACCGTAGAAGGCGTAGCTGCCCACGGACGTGAGCGCGGAGCCCCAGCTGGCGGACGAAAGAGCCGCGCATCCGTAGAACGCCTTGCTGCCCACCGTCTTCACCGCGGAGCCCAGGCTGACCGTCGCGAGCTTCTTGCAGCCGCTGAACGCGGAGGTCCCCACGGTGGTGAGCTTGGAGCCGGCCGTGAACTTGGCCAGCGACGTGCATCCCGCGAACGCGCTGGACCCCACCGTCTTCAGAGAGGACCCCAGGCTCACGGTCTTCAGGGCCGTGCAGCCCTTGAACGCATTGGAGCCCACGGAGGTCACCTTGCCAAAGCTCACGCTGGAAAGCTTCTTCTTCCCGCTCAGCGCCGACGCCGGCACCGTCGTGACCGCGGAGCCCTTGCCGTTGAGGGTCGTCAGGTTAGAGCACTGGGCAAAGGCCTTGCCGTCCAAGGCCTTCACGTTGGCCCCCAGGGTGACGCTCTTCACACGAGAATCCAGCGCACCGGCCGCCACCGAGGTGACCTTGTAGGACTTGCCGTCATAGCGAACGGAGTTCACGGAAACGGATGAGCCAGCGAATTCGGTCAGGCCCACCAGCTGGGCCGTATCGGCACCGGTCACCTTGCAAATGAGCCCGTCGGACTCGATGGTGTCGCCCACCACGGCCTCGGTGGATAGCGGCGCCCCCCACACGGAGCGGATGCGCTCTGCGGCCTTCGCGTCAATATGGGCGAAATCGCCGACCATGTTGACCGTGCCTACGGAGGTGATGCCCCGGGTCTTGACCAGCTCGTACAGGAACTCCTGGACCTTCTTCACATCGCGGCTGGAGTTGCACACCAGCACGGCGCCTTCGCCCAGCGCAGCCAGCTGGCCTCCCTGAACCACGTTGGCGGAAACGGTGCCGTCCACCACGGAAACGGACTTCAGCTTGCCCTGCTTCTGGACCAGGGCCTCAGCCTGAGCCAGGGAAACGTCGCAGGCAGATCCCGCATCGGCCAGCACGCGCTCCGGCGTCACGCCGGTCAGCGTGGTCACCGCGGAAAGGGCCTCGTCGGAAACGCAGGAGGAGTCGCCCACCGCCAGGATGCGGGCGAACTTGCCGGACATCAGGCGGGACAGCTCGGAGGAGTAGATCTTGCCCGATGCATCCGCGAAGAATACCGGGGCCTTTTCGCCATACAGCAGCTGCGTGGCAAGAAGGGCGTTGTAGGGCTTGGCGCTGGACACCACCACCGCGGTGTCGCCCCAGGTCACGCCCCAGGTTCCCTTCGCCATGACGGAGTGGACCTGGGCTGCCAGGGCCTGCGGCGTGACATCGTCCTTGTACCGGGTCCGATCACCCTTGGCGCCGTTGACCAGCCAGTCGCTCAGGTACGCGTTCTTGGACGTGTCCACCGACTGGGGAAGCAGCCGGGTGGAACCCACGAACTGGACGGAGTCGGACTTGCTCAGCACCTGGGCGCGATACGCGTCGCTGGACGGACTGGTGGACGCATCGTCAAACATCAGCAGACCGTTGCCCAGGCCCGCCAGGCTGGCGCCGATCAACTGGGCGCGCCAGTCACTGCAGGGCACCACCACGTTGTACGCCGGCACGGTGCCCTTCATCAGGTTCGCAGCGTCGGACGAAAACGCGCCCAGCATGTTGGTGTGGGTGTAGTCGTAGGTCTGGACCTTCGGGGAGAAGACCGCGGCAGTGAAGTACAGCAGCGGGGTTTTCGTCCCGTTCACCTTGGAGCGGCCGTAGGCGCGGAACTGCCCGGGCTCGGACGCCTTCTGCACCTCGTGCCAGTACTTGTCGTCCGACGTAGAGCTGCCGGTTTCGACCACGTACTGCTCGTACACCACCTCGTAGGTCGAAGGGTCCAGCTCGCTGCCATCAGCTGCGTAGGCCTTCATGGTGGCCAGGTCGGCAATGGTGCCGTCGGCCTCGAAGTACAGGGTGGGCGTGGAGCTGCCGCTCATGCCGGACTTCCACAGGCTGTCCTCGTAGGCGTCGTAGAACTCGCTGGTTTCATCGGACGCCAGCCAGCCGTAATCCATATCGTCACGATCAACCGCAATGACCTGGTAGGAGTCAGAGATGTACTTCTTCGTGCTCTTCATGACCTGGTCGGCAACGCCCCAGACCTTGCCGTCGGGCAGGTCGGGCACTTGGTCGGTGCAGGTGGGAAGCTTGTGCTCCGCGTAATCCTGCTTCTTGTAGATTAGGTCGTAGATGTTGACCACGGGATCATCGTCGCCCGCCTTCGGCCGATAGGTCAGCCGGGCCTGACGGTTCTGCAGGCCGTCCGCGTCCTCCCGGGAGCCGTAGAAGTCCAGGGTGTAGTAGTTGTTCTCAATCTTCAGCTGCTTGTTCCAGCTGGTGCCGGCGCTGGCGGTGTCCTTCTTGCAGAACCAGGTGAAGGTTCTCAGCTTCGAGCAGCCGTTGAAGCAGGAAATGTCCAGGAAGTACTTGGGGGTCTTGTGCTCCACCACGCCGTTGAACACCACGGTCTCCAGGGACGAGCACTGGGCAAAGCAGCTCTTGCCCACGGAGCAGGTGTCGGCAAAGAGCTCGGTGCGGGGCGAATCGTCATCGTCAGCCGTGCTCTTCGCAACGGGATAGGACGAAAGATACGGCACCTCGATGTACTCCAGAGCCGTGCAGTACATGAAGGCCTCCTGGGCCAGGTAGAGCATGGTGCTTCCCTGAAAGGTCACCTCGGTCAGCTTGTCGCAGTTCTTGAAGCAGCGGTAGGAAACGGCCTTGGCGGAGGCAGGGATGGATACCTTCCTCACGCTGGAGCCGCAGAAGGCCTCGGACTGGAACAGTTCCAATCCCTCGGGCAGCGTCACCTCGTCCAAGGTTCGGCAATCCTTGAAAGCCGCCTTGCCGATGATACGCACGGGCAGACCCCCCGCTTGGGCGGGAACCTCGAGGGTACCCGAGCCTTCCGTAACAACGCCGGTGATGCACGCCTTGCCGTTCACTTCCCCATAGGAAAGGACCCACCCGTTCGCACAGGAAACGGTGCCGGCGGACTGCACGACGATTCCATCACCGCCATCGTTCACAGCAAACGCCTGGGGAGCCAGCCCTGCGCCGGGTACGGACAAGGCAAGTGCAGCTGCGCATGCGCAGCTGACAAAGCGGGACGCAACAGTGATTCGATTGCTCATGGTCTTAGACTCCTCGAACGTCAAGGATGGACGCCCCCGAAGGGGCGCCCATCCCAGCAGAAACTACACGTTATTGCAACGTGCTATTGCTACTTGACCTTCACCTTGATGGTGACGGTCTTGGAACCAGCCTTGTAGTTGGCGGTTTCCTTGGCGGACACCTTCACCTTGACGGAGTAGGTAGCGCCCTTCTTGGCCTTGGCGGACACCTTGATCTTGCCCGTGGAGGTCACGGTCAGGTACTTGGAGCCGCTGACCTTCTTGAAGGACTTGGTGCCCTTGGCGCCCTTGACGGCCACCGCGGTGGTGTACTTGCCCTTGGCCGCGGTCTTCTTGGCGGTGGACACGGTCAGGGACTGGGCCTTCTTGGCGACCTTGATGGTCACGGTCTTGGTCGCGGCCTTGTAGTCCTTGGTGGCAGCGGCGGAGATGGTGATCTTCGCGGTGCCGGCGCCCTTGATGGTCACGGTGCCCTTGGAGGACACGGTGGCGACCTTGGTGTTGCTGGACTTGTAGGTCAGAGCGGTCTTGGCCTTGGCGCCCAGGCTGAAGGAGCCGTTGCCGTAGGTCTTGGACCAGGTGGACTTGGTCACGCTGATGGTCTGGGCAGCTGCCTCGGGATCGGGATCAACGTACTTGGAGTGATCCTCATCGACCCACGTGGAAGTCGGGGTGAAGCCGTTGAAGGCATAGGGATTGCCGGCGGAATCGGCAACGCTGCCGTCCAGGGCCTTGTTGGCCAGGACGCGAGCGATGGTAGCGTCCTTGTCCTTGCTGGCCTGGAAGTACTTGTAGCCCTGCTCGAACTTGTTCAGGGTCTTGTTCACGTCATAGCCGTTGCCGATGGTGGCCAGGGAGGTGCCTGCCGGCAGAGAGGACTTGGCGTAGCCCCAGGACATGGTCTCGGCCAGGTTGGAGGCCTTGATGTGGTAGATCTTGTTGAACCAGTAGCTGGACATCTCCATGTTCTTGAACAGCTCAGGATAGATGGTGTCCATGGCGTAGGCGCCGTAGATCAGCTTCTCCATGGTGTAGTTGGAGCCGTTGGTGATTGCCGGGGATGCGGCGACGTAGCTGATCTTGGAGGCATTGGCTGCCTTGGACGGGGTGGCGTTCTTCTCGATCCACTCCTTCCACTCCTTGGAGGTCACGGTCCTGTGGGGGCTGTAGACCACGTCGCAGTCAGCCAGGTCGTCGGCCGTTGCGTAGTACAGGGTGAAGGTGGTGGTGGAGTTGTCGGTGCCGCTCACGGCAGTGCCCGCCGCACGCGGGGCGTACACGTTCTTGGTGGACAGCTGGTCGACGGTCAGCGGAGACCAGCTGGCGCGGCCGTCCATGGGGCCGGAGCCGATGTTTTCGGTGTAGTCGTACTCAGCAACGATGACCTGGGTGTCATCGGTGTAGGTGGTGACGGAGCCGTCGCGGTTGGTCACGGAGTAGCCGAACGGATAGGCCACGTAGGCGACCTTCTTCTTGTTCACGGTACCGTCGGCAATCTTGGACAGCGTGTAGTACACGGAGCCGCGAGCCAGCTTCTCCACGTTCAGGGCGCACTCGGTCGGGGTTTCGGAGTAACGGCCGGAGCGCGGCAGCTTGTTGGCGTTCTTCCAGGTCAGGGCCTCGTCGCCAATGCCCGGGTTGTTTGCCGTGTCAGCAATGACCTTGGCAGATGCGTCAGCCAGCTGGTATGCGGATGCCACGAAGGAGTACGGGCTGTTGTTATTGGGCGAAATCACCTGCGGGTTGTAGGTGGCGTCGCCGTACTGGGCATAGCTGGAGTCGTAGGAGCCGTCCTCGTTGGCGTCTGCGACGTAGGTCTTGTTGCCGTCGGTCGCCTTGGTGGCGCTGGCGGAGTACTTGCCCTCGTTGATCTGCTTCACGTAGTCAGCCGCTGCAGCAGCGTTCAGGTTGTTGTTGGTCCACACCACATCCGGACGGTACTTGAAGCCGCACCACACGCCGGAGGCGCTGTCCCAGTCGGAACCGCCATTGGAGGTAGTGGATACGCAAGACCAGTCAGAAGCGGTCTTGTTCATAGCCTCTGCGTAGAAGTTGTAGAAGGTGTTCCAGTTGTAGGCATTGGGGCTTTCGTTGGCGCTGGTCGCCCAGATGCCCACCATGGAGCTCTTCTGCGCCTGGGTGTAGTTGGTGACCTTGGCGTTGCCGTTGCCGCCGTTGCCATAGTAGGCGCTGTTGGAGACGCCCAGGAAGTCGGGGCCAGCGGTAGACCAAGCCTCCGCCCAGGTGGTCAGTACCTTGTACTGCTTGGCACCCGGGGTGTTGGCGTCTACGATGTTGCCATCGGCATCCTTCCAGACCGTGTTGGTCATAGGAGAGGTGGGGACGGTCCAGCTCGCGCCGTTGCCGCCGTTGATGTCGCTGATGTCGGTGACAGCAGCGCCGAACGCCATGCCCGCACCCAGAGTCGCGCTCAGCGCAACCGTCGAGGCAAGCGTAACGCCCATGAGGAATCGCTTTCTCAAAACGTTCTCCCTTCGTCGGTTCCAATGCCTTGTCAGCATTTCTTACCTTTGTATTCTAGTACACGTATATTCCAATTTGAGGACAATTAAGTGCACGTAATACCGTCTCTTATGCCTTTCGCCCTCTAGAGGACAAAGGACTTGAAGAAGTACCTGATGTTGCCCAGCTGGCTGCGGGCCGCCTTCCAGAACGACCCGTAGAACCGCTCCATTCGCTGGACCTCTTCGCTGGTCAGCGTACCGCCGCCATAAGCGACCGCGCAGTAGCTTGCCGCCAGGTCGCTGAAGGCCACGCCGGACTCGCGGGAATAGGGCTCCATGGCCGCCACGCTGGATCGACCGAAGTCGGTCAGCGTCTGGCCATCGGGAACGGTGATGCCCAGGCGCTTGAACTTGCGCAGCAAATACAGGAACAGCCCCGTGAACTCCTGCTCCGGACCCAGGGCCCGCAGCTTTTCGACCCGGCGCTTCCGCAGAGCCCGACGACCCAGGAAGAAGGCCGCAATGAGCAGCGCGATCAGCAGGAACACACCCAGCATGAGCGGAGCCACGCTGGGATTCTGCTGGAAGTCGAAGGTCTCCTTCAGCGAGTCCACGTCAATTCCCAGGAAGTTGTCCTGCTTGCTCTGCAGGTCCTGGTCCTTTTCCTGGCCCGTGGCTCCCCACGGCACGCCGTCGGGGCTTTCCTTGATGTCGTCGGTGGTACGCACGCCGTTGTTGGTCTTGTTACTGGTCATGTTGACGTTCGGGACCTGGGAGATGTCCGAGGTACCCACCACCAGCTTGGTCTCCAACGCACGGTACTCGGTTATGAGCTTGATCTGCACGGCGCTGGGACCCAGCGGCTCCACGACGCCGTACCAGATGCCCGCGCCCAGGCCCGTGGCAACCAGGCCCACCGCCAGGGCAACGCAGAATCCGGGGAGCATGCGCGCCTCCCTGACCGTGGATGCCGTCCGAAGCGCCTGCTGGTAGTTCTTGAACACGATCAGCGCCAGGGACGCGGCCACGAAGACCACCAGCCACACGACGCTGTTTCGCCAGTAGAGCAATTGGAGCAACGAACCCAGGAAGGTTCCGCCCACGAACAGCAGCATTGCGCCGGTGAGCTTGCGGGAAAGCAGGAACACGCCGGTCGGAACCAGGGTCACCACCATGGCGAAGATCAGGTAGTTGGACTCGTTGTCGGTGAACACCTGGGCGTTCGGGGTCAGGGCGCCGCCGACGATCCAGCTCACCAGCAGGCATGCGCCGAAGGCCAGGCCGCCCAGGCGGGCCGTGCGGACATTGCGCGCCACCAGGAACAGGGCCGCCACGCACACCAACGCCGCAACCGCAGGAACAGGGCCCTGCTGCAGCGCTTCGGAGACGTAGAATCCGTTCAGGGCAACATAGGAAAGGCAGATGGCCGCAACCGCGGTGAACGCGAAGTCGGCCGCGCTGTTCTTGATGTAATCCTGCATTACCTGCCCCCTTCCTGGTTCAGTTCCTCCGCCTGGGACAGGACGAAGTAGCCGATGGACGCATCGTCAAGCCGCCTGAGCGGGCGGACGAACTCCTGGAGCTCCTCCCCCTTCAGGGAAGGCGGCGTCACCAGCAGGTAGATGGGATTGCGCTTGCGCATCTTCAGCTCGATCATGGCGGAAATGGCCGCCTCGCTCACCTGGGAGGTGCAGAAGGCCACGTTGTCCTGGCCGTGGATGCTGTTGCCTTCCCGCTGCAACAGGGCAATGGCATCCTGGCCGTCCTTGACCTGGATGCGCGGCAGCGCGTCAGACAGCACCGCAAAGTCCAGGGCGTTGATCACACGGACGCGACGCTCCTCATGGTACTTGTCATAGAAGGCGATCACGGAATCCAGGCCCGCCTTGGTGGCGTACTGGTTGATGGACAGGGCCCCCTCGACCACGCCGTCGAACACGAACATGAGGGACTCGTTGCCGTACTGCGGGGCAGAGGTGTCCACCACAATGCAGATGCCCGGATTGTTGAAGCACTCGAACAAACGGGTCAGGTACTCCCCCGGCTCCAAGCGGGAGGAAAGCTTCCAATGGATGGTCTTGATGGGGTCGCCCCATACGTAGTTGCGCACGCCCGCGTAGTCCAGGTCGTCGTTGGTCAGGGTCTGAAGGGGCTTGAGGCTGTCCGCCGACGCCTGACTGCTCAGCGGCACCTTCTCCAGGTCCACGATGCGGGGCAACACCTCGACCTGATGCTGCTCCTGGTTGTGGATGGTATGGGTGAACAGGCCCAGCAAGTCGTAGATGACAATCTTCTGGATGCCGGCTGTATACGTGCCGATGTGATCGAAGCTTGCCTGGAAGCTGAAATCCCGCTTCTCCCGGGGCATCAGCGGCATGGAGAAGCTGGTCTGGGTGTCCACGTCTCCGAACAGGTCGCTAATATAAATGTGGGTTTCGAACCGAGGGAACAGCAGCGGGGAGGTGTTCTGGAAGTTCAGGACGAAGTCCACGTTCGTACCGCGCTCGCAGGAGGGCACCAGGGACTCTTCGCTGAACACCAGGGAGCGCTTCAGCACCTGCAGGTAGCCGAAAGAAAGGCCCACCGCCAGCAGCAGGGCCAGCAGCGGCAGGTAGCCGAACACGCTGTTCAGGAAAACGGGTGGGATGGCGCACAGTACCAGGGCAAGCAGCAGCACCGCAGCCCGCCCGCCGAACTCCCCCATCCAGCCGCGCAGGCGCTCCATGATTCCCGGCGCGTCTGCGGCCTTTCCTTTCGTCCTATTGCTTCCGAATGCCCGCATGCGCTACTCCCAGCTCCTCTGGCGAAGCGCCATCATCCACACGAACAGCGGCAGCGCCACGATGGAGACCACTGGGGCAAGGCCCACGGCATAGCCATCGAACACGATGGTGGTGGACAGGTCTCCGCAGATCAGCAGCACCAGGGCGCCCATGAGCAGGTTGCCTCCCAGCTGCTTGCGGAACTCAGCGCCGAACACGGCGCGCACCAGGAACGGCACGATCAGCGAGATCATGGCAACCTGGCCGGAGTTCAGCTGCGCCACCAGGATCATGACCGAGCCGCAGGCCAGGGCCAGCAGGCGCAGGCGAGTGGGGTCGACGCCCAGCAGCTTGGTCTCGGCGTCGGAGAAGGAGATCAGGTTCAGGCGGAAGCGGAACACGATGACGGGAATCAGCGCCGCCAGGCCGCCGATGACCAGCGTGCCGTACATCCACGGACCCACAACGCCGGTGGCGTTCATGAGCAGGTTGTAGGCATCCCACTGGACTTCGTCCATGAAGTTGGTCTGCACGTACTGGATCACCACGCCCAGGAGCTGGGAGACGATGGTGCCCATGAGGATCATGTTGACGGCGTTGAAGCCGCCCTTGCCGCTGATCCACTTTCCACCCAGCATGACCAGGGCCAGCACCAGCACGCCACCGATGATGGAGTACACGTAATACAGGTTGACGTGCGTGAAGGCCTCGTAGCCGAACTGCATGACCAGCACCAGCAGCGCAATGTTGATGCCGCTGGTCACGCCCAGCATGGACGGCGCGGCAATGGGGTTCTTGAACGCGTTCTGGTACAGCATGCCGGAAAGGGCCAGCAGGGCACCGCAGGCCAGGTACTTGAACACCACCTGCACCTGCAGCAGATGGTCGCTCAGGTCGGGGTTGGCCTGGACGGCCCGCAGGCGCTCGGTAGCGAAGTTGGCGTTGTCCACCACGAAGGTCACGCCCAGCTGCACCCAGGTGGCCAGGCCGGCAATGACTTCCGTGGGCGCGTAGAAGCGGCCCGGATGCTGGCTGCTCATGCACAGGGACGCCAGCGCCAACAGCACCAGCACCGCGCCGAACGTCAGGTATTTCGCCCGCATCTTCTTGCGCTCGTCCGCCAAAAGGCTGCGGGTGTTCTCTATGCCCAGGCTGCCCTCAAGCACTTCGGGCGAAAGCTCCAGCGCGTCGTCCTTCCCCAGGTTCCTGAGGGCGCCGGAGAGCTTCGACGTCTTGCCGTCCTTGGTCCCGTCGGCTGCCTCCTTGGCGCCGGGCACCGTGGAAACCGCCTCCTGTCCGGGAGCCATGGTGGAGCGCATGTCGATGCTGACCACCTCATCCGCGCGGAGGGCCTTGCCGTCGATGAAGATGTATTCGCCGTTGGCGCTTCGTTTCCTAGAGCCACTCGCCACCGGAGGACCTCCTTCCTCGCAGGGCTATCACCAGGAAGGCGATGCAGCCGATCAGGCTGGTGAACACGCCGGTGCTTCCGCTTATGATGAACGGAATGCCCAGATTCGTAACGTAGAACACTGCCGTGACCATGATGGCTCCCATGAGGGCGCAGGCAGGCAGCAGATAGCGGAAGTCGGGGCCGATGAGCTTACGGGCCATATGGGGAACCAGGAAGCCCACGAAGCCCACCGGGCCGGCGTAGGAGATGACCAGCGCGGTCAGCACCGTGCAGGTGCCCACCATCAGGTTGCGGGTGGCCGTGGTGGAAAGGCCCATGGAGCGGGCCTCTTCGTCGTTGAAGGCCAGCAGGCTGAGCTTGGTGGAGTTCAGGAACACTATGGCC
Source organism: Coriobacteriia bacterium (assembly GCA_030526515.1). Taxonomy (GTDB): domain Bacteria; phylum Actinomycetota; class Coriobacteriia; order Coriobacteriales; family Eggerthellaceae; genus SUG1186. The sequence continues at coordinate 21,473 of JAUNCQ010000035.1, forward strand.
ATGCAGATCAGCAGCGGGATGGCGAACACCGCCACGCTGGTAAGGGTATAGGCTCCGGCGAACGTAGTGGTCTGGGCCTGGTCAAGGTAGGTGGCAATCTGAACATCGCCATGGACGCTGTACCAGTTCCGGACGAAGGTCAGGACCACGGTGATGACGGAGGCGAATACCTGGCCCGCCACCACCAGGGAAACGTTGTTGACCTTGCCGCGACCCGAAAGCAGCGCAATGGACATGACCATTGCCACCACCAGCAGGCATCCCAGCAGCGAGCACAGGAACGATCCGTACTGCTCCAGCATGAGCTGGGGCAGGGACATGTTCTGCATGGTCTGAATGAGGTCGGAGGCTGAGCCGTTGTACGTGGTGGCCAGGGTGTTCGGGTAGACCACCAGGGCGAAGATGATGGAGCCCAGCACGCCGCCGCTGGTCACGCCCAGGGTCGTGGGAGATGCCAGGGCATTCTTCAGGGCGCCCTGGTAGACGCCGCCGGAAAGGCCCATAGCCGCGCCGGAGAGCAACGTCACCAGCACGGTGAGCATGTAGGTTCCGTACATGGTGTTGGGATCCAGGAAGAATCCGATGAAGCCCTGGACCGACGCGGCAGTTTCCTCTGCAAGGGTGCCGATGGTGTGGTCGTACCGGGTGACGTCGAACACGCGGGTGGGCAGGACGCACGCCAGGAAGAACACCACCGCCATGACCACGGCAAGAATGATGAGCTTCTTGATACGGGGATCCATGGCATAGCGCTCGTCCTGCTGCGCCGCGTAGGGATTCACCTCATCGTTCTTGTGGAAGCGGATCTTCTTGTACGTGTAGTCGGGACCCGCGTCCTCCTTCTTGTCAGCGCCGGCGAACAAGGAGGTGGCCTGCTTTTCCGCCTGGGCCTTCTGCTCCGCCTGCTGCTGCTTTGCTCTTTCCTGTCCGGGAACGACCGTGCCGTCCCCTGTCTGAATGGTAAGTTTCGCCATGCTTCGTCCTGTGCTAATCCGTCAGCGATGAGATGTTCACGTCGTAGTCGTAGAAGGACTTGTAGAAGTCCTTGGCAACAGCCTTCCAGTCAACGCCGTTGGCTTCGTCGTTGGCAACGTCGCTGATCCACGCGGCCTCCAGGAAGGCATCGACGCTTCCCTGGGTCCAGTCGCTGAACACGCCGTGGGGGTTCACCAGGATGGCGTCGTCCGGAATCACGTCGCCCATCAGGTTTCCGTCATCGGCATTGGCCTTGTCGCCGTCAACGCCGATGGTGCTGTACAGGATGATGTTGCCCAGGTTCGCGCCGTAGGCTTCGATGACGCGGCCCGTGCCATCCGCACCGTTCCATCCGTAGGGCGTGTACATGCCGTTGCCCTTTTCCGAGTTGGCGATGAGGGCCGCCTTGATGGACTGCTTTGTCACGATGATCTTGGGGAAGCTGCTGGTGCCGAAGCCGGAGCCCAAGCCCGTGCGGTTGGAGCCGTTCTTGCCGGAGTCCAGCAGAACGCGGTCCATGCTGCGTATGGCAGAGTCGCCCGCCAAGGGCACGGTGATGCCGGACCAGTCTCCGGCGCTGAAACCGAAGGTGTTGGCGCTGAACTGCCACAGGGGCACCATGCCCGCCGAAGCCTTCGTGGAGGCAGCAGCTGCGTTGTTCACCAGGCCGCCGCACTGCATGTAGTAGGAAACAGGGGTGGTGCCGTAGCCGGACTCGGCGTAGACCAGGCCCTTGGCCGGCATCCAGCTGGCGCTGCCCAGGCTCAGGCCCTTGTAGGTGGCCTCCTTGTCGTAGGCGCTGGAAAGCAGCGTGTAGGTGGTTTCGTCCTGCTCGGTTCCCTTGGCGTCAACGTCGCACTTGCCGCTGCCCTGGTAGACCCGGGAGCCTTCGTACTTGCCGTTGTTGGCGGCAATGCAGTCGCCGATCACCTGGTCATGGAAGTCCACGTAGGCCTGAGCGCGCTCCTCCGCCTGCTTGCCGTGCTTGCCTGCGGTGCTGCCGTCAAGCATCTTGCCCACGGAGACCACGTTCTTCTTGATGTTCTGGGACGTGGTCATGGGACGCAGGACCACGGTGTTGATGTTTGCCTTGGTCAGCTTGCCGAAATCAGCGTTGGACAGGGCTTCCAAGTATGCTGCGTCAGTGACCAGGATGACCTGGGCGCCGGACTTGACGATCTGCGCCACGTCCATCTTCTTGGCGCTGCCACCGTCCTTCCAGCCCTTCCTCACCTTGGAGGTGTCGAACACCTTCGTGAACTTGCTGGACAGGTTGTCGGCGTCGGTGGCCACCAGGGCACCCGTACCCGCAACCATCTGGACGATAGTGGCGAACTCGCCAAACGCCGCCACCTTCTCCACCTTGGGAGGCTCCTGGGTGGGGTCGGAGCTGTCATACACCGCGCGGGTGGGGTCCTTCTTGCGAGCCTGCTTACCGGTGGTTTCGTCCGACTGCGCACCTTCGCTGGTGGTCTTGTCCTTCTTCTTGTTCTGGGTCTTCTTCTTGCCGTTGCCGCCGCCGCCCGCATCGGACTCCTGGTCCTTGGGCTTCTGGGAAGCCCCGGGGACCCTGGCGTTGTCAGAATCACCCGTGGCGGTGCTGCTCTGGGCAGAAACGCCCTCCGGGGAGTCGTCCTTCTTTTCCTCCGGCCGCTCCTTGGGCTCCTGCTTGGTCACCGTATGGTCCACGGCGTCTTTTTCGTCCGACTTGAAGAAGCTCACGGACTCACTGGCCTCGATTCCAGTGAAGTCGGGCTTGTTGGAGAAGGCGGACTTCTTGGCCGTGAAGCCCTCCGTGTTGGGCTTGGAGCCGTAAACCACCAGGTTCTGCTCGGATTCGGAGCCCGTGCCGTCGGAGTCGGTTTCCTTGGCAGACACCTGGTCGCTCTTTTCCGTAGCGGTGGCGTCGTTGATGTAGAACTTCTGGGGGTTGTCGTAGTCGATCGTCTTGGCGTCCTGCTGGTACACGACCTCGGTGAAGGTGTCGCTGACGCGGCAGCCCGGGAGCAGACACAAGGGCATGGCTGCCGCCAAGACCACTGCCATCAGCTTTGCCTGTACGTTTCCGCGCCTCACGTGTGTATACCCCGAATCTAGTTAGTTTATTTTCTGTTTGGAATAGTGTCGAACGCAAATATTCTATAGCAGCAATAGAGTTGGATGTAAGCAATTTTTTTCGGAAAATCGGCGTAGGACGAATTGCCTGATGGAAGGCCGCTTTCACGATCGTCTCAAACCACGAAGGGGGCGAAAGGGAGCATCGCGCTTCCCTTTCGCCCCCTTGGGCTTTATTGACATGTGGCGCAAAGGCTAGCTGCGCAGGCGGCCGTCCTCGATGAACACGGTCTTGTTGCAGATGTCCAGCGCGGCGCGGCGGTGGGTCACGATCAGGCAGGTGCGATCGTTGAGCGTGCGCAGGTTCTCCAGCAGCTTGGCCTCGGTTGCTTCGTCCAAAGCGCTGGTGGCCTCGTCCAGCAGCAGGATGGGCGCGCCGCTCAGGTAGGCGCGGGCCACGGCAACGCGCTGCATCTGGCCTTCGGACAGGCCGGCGCCGTGCTCGCCCACCACGGTGTCAAGGCCGTCGGGCAGCTTGCGCAGGAACTCCTCGGCGCAGGCAATGCGGCAGGCCTCCCAGATCTGGTCGTCGGTGGCGTCGGGCTTGGCGAAGGCGATGTTGTCGCGCAGGCGGCCGGAGATCAGCAGGTTGCCCTGGGGCACGTACGCGAACAGGCGGCGGGTGACCGGGGAAAGGGGCATCTGCTCGCCCTGGCAGTCCAGGAACAGGCGGCCGGACTGCGCATGGTACACGCCCAGGATCAGCTTGAACAGCGTGGACTTGCCGCAACCGCTCTGGCCCATGACCGCCACGAAGTCGCCCTTCTCCACCTGGAAGCTGACCTGCTTCAAGGTCGGGCCGTCGGCGCCGTTGCGCTCGTAGCCGAACACCAGGTCCTCGGCCACAATGCGACTCATGCCCTGGTACAGGTCGCGAGCGTCGAAGTCCTTGGGCAGGTTCGCCTTCTGCTCCTCGGTCAGCTCAGGCGCCAGGGCCTCGATCTCCATCAGGCGCTCGCCGCTGGCAATCATGCTGTAGTACTGGCTGGCCAGGTTGGATGCGGAAATGAACGGCATGCGGACCTGACCGGTCAGCTGCATGATGGCGACCAGGGAGCCGTAGCTCAGCTGGCCGGTCACCAGCTGGAAGCTGCACCAGACCAGTGCGAACACGTGGCCGAAGTCCATGGACAGGCCCATGGCGGAGTTGGACTTGATGCGCACCTTGGCGCGGTTCAGGTAGGAGCCGTAGAACTCCTTCTGCAGGCTGTTGGAACGCTCACGGGCACTGTCCTCCGTCACGAACACGCGCAGCACCAGCAGGGAGCCAATGGCATCCTGGAAGTAGGAGCGCACCTTGCCGTCCTTTTCGCGAACTTCGGCGGAAAGGGTCTTGATGGCATGGCGGAAGATCTTGTTGATGACGATCAGCGAAAGGGTGGCGAACAGGTAGATCACCAGGAATCGCCAGTCCATGAGCAGCAGCACCGAACCGGCACCCACCAGGCTCACGATGATCTGAGCGATGGAGGGCAGGAACGAGGTCACACCGCTGACGATGATGTTGACGTCGTCGGTCATGCGGTTCATGAGCTCGCCGGAGTGGTACTTGGTCAGCTGCTGGAAGTCGCGGTCAAGGATGAAATCGAACAAGCGGGTGCGGTACCCGTTCTCAACCTTGATGGAGACTCTTTCGCCCCAATAGCCCGACAAGGCGCGGAAGGCAATCTGAGCCAGGGCGCACACGACCATGCCGATCGCGAAGGCGACCAGCATCACGGTATCGCCGGCAACAGCCGAGTCGATGGTGCGTTGGGAAAGCAGGGCGAAAACGATGCCGCCCAGGGAGTTGATGCCACTGAAGACCATCAGCATGATGATGCTGGGCAAGTAGGGGCGTCCGGTTTCCAGCACCCATTTCAGGACGCGGCGATTCTCCTCGGAATCACGCCCCTTGAGCTCTTTGAGCTTGTCGTCGCTGAGCGGGCGTCGGATGTGCGGTGGCGGCGGGCCGGGAGGGGGACCAGGCATGGGCACCTCTTTTCTGTTGGGCGCGCCCTTCTTCGGACGCCCCTGCAGTGTCCTCTTCGTGCGCAGGGGCGAGCGCGCTGTTCTCATTTCTTATCCGTCGGACAATTATACTGCCCTCCTACCTGCGGAAATCCGTTTTTCTTTCACCTATTCAGCCCCTCAAATATTCACAAATGCGCATTATGCCAAAAGATTGCATAATTCGAGAATATTTCCTAATGAGCATTATTCTTATGCGGTGATATTCTGAAAGACGCAGGATATTTAGAGTTACCAGGGCGAAAGAGAAGCCCAAATTAAAACGCCAAAACGAACAAGAAACGAAGAAGAAGGCAAAGAAAGCAAAGGATCCTGCAGAAAAAGGCACGAATAGAAAGGTGCGAAGTATGTATCAGAACCCGTTCCCGTTTGTGGGCTACGGCATGCCTATGCAGCCGATGCAGCCCATGCCCATGGCTCA
>JAUNCQ010000036.1 GCA_030526515.1 Coriobacteriia bacterium
TGAAGGCGCCGCCGCCGTGACGGCCCATGCCGCCGTAGGTGTCGACGATGATCTTACGGCCGGTCAGACCGCAGTCGCCCATGGGGCCGCCCACCACGAAGCGACCGGTGGGGTTCACGTAGATCTCAACGTCGTCGGCGACCTTCACGCCCTCGTCGGCGAAGACGGGGTTGATCACGTTCTCGATCAGGTCCTTGCGAATCTGCTCCACGCCAACCTCCTCGGCGTGCTGGGTGCTGATCAGGACCTTCTCCACCTGGACGGGCTTGCCGTCGATGTAACGGACGGAGACCTGGGTCTTGCCGTCGGGACGCAGGTAGTCCAGGGTGCCGTTCTTGCGGACCAGGGTCAGGCGCTCGGACAGGCGGTGTGCCAGGTAGATGGGCATGGGCATGAGGGTGGAGGTCTCATTGCAGGCGTAGCCGAACATCATGCCCTGGTCGCCGGCACCCACCTTGTCCAGCTCGTCGGAGTCCTGGCCGTGCTGGACCTCGTAGGACTCGTCAACGCCCTGGGCGATGTCGGCGGACTGCTCGTGCAGGGAGCTGATCACACCGCAGGTGTCGCAGTCGAAGCCGAACTTCGCGCGGTCGTAGCCGATCTCGCGGATGGTGTCGCGCACGATGGACTGCACGTCCACGTAGGCCTCGGTGCGGATCTCGCCGGAAACCACGACCAGGCCGGTGCTGGTCATGGTCTCGCAAGCGCAGCGGAAGTTCTTGGGGTCGGCGGCCACGCCGGTGGGCGAAACATAGCCCGCCTCGGCCAGCTCGATCTCCTTGGCCAGGATGGCGTCAAGGATGGCGTCGCTGATCTGGTCGCAGATCTTGTCCGGATGACCCTCGGTCACGGACTCGGAGGTGAACAGATAGGAGTTCTGTGCAGCTTCAGTCATTTGATTCCTTTCGATTGTCTCTGCCTTGAAGCTTGCGCCGAAGACCTGCCCTTCTGCGCCGCGGGAACACGGCGGGCGGGCCCTCGACCCGGTGACACATCGAAGGCGCATATTGTGGCTATGCGCTTCCCATGGGTACTGCGCGCAAACAGCCAGGCGCTGTCCGCGCACGCAATAGCACATCATACTTCATATTGACCGTTCCGACCGCGGAAAATCCTGCGCTAGCCGCGAATTCCCCGCACCCCCTGCGGTAGACTATTCCGCAACACCGTATACATATGTATGAAAGGGGCGAAAATGCTCACCAACACCGAGCTGACCCAGGAATACCTCAACATCATCGAAGAGCTCGACGGAGACGTGGAGGGCCGCCGCATCGCCGCCGACTACATGGCTCACTCCACCGCCATCGTCCACGACGTCCACGTGGCCAACAGCTGCGTGCCGCGCTTGTTCAACGAGCGCACCTACGAGGCCATGAAGGAGTGCGCTGAAACCGCCCACGCCGTGCTGGTCAAGGTCATGCAGCGCTACCTGGACGACCCCGACTACCGTGACGTCTTCGACTACGACGAGCGCCTGCGGGACCTGATCCTGATCCCCCGCCGCTACCAGAGCGTGCTCCCCTTCGCCCGCGTGGACACCTTCATGAACGAGGACGACTACACCTTCAAGTTCTGCGAGTTCAACGGCGACGGCTCCGCCGGCATGAACGAGAACCGCGAGATCACCCTGTCCGTGGTGCGCACCCCCGCCTTCCGCAAGTTCGTGGAGAAGCACCGCATCGAGACCTGCGAGATCTTCAACCAGTGGGTCGACGAGTTCATCGGCATCTACGAGACCTTCGAGGGCCGCGTCAACAACCCCCGCTTCGCCATCGCCGACTACCTGGGCCACGGCGTGGTGGACGAGTTCCGCCATTTCGCCCGCCTGTTCAAGTACCGCGGCTACCCCTGCGAGGTGGTGGACGTGCGCGAGCTGAAGTGGGACGGCACCCGCCTGCGCGACAAGAACGGCAACCGCATCGACGCCATCTGGCGCCGCTGCGTCACCAACGACGTCCTTGAGTTCTGGGACGAAAGCCAGGACCTGATCGAGGCCGTCCGCGCTGGCAAGGTGGCCCTGATCGGCAGCTTCGCCGGCCACATCATCCACGACAAGCAGATCTTCAAGGCGCTGTTCCACCCCAAGACCCGCGCCTTCCTGACCGAGGAGGAGGCCGCCTGGGTCGACGCCACCGTCCCCCGCACCGCCTTCCTGAACGACGACGAGATCGACGTCGACATGGTCCGCCGCACCAAGGACGACTGGATCATCAAGCCCACCGACAACTACGGCGCGCAGGACGTCTACGCAGGCTGCCAGATCACCCAGGAGGAATGGGAGGACGTGGTCGACCGCTTCGCCAACGGCAAGGCCGGCGCACCGTTCATCGTCCAGACCTACATCACCCCCTACAAGACCCTGACCCTGCCCTATGAGAAGCCGGAGGACCTGGTCGATCCCAGGGAGCCCGTCTTCGAGCCCTACAACAACCTGAACGGCCTGTACCTGCTCAACGGCAACTTCGGCGGCGTGTTCAGCCGCCTGGGGCCCCTGCCCACCATCTGCAAGCAGATGGGCGGCATCACCAGCGCCACCATCTGGGTTCGCGAGGACCTGGACGATGCGGAGGATCAGGACTAGCCCATGCCCCCTGCATTCGCGCGCATAATGGGAAGCACGCCCGTGGTGGCCCTGGTCAAAGCCGGGGCCGCCCTGTTCCTGGCCGTCACCTTCGTGGCGGCCGGCCTGCTTGCGTGCACCCTGCCCGTCACCACGGAGATGCTGGCAGCACGCACGGCGGACGTATCCCTTTCCCCCTTCGGCCAGGAGCAGCTTATCAACGGGGCGAAAGCGATTCGCGACTACTCATTCGGCAGCCACGACCTGCGCTCCCTGCGCGTCACCCAGTACCAGCTCAACCAGGAGCTGGCCCGGGAGCGCGGCGCCGTTTCCCCCGCCAGCCTGCAGCTGAGGCCCCAGGTCGACCCTGACGCGGACGCAACCCAGCTGACGGACGAGGAGCTGACCGCGCCCTTCGCCCACGCCAGCCAGCGCTACTGCCTGGACGAAGCTGCCATCAGCCACCTGGACGACGTCCACGCCGTGATCAGCACTGCAACGCCCATCCTGGTCATCATCGCGCTGCTGGCGGTGGCGGCCGCCGCCCACGTGGTCTTCTACCGGGGCTGGGCCGCCCTGGCACCGGCGCTGCTGGGAGCAGGAGGAGCCACCCTGGCGGCCTTCGTCCTGCTGGGCATTGGCGCAGCGGTGGACTTCCAGGGCTTCTTCGCCCTGTTCCATTCGCTGTTCTTCGAAGGCCAGAGCTGGGTGTTCCCCTATGACAGCCTGCTCATATGCTGCCTGCCCCAGGGATTTTGGGTCGGGATGGGCGCAGTCTGGCTTGCGGTTGCCGCTGCGTTATCTATACTTTCACTGATACTGGGTACCTACCTGCTCAAGAAGGCAAGAATCCAAGAAGAAGATTAGGAAGCACATGACTGAGACTACCAACGAAGTGCGCGTGCGCTTTGCGCCGTCCCCCACGGGCCGGCTGCACATCGGCGGCGCCCGCACCGCAATCGACAACTGGGCCTATGCCCGCGCCACCGGCGGCAAGTTCATCCTGCGCATCGAGGACACCGACCCCGAGCGCTCCACGGAGGAAAACAAGCAGGTCATCCTGCGCGCCATGAAGTGGCTGGGCCTGGACTGGGACGAAGGCCCGCTGGTCGGCGGCCCCTTCGGCCCCTACACCCAGATGGAGCGCATGGACACCTACACCGCCGCCCTCGAGGAGCTCAAGGCAAGCGGCAACGCCTACCCCTGCTTCTGCACCAAGGAGGAAATCGACGCCAAGCGCGCCAAGGCAGAGGCCGAGGAGGGCGGCTACGCCGGCTACGACGGCACCTGCCGCGGCATGGACCCGGCTGAGGCCGAAGCCCGCATCGCTGCCGGCGAGCCCCACGTGTGGCGCCTTGCCGTGCCCAAGGACCACGGTCCCATCGAGTTCGACGACGCCGTGTACGGCCACATGAGCTTCCCGGCCGACGTCATGGACGACCTGATCCTGATCCGCTCCGACGGCACCCCCACCTACAACTTCGCCGTGGTGTGCGACGACTCCAACATGCAGATCACCCACGTGGTCCGCGGTGACGATCACCTGTCCAACACCCCGCGCCAGATCCTGATCTACGAGGCCCTGGGCCGTCCCGTGCCCACTTTCGCCCACCTGTCCATGATCCTGGGCGCCGACGGCAAGAAGCTGTCCAAGCGCCACGGCGCCACCAGCGTGGAGGAGTACCGCGACCGCGGCTACCTGCCGGAGGCCGTGGTGAACTTCCTGGCGCTGCTGGGCTGGTCCCTGGACGGCGAGACCACCATCATCCCGCCGGAGGTCCTGTGCCGCGAGTTCAGCCTGGACCGCATCACCAAGAAGGACGCTATCTTCGACGAAACCAAGCTGGACTGGATGAACGGCGTGTACATCCGCGAAATGGACGCTGACCGCTGGTACGAGCTGAGCAAGCCCTGGCTGGCACAGGCCGTGGCCCTGGGCCGCTGCGTGCCCGCCGGCGCCAACGTGGTGCCCACCCCGAACCCGGCCGACCCCAACGCCCCGGTTCCCGAGCCCATCGAGGTGACGGAGCAGGCCCTGGCCGACGCCGCCGAGTTCGTGGACGCCAACCCCGAGCTGTTCAAGAAGATCTTCCCCCAGGTCCGCGAGCGCCTGAACCGCCTTGACGACGTGGTGGACAAGATCGCCTTCATGTTCTGGGGCGAAAACTGCCGCCTGGACCAGAAGAGCTACACCAAGCAGCTGGAGAAGGAGGCGTCCCGCGCACCGGAGGTCCTGGCCGCCGTCCGCGACCTGATGGCCGACGAGTCCCTGGCCTGGGAATGTGACGCCGTGCAGGACGCCTGCAAGGAGCTGTGCGAGCGCATGGAACTGAAGCCCCGCGTGTTCTTCGGCAACGTCCGCGTGGCCATCTGCGGCTCCACCGTGTCCCCGCCGCTGTTCGAGCTGCTGGAGCTCATGGACCGCGCCACCGTGGTGGCACGCATCGAAGGCGTGCTGGCGCTGCTGCAGAAGTAGCACACCCCAGAAAGTCGTCGGGGCGCGGCCAAGCGGTCGCGCCCCGTTTCATTTAACAGATCATTCGAGCGAAAGGAAGCGCCATGCCCCCTCTGGTTACCTCAGACATGACCCTGGAGCAGGTCCAGGAGTTCTTCAAGTCCGACAAGTTCGCCACCCACATTGGCTGCGTGGTCACCGCCGCCGGCAAGGGCCATGCCGTCACCGAGCTGGAGCTGCGCCCCGAGCACCGCAACGGCATGGGCGGCGTCATGGGCGGCTGCATCTTCACCCTGGCGGACTTCGCCCTGGCAGTTGGCTGCAACGTGGACGAAGAGCCCACCATGTCCGTCAGCAACACCATCGAGTACCTGGCAGGTGCCAAGGGCAGCAAGCTCATTGCCACCTGCAACGTGGACCGCTCCGGCCGCACCCTGGGCTACTACACCGTGGACGTCACCGATGACCTGGGCACTAAGGTGGCCCGCATGGTGGCTACCTGCTTCCGCCGCGCCTAGTGGCCCGCACGGTGCGGGTGGTCAGGTTGCGGTTGCGTCGGCGCTCCAGCGCCGCATCGGCCCGCTTGGCCCGCGCCGCCGCCTCGGCAGCCTTCGACCCGGCCTTCGCAGCCCCCGCCTTCCTGGTGGGGGCTTTTTCGTCCCCCGATGCGGACGTAACGGCATCTCCCTGGCCTTCCACCAGGCTCTTCAGCAGGTCCGTGACCGGCCCGAACAGGGAATCGCCCTCTTCCAGCTTGAAGTAGCGACTCACCGGCAGGGTCAGCTTGCGCTTGTCCTCCAAGTAGCGGCCGCCCGCGCGGCGAATGGCGATCATCTTGTCCCGAGGCACCGTCACCGGCTCCACCACCAGCTTGCCGGCCACCACGCTGACCAGCTTCACGCCGTGCTCGTTGCAGTAGGCCTTCACCCGGGACTTGGCCAGCAGGTTGCGGGCCGCCGGGGGCATCTCCGGACGCTTGGCCAGCAGGTCCTGTTCCAGCGCGTCCACGGCCTCCATAGTGCCGGCGCTGGCAATGCGGCGATACCACAGCACGCGCTCGTCGGCATCGGGCACGTACTCCTCCGGCAGGTAGGTGTGGCCCGGCAGGTTCACGGTGATGTCTGACAGAGCCGGCGGCAGCTGGTCGGCGGCGCCCTCGTCCCCCTCGCGAGTGGCCGTGACGGCCTGCTGGAGCATCTGGGCGAACAGGTCGAAGCCCACGGCGCTCATGTTGCCGGACTGCTCGGCGCCCAGCATGCTGCCGGCGCCGCGGATCTCCAGGTCGCGCATGGCAATACGCATGCCGCTGCCCAGGTCCTGGTGCTCGTTCAGGGCCGTCAGGCGGGCGGCGGCCTCCTCCGTCAGGTTCACGTGCTCGGGGAACATGAAGTAGGCGTAGGCCTGGGTGCTGGAGCGGCCCACGCGACCCTTCAGCTGGTACATCTGAGCCAGGCCCAGGCGCTGGGAATCCTCGATGATCAGCGTGTTGGTATGGGGGTTGTCAATGCCGCTCTCGATGATGGTGGTGGCCACCAGCACGTCAAGCTCGCCCGCGCTGAAGTCCTCCATGACCTTCTCCAGCTCCTCCTTGCTCATCTGGCCATGGGCAACGCCCACCCGGGCCTCCTCGGCCGCGGCAGTGACGCGAGACACCGCGGAGTCGATGCTCCGCACGCGGTTGGACACGTAGTAGACCTGGCCCTTGCGGTCCAGCTCCCGGCGGATGGCCGCGCTGACAACGTCCGGGTCCCATTCTCCCACCGTCACCTCGACGGGACGACGCTCGTCAGGCGGGGTCATGATCAGGCTCATGTCACGCACGCCTGAAAGGCTCATCTGCATGGTGCGCGGGATGGGTGTGGCGGACAGGGTCAGCACGTCGATGGACTCGCGCAGGTTCTTCATCTGCTCCTTGTGGCCCACGCCGAACCGCTGCTCCTCGTCAATGATCACCAGGCCCAGGTCATGGGGGTTCACGTCGCGGGACAGCAGACGGTGGGTGCCCACCAGCACCTGCACGCTGCCGTCCTGGAAGCCCGCCAGGGCATGGGCCTGCTGGGCGGGGGTCCGGAAGCGCGAAAGCACCTCAACCGTGACGCCGAAGGGCTCGAAGCGCTCCTTGAAGTTGGTGTAGTGCTGCTGGGCCAGGATGGTGGTGGGGCACAGGACCATGACCTGCTTTTCGTCCTGGGTCGCCTTGAACGCGGCGCGCAGGGCCACCTCGGTCTTGCCGAAGCCCACGTCACCGCAAATCAGGCGGTCCATGGGCTTGGGGGCCTGCATGTCTGCCTTCACGTCGGCAATGGCCGCCAGCTGGTCCGCGGTCTCCTGGTACGGGAACGCCTCCTCCATCTCCCGCTGCCACACGGTGTCCGGTCCGAAGGCGAACCCCTGGGTGGCGGCACGACGAGAGTACACGTCCACCAGGTCGAAGGCCAGCTTCTTGGTGGCCTTGCGGGCCTTGCCCAGGGCACGGGACCAATCGCTGGTGTTAAGGCGCGTCAGGCGCGGGCTGGCACCCTCGGGGCCCACGTAGCGGGTCACGCGGTCCAGCTGCTCCACGGGCACGTACAGCTTGTCGTCGTCGGCGTACTCCAGCAGCAGGTAGTCGCGCGCCACGCCATCCACCTCGCGGCGCACCAGCTCCTTGAAGAAGGCCACGCCATGGGCCGCATGGACCACGTAGTCGCCGGGCTTGTAGGGGAAGGTGGTCTCGGTTATGTCCACGGGACGACGGCTGCGGGAAGCCGTGCGGGCTCCCTGGGTATCGGAAATGCTCACCAGCGCCAGCTTGGCCTTGGGGAAGATCATGCCCAGGGGCACGTCGGTGGCAGTGACGTTCACCACTCCCCTGCGCAGGCGGCGCTTCTCCGCGCCAGGCGTGGTGCTTTCCCGCTTGGACTTTCCGCTGCGGGTGGGCGAAAGGTCCGCTTCCTCCAGATCGTTGATGGGCAGGGAGTGGTCCACGAACAGCAGCTTCATGTTCTCCCGCGCGCGGAAGTTCGGCGCGCTGAACACCACCATGTGCTGGGCCTCCAGCAGGCTGCGCAGCTTGCCGAAGAGCTTTTCGGTGTTGCCCGCCACGTCCACGCGCTTCACGGGCAGGTCGTCGTCCACGGCACCGCCCACCCGCATGATGGACACGTAGGTGGCCCGCTGGCCGCCGCCGAAGTCCAGCTCCGCAGGAGCCGCGAACAGCCCCTCCACGGGAATGCTGGTGCCAGCGGAGCGGGATGACGCCTCATCGTAGGCCCGCTGGGCATCGTCGAACAGGGACCGGGGCTCCACCAGAACGCTCAGGGTCCCCTTCCCCGCGTACGCGCCCAGGGTCACCGTGTCCTCGTACAGGTACGGCAGCAGGGCGTCAGCCCCTTCGAAGCGCAGGCCGCCGTCCAGCTTCTCCAACAGGTCCCGCAGCACGGGGTTGGACAGGGCCGGGGCCTTCAGCTCCTTGCGGGCGCGGGCCAGGGCCTTCTTGGTCCCCAGGAACTCGATCACTGGGAAGACCTGGACCTGCTCCAGCATGCCTATGGTCTGGCCGGTGGAGGGAACGATGCGGCGGATTTCGTCCAGCTCGTCGCCGAAGAAGTCCAGGCGCACCGGATACGTCAGGTTGCCAGGGAACACGTCCACGGTGCCGCCGTGCATGGCAAAGGTGCCGGGGCCATCAAGCTCGCCGGTGTTCTGGTAGCCCCGCTCCTCCAGGGCATGCAGCAGGCCGTCAAGGTCATCGCCGCAGACGCCGCCCATGTCCGCCAGCTCCTGACCCGCCACCAGCTCCACGGGCTGCGCAGCCCGGGAGTCCATAGGAGCCAGGCAGCGGGTCATGGCCCGGGCGCTGGACACCACCACGCACTCCTGCCCGGACTGAAGGGCCCAGGCGGCCTGCAGGCGCTTGGACACCTGGGCAGCGTCGGGCACCTTGGGCGAAAACGGCATGTCGGATCGTTCCGGGAACAGCAGCACCTTGGACTCGCCCAGGTAGGCCGCCAGGCTGCGGGCAAAGGACACCGCGGTCTCCTGGCCGGCAACCACCACCAACGTGGGCTGGGGCCGGCGGGCGAACTGGGCCGCCACCATGAGGGGACGCGCAGACGACGCCACACCCAGGGCCGCGTCCTGCCCCTGGTCCAACTTGCCCCAGAAGCCCTGGACCGCGTCGGTGCGCTCCAGCTGATATGCCAGCGAATCGATGAGCATGCCTGCCCCCTTCTACCTCAACACGAAAAGCCGCGGAAAACCGCGGCGGCGCACCTGCACCTTACCATATACTTTCCCCATCGACCAAAGCGGAAAGGAAGAACCCATGGCACGGGAGTCCCTGGCATCCAAGCAGGCCCGAGCGGCCCAGATAGAGGAGCGCATGTTCGCCCACTACGGCGAAGGCGAATGCTCCCTTGACTACACCACGCCCTTCGAGCTGACGGTGGCGGTGGTCCTGTCCGCCCAGTGCACCGATGCCGCCGTGAACCGCGCCACCCCGGCCCTGTTCGCCAAGTTCGGCACGCCCCAGGCCATGGCCGCCGCGCCCCTGGCGGAGGTGGAGGACCTGATCCGCTCCCTGGGCTTCTTCCGCTCCAAGGCCAAGAACCTCATAGCACTTGCCCAGAAGGTGCTTGCTGATTTCGGGGGCGAAATACCCCAGGACGTGGACGCCCTGCAGACCCTGCCGGGCGTGGGCCGCAAGACGGCCAACGTGGTCATGTGCGAAGCATTCCGGGACCCCCAGGGCATTGCCGTGGACACCCACGTGTACCGCATAGCCCACCGCCTGAAGCTGGCGGGCCCCTCCGCCGACACGCCCCAGAAGACCGAGGACATCCTGCTGAAGGTCTTCCCCCGCTCCGACTGGCTGTACGTGAACCACCAGTGGGTCCACTTCGGACGGGACTTCTGCACCGCCCGCCGCCCCAAGTGCCTGGAGTGCTTCCTGCACGACGTGTGCCCCAGCTGCGGAAAGTGCGCCAAATAAGGGCAATCTGCCAAGAAAAAACCGCCATCTAGCGGGGATTTCGCCCGAAAATCAAAGATTCAATACTATAGCAAAAATTTTCTTGCAGTAGAATACATTTTTGGACGCGCAAGCAAAATATCAGTGGGTCCTGCGCGTCAGCGTCACCCCGGGGATACGGAGCCTCCTATGTACCAGCCAGGAGAAATTGTCGTCTATCGCCATCATGTCTGCCAGGTAGCCTGCGTGCGTGAAAAGTACTTCAACGAGCAGGACTACCTTGAGCTTCATGCGCTCTTCGAAAACTCCCTGAAGCTGTACGTGGTCGCGGACGACGCCCGCCCGCCGCTGGTGCGTCCGCCCATGGAGCCCGCCCAGGCAAGCGCCCTGCTGGAGTCCATCCCGGAAATCCCCGCTATCGACGAAGCCGAGCTGCGCAAGAAGGCCGGCACCTCCACCCTGCTGGAGCGCAAGATGCGCGAAGCCTACGAGACCCGCTCGAAGTCCCCACGCTCAGAGGACCTGGTGGCCATCATCAAGACGGCCCGCCGCCGCACCGCCCGACGGGAAAAGGCCGGCCGCTCCATCGCCACCCTGGACCGCAAGTACCACGACATGGCCATGAAGTTCATCTGCACGGAAATGTGCATGTCCCTGGGCGTCGAGCGGGACGAAATGGAGCGCATGGTCACGGAGCGCATGGGCGCTCCCCTCCCGAGCTAGCGCAGCGGCAGGTCGGATCCGTCCTTGCGGCGCACGTCGTAGCCGTGGCGATGCAGCGTGGCCGCAATGGTCTCCACCAGCAGCGGCATGGCGTCGGCGCACTGCGGCGTCAGGCCCACCACATACTCCGCGGGCTCTATGTTTTCCGCCTGCATGCCCAGGCATATGCCCTCGGCCTCGTACCCCAGCAGCATGGCGGCATCGAACAGGTCCACCAGCTTCAGGTCATGCAGGGACGCGTTGGCGCCGCTATTACGGGCCATGTCCTCGGGGCTGAACTCGAACACCGTGCCCGCCGGCTCCCCGGTGCCCAGCACCGCATCCACGGTCACGACCAGGTCGCAGTCGCGCACGTACGGAATCAGGTCCAGGCTCATGCAGCCCACTTCCTTGAGCAGCACGTTGTCGGGCATCTGATAGGCCTCCAGCAGGTCTTCGTAGGCGTAGGGGCCAATGCCGTCATCCAGCATGAGCTTGTTGCCCACGAACACCACCAGGGCCTTGCCTTTCGCCCCCTTGCTCGAGGACGGGACGAAAGAGTCGTTGCGCTCGGTCATGGCTACCACCCCACGGTGGGACGGATGAGCAGGTTGTAGTAGGTGGCCAGGCCCACCACCAGCACCGCCAGCACGGCGCAAGCGACGGTCCACTTGCGCTCCGTCGCCACGTACTGCTGCCGGGTCTTGCCCATGCGGTCGGCCCTGTGGGCAGCGCGGGGCTGGCTGATGCGGCCGTACGCCAGCGTTGCCAGGACCACCACCGTCAGGGCAATGCCCGCCAGGCCCACGGACAGAACCGTCGGCTCCTGGGTGGCGGCGTAAATCAGGTTGTCCACGAACAGCCACAGGGGGTAGAACAGGATCACGGCGAACTCGCCATGGCCGGGGCCCCAGATGGGCGGCATGAGCAGCGCGCCCCAGTTGAAGTACGGCAGCCCCTTCAGGAACTCCTCTTCCCTTTCGAAATCCTGCGCAGTTGGCATGCGCACCTCCTTCAATAGCAAGAGGGGGCGACCCGCCGAAGCAGGTCGCCCCTCCATAAGCGCTCAGTTACGCCGAAGGCCTAGTGATGGCCTACGGAGTAGTCCTCGCCGTCGATCAGATGGGTGTCCGGATCGTAGGTCAGGCCGCCGTGCTCCTCATGGAAGAACATGAGCTTGGTCGGGGCCGTACCCTCCACGTTCGCCAGGTAGATGTGGATGAACACGAACATGATGAAGTAGTGGATGATGCGCATGGACATCGGTCCACCCACCAGGGCCACGGCCCAGGCGCACAGGTCGGTGTTCATAACCGGAGCCCAGATGCACAGGCCGGTGTAGAACTGGATGATGATCAGCGGAGCAATGGCAATGTAGCTGATCTTCTGGGGCACGCCCAGCTTGCCTCCCAGAGGATGGTCCTTGCGCAGGAACAGATAGTACTTCACCCATTCCACTGCCTGGTGACGGTTGTCCTTCTGGGGCAGCCACATCCAGATGTCCTTGATCTTCTTGCGGGTACCGCCGGTGGGAGCAGCGTCAACGAAGAACGCCAGCACCACGCGGATGACGCAGTTGATGAAGATCACGAAGCCGAAGAACACGTGCAGGCCACGAGCCAGGGACTCGAACAGCGGCCAGAACGGGAAGTGGATGCAGAAGCCGGTCACGATCAGAACGATCATGGCGATCAGGTTCACCCAGTGAGTGATGACGAACGGCAGCGGATGCGCTTCCTTGTAGTGAGCGAGATGTGCCATTTACTTCACCCCCCAGGGGCTGGTGACGGTCTTGAAGGTCTTGCCGGTCTTGGGCTCGGTCACATGCACGGCGCAAGCAGTGCAGGGGTCGAAGCTGTGAACCGTGCGCAGAGCGTTGATGGGCTTTTCGATGGTCTCCACCGGCACGCCCACCAGGGCCTCCTCCAGCGGGCCGGGAGTGCCGTCCGCGCCGCGGGGAGCCAGGTTCCAGGTAGACGGGATGATGATCTGATAGCCCTTGATCTTGCCGCCCACGACCTTTTCGGAGTGGTAGAGGGCGCCACGGGGAGCCTCCCAGAACGCGGTGCCCTCGCCATCCAGGCGCTTGGGCTCGGCGTAGTAGGGATTGGCTTCCTTGGTCAGGGACTCGCTGTCGCCTTCGGCCAGGGCCGCGATGAGCTCGTCGCACCACTGCTCCATCAGGTTGGCGATGTAGACGGTCTCGATCTGGCGGACGCCGGTACGGCCCAGGGTGGAGGGCACGTCGGTCAGCTTCAGGCCGGTCTTCTTCAGGAAGGCGTCGACCTGCTTCTTGATGAAGGGCACGCCGCGGACGTAGGCAGCCAGGATACGGGACATGGAGCCCGCCTCCATGGTCTTGCCGTTGTACTCAGGACGCTTGACCCAGGTGTAGCGGTCGTCCACGTTGTACTCGGTGAACTCCGGTTCGGTGACGAAGTACGGGGACTGGTAGGTCTCCTGGCCCTTGTACCAGGAACGGCCCACGTACTCCTTGATGGCAGCTTCGTCCGGATCGGTCAGGTTGAGCTTTTCGTCCATCACGCCGGAGGGCATGTAGCGGTTCGCCATCTGCTTGGTGTAGTCGTCGTCGTACGGCCAGTCCTTGCCCTCGAACACGCCCCAGGCAATGTAGCGGCCGCAGCCCTTGCCGAACTTCAGGGCGTCCTTGTAGGGACCGACCAGGGCCATGGTGTCCTGAATCATGGTGGACTCGACCCATTCCTTCAGATCCTTGATCAGCATCTTCAGGTCGTCCAGCTTCTCCTCGGTGGGCACGAAGTAGGTGCCGCCCGGGGTCACGCCGGTGATGTGGGGCATCTTGCCGCCCAGCAGGGCTGCGATCTCAGATGCCTTGGACTGCATCTGCAGCGCCTCCAGGTAATGGGCGGTCAGCAGCAGGTCGGCTGCCGGATCCAGCTTGTAGGCCTTGCCGCCGTCAGCGTCGAACCAGTTGCCGCTGAAGATGGACAGCTGGCCGTTCGCGGCGAACTTCTTCAGACGCTCCTGCAGGCCCTTGAAGTCGGTGTTGGTGGAAGAGCCCAGCTCCTGGGCCAGGTCCCACGCGTCAGCCGGCTTGGCGGACAGGGCGTTCAGGGGATTCACGTAGTCAAGGCCGGCCAGGTTGTACATCCACAGGATGTGGGAGTGCAGGAACTGGGCGCCCTCGATCAGGTTGCGGATGATGCGGGCCCTGTTGGGAATGGTGATGCCGTAGGCCTTTTCGCCCGCGATTGCAGCGGAATGGCCATGGGAGACCGGGCAGACGCCGCAGATGCGCTGCACGATGTGGCAGGCATCCTCGGGCGTGCGGTCCTCGACCACCATCTCCATGCCGCGGAAGCAGCCACCGGAAACCCAAGCGTCGGACACGACGCCGTCGGTGACTTCCATCTCCACGCGCAGGTGACCCTCGATGCGGGTGATCGGGTCAATTACAGAACGTGCCATTTACTCCTGACCCCCTTCCACATCGGCGGCTTCCTTGGCGGCAGCTGCCTGGGCGGCCTTGCGCTCGTCAATGCGAGCCTGGGCAGCCGCGTTCAGCTCCTTGGCCTGCTCCTGGGCCTTGTTGGCGGAAACCTTCTGAGCGGCCTTGCGCTCAGCCATCACGGTCTTCTCCTTTTCGGCGATCTCACGGTCGCGCTGGACCTCGGCGATGACGGCGTCGATGTCGTCGTACTTGCCGATGGCCTTGTCCGGGTTCTTCTCGTCCCAGCGACGGATCTTCTCGAACGGTGCGCCGCCGTCGGTGCGGCCGGTCTTCTTCATACCGAAGCTGTGGACCACCAGGGCGCCTGCCACCAGGGCGGTCAGGCCAATGGCCACGGTGCCGGGCTGGAAGACCAGCGGACCCACGCGCAGGTCGCGATGGCGGTTGCGGAACGGCGTGTTGACCTCGACCCAGTTCTGGCCGGGGTTGGCCGGGTTGGCCTCGCAGCAGCCGATGCAGGGAGCACCGGCCCTCACGCACCAGGTGCGGCCATGGTTCCACATGGTCACGCTGCAGTCAGCATAGGTCTGCGGACCGCGGCATCCCAGCGGGTACAGGCAGTAACCCAGCTCCTCTTCCTTGGAGCCGATCTCGTACACGAACTCGCCGTTCTCGAAGTGACCGCGACGCTCGCAGTTGTCGTGGATGGTCTGGCCGAAAATTACCTTGGGACGGTTCATGAAGTCCAGCTCGGGGAGCTTGTTCATCATGACCACGTCCACCAGCACGGCCACCAGCCACTCGGGGTTGGCGGGACAGCCGGGCACGTTGATGACCGGCACGTTCACGCCGTTCTTCTCCAGGAACTGCTGGACGCCCAGGGCGCCCGCCTGGTTGGGATGGGCGCCCATCCAGCCGCCGTTGACGGCGCAGGAGCCCAGGGCCACCACGGCGTTGGCGTTCTCGGCGGCCTCGATCAGGTGCTCGGTGCCGGGCTTGTCCGCAACGCGCAGGGCATGGCCGCCCCAGCCTTCCAGGACCGCGCCCTCGTACACCAGAATGTAGTTGCCTGCGTGGATGGTCTGCTCCTTGGCCTCCTCCATGGACCAGCCCGCTGCCGCGGACAGGGTCTCGGAGTAGTTCAGGGAGATCATCTCCAGGACGACCGTCGCCGGGTCGGGAGTATCGACCTGGGCGAAGGACTCGGTGCAACCGGTGCAGGATGCGCCCTCAATCCAGATAACCGGATAGAGCTTGCCCTCCTTGGCGCCGATGACCGACTTTTCCAAAGCAAGAGCCACCTGGGGAGCCGCAATCTGCCCCAGGCCAGCTGCTGCTGCCACGGCACCGCAGAGCTTCATGAAGCTGCGACGCGATACACCACGCGCCTCCAGCATGTCCTGAAGCTTGGCCGCGACAATAGCCTCACTTCCCATGTGCACACCTCCTTAAAGTGTGTCTCGTCTACTACTGCATCAGTGATTGTCCCCTACGGGCTATCTCCACGCACACAGAATCAACAAATATTTCCCCAGCGGCAAAAGAATGTTACGCTCACCGATTCATATAACACACGCCTCTCCTCCCAACCGTTCACCGAGCGCACTCAGAAAATCGAACGCGTCTTTCGCCCTTAAAGCTGCTAAACTATATTGCTTACCAAAACCAGCTATTTTCCCAATCAGGACGAAAGGAAGCAGGAGCATGAACACCGAGCAGACCATCGCCTACCTGGGCCCCGAGGGCACCTACTGCAACGAGGCGGCCCGCCGCTTTGCCGAGCGCATGGAGCTGACCGAGCCCGAGTTCCTGCCCTGCACCACCTTCGACGAGATCTTCGAGGTCGTGGACCGCGGCAAGGTGGCCTTCGGCGTGGTGGCGACCGAGAACTCCCTTGAGGGCGCCGTCACCTCCACCCTGGACAACTTCGCGTTCCAGAGCACGTGCACCATCCTGGGCGAAGAGGTCATCGACATCCACCACTGCCTGCTGCTGCACCCGGAGGCCGAGCTCTCCGACGTGACCACGGTGGTGTCCCATGCCCAGGGCCTGGCCCAGTGCCGCCGCTTCCTGAACGAGAAGCTCCCCGGCCGCGACACCATCACCACCAGCTCCACCGCGGCCAGCGCCCAGATGTGCGTGCGCGACAAGAGCGTGGCCAGCATCGCCAACGCGCTGGCAGCCGAGCTCCACGGCGCCAAGATCCTGGAGCCGGACGTTCAGGACCGCTTCGGCAACCAGACCAAGTTCGCCCTGATCGGCCGCCCAGGCACCCCGCCGGTGTTCACGGGCGAAAAGTACAAGACCTCCCTGGCCCTGTTCCTGCAGGCCGACCGCGTGGGCGCGCTGCTCATGATCCTGGAGGAGTTCGCCTACGCCAACGTGAACCTGACCATGCTGCAGTCCCGCCCCACCAAGCAGGGCCTGGGCGACTACATGTTCCTGGTGGACATTGAGGGCCACGTGAACGAGCCCGCCGTGCAGACGGCCCTGAACTGCCTGCGCCTGAAGCTGCGGGAGGTCAAGGTCCTGGGCTGCTATCCGGTGGACTAGGGCTACCGGGGCTGAAGACGCCCGTCCTCAAGGGCGAAGAAGCCCTCCCCCGTCATCTCAGCAACAAGCTTGTCGAACAGGTCCTGCGGGACCTGTTCTCGTTTACGAGCCCGCTCGAAGGCGTTCAGCTGGGCATGGGCTTCCTCGAGCCCCACGCCGGGACAGTCCAGGGCAATGCGCAGCAGCTCCGCCCGCTTCTGCCTATGGGAGCCCTCGAAGGTGCTCTGGCGGGAGTAGCTGGCGCTGCGTCGGCTGGGGTTGGCCACGGTGGCCTTCAGGTGCGCGCCGAAGTCCAGCAGCGCGTAGTACCACTCCCGGGCATGGTCGGGCGGACAGGTCAGGGCCACCAGGGGCTCCAGCACCTTGTCCGAAACCTTCTCCTGCTCCGGGAACAGCACGTGCAGGAACACGGTGCGCACGTTGGTTTCCAGGTAGGAGCCGGGCTTGCAGCGGGCAAAGGCCATGACGCCGGCGGCGGTGGCAGGACCCACGCCGGGCAGCGCCAGCAGGCCCTCGTAGGTTTCCGGAAGGCGGCCGGCGTTGCGAGCGGAGCACTCGTCGGCAGCGCGCTTCAGCGCCAGGGCGCGACGGTTGTAGCCCAGCCCCTGCCATGCCGCCAGCACGTCGGCGGTGCTGGCGGCGGCCAGGGCGTCCACCGTGGGGAACTGCCCCAGGAAACGCGGCCAGTAGCCCAGGACCCGCTTCACCTGTGTCTGCTGGAGCATGATCTCGGACACCATGACGGCGTAGGGGTCGTCCACGTAGCGCCAGGGCAGGTCCCGATGATGGGCCTTGCCCTGGTCCCAGACCAGCTGGACGAACTCCCGCGGGCTCGGGGCGCCCTCGGGCACCGAGCCCTCAGGCCACGACGTCGGCAAGTAAGAAAAATCCATGGGCGCGAGGCTAGGCAAGACCCAGGAGCTCGTCCACGGAGCCGTCCAGGCTGCTGCGCAGGTCGGCCACCATCAGGTCCTCCAGGCTACGGTACTCCGGGGAGTCCAGCGGGTAGAAGGCGCTCAGCTTGGCGTACAGGGTCTCGGCCGTCACCGGCAGGTAGGTGCGCAGGGCCAGGCTCTCACGGTAGGCCTCCTCGATGGCCTCGCGGGTGGCCAGCAGGATGTCCTCACGGGACAGGCCGGCGGAAAGCTCCACCAGACGGTCCACGGGAATGCCGCGGACGGACGGATGGTCCTCCATGACGATGCCCCACAGGTCAGCGCGTTCCTCGGCGGTGGGATTGTCTATGTCCACGATGGTGAACGGGGTGATGAGCTCGCAGAAATACGGGTCCACCTGGCCCAGGGTCGACGCAGTGGCCAGCACGTACACGTCCGGGTCCTCCACCGCGGAGCGGATCAGGGCAACGGCGTCACGGGCGCCGCGGCTGATCTGGGACGCCACCAGGGCGGCCATGGGGTCTTCGCCCCGCGGCTCCAGATCAGGCACGGCCCACAGGTCCAGGTCCTCCACCACCAGCACGGCCGGGGCCTCGAAGCGGGTATGGGCGTTGTTCATGCGGGGGCGGCGGCCGGCACGGGTCATGATGCACAGGGACTGGGTGCCGCCCGGGCCGTCCTCCATGCGCATGCGCAGGGACGGCAGGTTGATTTCGCCCACCAGGGCCTCGATGAAGCGCAGGGCGTCCTCACGCACCGGGGCGCGGAACAGCAGCGAATCGGCCGCCGGGGCCTGGTCCAGGCCGTGACGGGCGTTGAGCAGCTCCACCAGCTGGTCGAACTCGGGGTCGTTGCCCAGGCCCAGGCCAAGGGTCTTGACCAGGCTCACCGCACGCTGGTAGCCATGGAGGTCCTTCAGGGTGAAGTCGCCCTCGGCGGCCTTCTTGGGCGCCGGCTTGGCAGCGGGCTTCACGACCTTGGCGGGCTGGGCAGCGGGCTGCTGGGGCGCAGGCGCGGGCAGGGTGGCCGTGGCGGCGTTGGTAGGCGTGGGCGGCAGCGCGGGCATGCCCGGGAACGTCAGCATCTGGTCCGGCAGCTCCCCTGCCGGGACGTCGGAAGCGTTCTCCATCATGTTGCTCATGGCAGCCAGGATGTCGTCGATCACGAAGGACTCGTTGGGCGGCAGGTCGTCCTCGGGCTCCGGCATGCGGAATCCCACGCCGGGCAGGACGCCGTCCTCCTGGGCAGCGGCGATGGCGGCGTCGATGGCCCGACGGGCCTCCTCCATCTCCGGGTCCAGGGGATCGTCGATGTTGTCCAGAGGGGCGAAGGCCACGGCGGGCTCCTCCTGCGGCTGGGTCTCGGCGGTGATGGGAGCCTCCGGTTCAGCCGGGGCCGCAACGTCCTCCGCAGGCTGGGGCTGCTCGACAGGCTGGATTTCGTCCTGAGGTTGCTCGGCAGCGGGCTCGGCAACGTCAGCGGGATCGGACAGGTCCTGGCCCACGGGCTGGCGGTTGCGCTCCTCCTGGATGGGCAGGCCCATGGGAGGCAGCGGCAGGTTGACGTGCTCCACATGCACGAGGCGGGGGCCGTCGGGGCCCAGGGTGTCGCCATCGCGCATCTGGCCCATGTTCTCCAGGGCCTGGCGGGAGATGCCGAACTCCTCCAGCTTCAGCAGGGCCAGCTCCTGGAGCTGGCCGGCACAGGCGCTCACCTCGTCGGTGGTCAGGAAGGGCTCCATCTTGTCGAAGATGTACTCGGCCAGGGCGCGCTCATGGGCGTCAATGGCCAGGGTCCAGGCCTGCTTCAGGCCGCCCACCACGTCTTCGCTGGTCACGGAGCCGTCCGCAGCTGCGCGCTCGGCAGCGGTCAGATACAGGTGCATGCCCAGCCCGGGGTTTCCCTGGGCGCAGGCGGCTTCCGCGCGCAGCAGGTAGCCGCGGGCGGTTTCGTCGGTTTCAGCGGGGCTCGGCATGTTGCCGGCTTCGTAGTTGCTATGCATAGTGCCCTCCTACCAGCTCAGGATGGGCCAACCCTGTTCCTGAGCGTGCTTCCGGAGCGTGGGCCCGGGGGTTACCGCATGCGGATGCGCCGAGGCCTCCAGCAGCGTCTTGTCGGAATAATGATCGCCGTAGGCGGCTTCGATGACCCAGTTGCCCGGGCCGAAGGTCGCGTCGGCGAAGGCGCGCAGGGCCGTCAGCTTCTGGGGCCCTTCGATGGGCGCGCCCTCCACGGAGTTGCCGTAGGTGCCGTTGGGGCGCACGCACATGCGCGTGGATACCTGGTAGTCCACCGGATGGCGCTGCACGCAGCGCTTCACGATGGGCTCGAAGGATGCGGAGACGATGACCACCGTGTGGCCCTGGGCCTTGTGGTCCAGCATGGCTTGCTCCGCGGCGGGGCGCCAAATGGGCTCGCACACGCGGTCGTAGTAGTCGGACAGCCAGCGGTTAGCCTCGTCGGCGGGACGGCCCTCAAAGGCCTGCCACACCTTGGAGCGCACCCAGCTTTCGTTCTGGGGCAGGTGCAGCTTGTAGGCCACGCCCCAGATGCCGGTCTTCAGGCCCGTCAGCACGCTGATCTTGCGCTTGGCCAGCAGGTCCAGCACCAGGTGCACCGTGGAGCTGCCGTCAAGGCTGGTACCGTCGAAGTCGAACACGGCAAGGCGCACGGGCTCGGTAGCCTCAGCGTTCTGGTCCAACTACGCACCTCCTTGCAGCCGCGGCTAAAGCGGCTCGTCCTTGCAATCCATGAACTGAGAATTATACAACTGCGCGTAAAATCCGCCAAGTTCCAGCAGCTCCTCATGGGTGCCCTGCTCGACTATGTTGCCGGCGTCCACCACCAGGATCAGGTCCGCGTTACGGATGGTGGACAACCTGTGCGCGATCACGAAGGACGTGCGTCCCTCCATGAGGGCGTCCATAGCGTCCTGGATCAGGCCTTCGGTGCGGGTGTCCACGCTGGAGGTGGCCTCGTCCAGGATCAGCATGCGACGGTCCGCCAGGATGGCCCGGGCAATGGTCAGCAGCTGGCGCTGGCCCTGGCTGATATTGGTGGCGTCTTCGTTGATGACGAAGTCGTAGCCGCCGGGCAGGGTCTTGATGAAATGGTGGGCACGGGCGCTGCGTGCCGCCGCCTCCACCTGGTCGTCCGTGGCGTCAAGGCGGCCGTAGCGGATGTTTTCCCGAATGGTCCCGCCGAACAACCAGGTGTCCTGCAGTACCATGCCGAAGGAGCTGCGCACGTCCGCACGGCTGAACTCCCGCAGGTCGCGGCCGCCCATGCGGATGGCGCCCTGGTCAACGTCGTAGAAGCGCATGAGCAGCTTGACCATGGTGGTCTTGCCTGCGCCGGTGGGACCCACCAGCGCCACGGTCTGGCCGGGCTCCACGCGAGCGGAAAAGTCCCTGATGACCGGGTTGGCTGGATCGTAGCCGAAGGTCACGTGGTCGAAATCAACGCTGCCGTCTATTTCGCCCGCCTGGGCCGAAGGCTGTTCGGCCGCTTCCTCCGGCTGCTCCAGGAACGCGAACACGCGCTCGGCCGCGGCGGCCATGGACTGCAGCACGTTGGCCACCTGGGTCAGCTGGCTCAGGGGGTGGATGAGGTTCTTCTCGTACTGGATGAAGGCCTGGATGTGGCCCACCGTGATCACGCCCTGGGCCGCGAAGATGCAGCCCAGGATGGCCACCACCACGTAGCCCAGGTTGCCGGCGAAGTCCATGAGGGGCTTCATGAGGCCGCTGATGAAGCTGGACTTCCAGGCGGCCTGGTAGAGCTGGTCGTTGGTGCGGTCGAACTCCCCCACCACCCGCTGCTCGGCTCCGAAGGCGCGGACCACGGGCTGGCCGGCGAATGTTTCCTCCATCATGCCGTCGATCTGGCCCAGGACCTCCTGCTGCGCCACGAAGTAGCGCTGGCCGCGCTTGACCAGCACCGCCACCAGCACCACGGAAACCGGGACGATGAGCAGCGAAACGCCCGTCATGACCAGGTTGATGGACAGCATCATCAGGATCACGCCCACCACCGTGACGGTGCTGGTGACCAGCTGGGTCAGGCCCTGGTTCAGGCTCTGGCCCAGGGTGTCCACGTCGTTGGTGATGCGGGAGAGGGTGTCGCCGATGGCGTTGCGCTCGAAGTAGCCGAAGGGCATGCGGTTGACCTTGGCCACGATGGCGTTGCGCAGCTCCAGGCAGGCCTTCTGGGTCACGCCGGACATGATCCAGCCCTGGGCGAAGGAACAGGCGCTGCTGGCTCCGTACAGGGCCATGGTCAGGGCAAGGCTGGCGCCTATGACGTCGAAATCGATGGCGCCGGTGCCGTTGACCAGCTCCACCGCGCCCTCGAACAGGGCGGTAGTGGCGGTGGCCAGCACCAACGGGCCCACCACGTTGAACAAGGTGGAGCCCAGGGCGAAGACGGCCACCAGCAGCAGCTGCCACTTCCAGCGAGCCAGGAAGCGGGCGGTCTTGGCTACGGAGCCGGTGAAGTCAGCGGGCTTTTCGCCCGGAGCTCCCGGACCGTGGCCGTGAGGCGGCTTGCGACGGCTTTTCGGCGGCATGGCGGCGGGACCGTGGCCGGGATGGCCTGCGGAGCTGCTTGCGGGGTGGTTGGCGGGGTGCTTGCTCACTGGGCATCACCTCCCTTCGCGGCGCTGGCGGGCAAGGCGGATTCCAGCTCCTGGGGCGAAAGCTGGGACTCGGCGATCTGGCGGTACTCGGGGCAGCTTTCCAGCAGCTCGGCATGGGTGCCCCGACCGACCACGCGGCCGTCCTCCAACACCAGGATCTGGTCGGCGTTCATGACGGTGGCTATGCGCTGGGCCACGATGACGACCGTGCGGCCAGCCAGGCTGGTCTGGAGCTCCTGGCGCAGGGCGGCGTCGGTGCGGTAGTCCAAGGCGGAGAAGCTGTCGTCGAACAGGAAGGCGCGGGCGGGCTGGGCCAGCGCGCGGGCTATTGCCAGGCGCTGACGCTGGCCGCCGGACACGTTGGATCCGGACTGGGCAATGGGGGCGTCGGCGCCTTCGGGCCGCTCGGCCACGAAGTCTGCGGCCTGGGCTATGCGCAGGGCCTCCGCCAGGCGCTCGTCGGACAAATGGTCCTGGCCGTAGCCCACGTTGGAGCGGATGGTGCCGCTGAACAGGAAGGCCCGCTGAGGCACGTAGCCCAACTGGGAGCGCAGCGCCGCCTGGGACAGGTCCCGCACGTCCACGCCGTCCAGGAGCACCTGGCCCGACGCCACGTCGCGAAAGCGCTCGATGAGCTGCAGGACCGTGGACTTGCCAGAGCCGGTGCCGCCTACTATGGCGCAGGTGGAGCCGGCAGGAATGGTGAAGCTGACGTGGTCGAGGGCGTTTTCGCCCTGCTGGTCATAGGCAAAGCTCACGTCCCGGAACTCGATGCGGGCACCCGGCGCCTGGGCGGCATCGGGCAGCAGCGCGTCCTGGGGCTCCGCGGGATCCGCCACCGAGCTGGCGGTGGCCAGGACCTGGTCCACGCGCTGGGCGGCCACGTTGGCGCGGGGCAGCATGATGGAGATCATGCTGATCATGAGGAAGCCGGCGATGATGACCATGGAGTAGGTGATCAGGGCGATGATCTGGCCGGTCTGGAGGGTGCCCATGCTTACGCGCAGGCCACCGAACCAGACCACGGCCACCGCCACGCCGTTCATGATGAGCATCATGGTGGGGCCCATGAAGGTCATAGCGCGGTTGGTGAACAGCTGGGTGCGGTACAGGGTGGTGCTTGCCTGGTCGAAACGTTCCTGCTCGTGGTCTTCCCGGCTGAAGGCGCGGACCACCGGCAGTCCGGTCAGCACCTCGCGGGCCACCTGGTTCACCCGGTCGATGACCTGCTGCATGATGCGGAACTTCGGGCCGGTGATGGCCATGAGGGCGCCCACCACGGTCAGCAGCACCGCCACGGCTATGGCGATGATCCACGCCATGGAGGGGGCGGTGGCGGCCACCATGACCACGCCGCCCAGGGCCAGGATGGGCGCGTAGATGACCATGCGCAGGAGCATGGTGCAGATGTTCTGGATGAGCTGGATGTCGTTGGTGCCGCGGGTTATCAGGGACGCCGCGCTGAAGGAGTCGATCTCCGCGGCGCTGTACTCCATGACCCGGGCGAACAGGCGTTGCCGCAGGTCGCGGCCTATGCGGGCGCCGGTACGGGAGGCCACCAGGCTGACGGCGATCATGGCCGCCATGATCAGGGCGGCCATGCCCAGCATGATGGCGCTGGTGCGCAGCAGGTAGTCCATCTGCATGGCGCCCAGGTCACGGCCCAGGGCCTGGTACTCCTTCTGGGCAGCGGCGATGCCCTGCTGCTGAAGCAGCGACGGGTCGGCGGCACCTGCGTCGTCGGCCGCGGTCAGGCCGTGGATCTGGGCCAAGGGGCCGGCAACGACGGCGTCCAGCTGGTCTCGGACGGCACTCCCCTGCTCGGTCAGGGCAAAGGTGCCGTCGGCGGCGGGCTCATAGGCGGCCGCGAAGAGGGCGGCGGGGTCGGTGGCTGCAGGGTCGGCGCCCCCGGTCGCGGCGGCGGGCGCGGCGGCGCCGTCGGGCGCGGCGGCGCTTTCGCCCGCAGGCTTTTCACCAGCGGCGCTTTCGCCCCCTTGCTCCTGGGTCAGGAGCGCGGCGATCTGGTCGTGGGTCGACGCCGTCAGCTGGTCCGGCGACGCATGCTCCACGCCGCTTTGCTGGATGCCCACGTCCACGATGAGGGACGTGTATCGGGGCAGGGACAGGTCGCCGAAGGCCTGCACCACCAGCAGGGCCAGGCAGAGCAGGACGGCCCGCCAGTGCGGGGCAAGTTTCCTCAGAAGATGCATGGTTCCTCGATTCGCGTGTTTCACCATCATTGTAATGCGCAAACGTTGTCGATTTATGAAATCCCCACGGATGCGCGGGAGTGTCGGGACGTGGCGGCGCGGGCGTACTATAGTGGTGCAAAACGTTCGAGCGTAAGGATTTTTCATGACTGACACCCTGACGGGCGCCGAGCTGCGCGCCCATGATCACATTGTCCGCGGAACCGCCGCCGACGGCTTCGTGCGCGCCTTCGCCATTACCGCGAGCCAGACCGTGCAGGCCGCCGCGGACGCCCACGAGCTGGAGCCCTTCACCGCCGAGGTGCTGGGCCAGCTGCTCATGGCGGCCCAGATGATGACCTGCGGCAGCAAGGACGAAGGCGAGGAGCTTGCCCTGCTGGCCGCCGGCGACGGCGCGCTGCGTTCGGTGACGGCCATCGCCAACACGAAGGGCCAGGTCAAGGGCTATGCCGGCGACCTGGACAAGGCGCGTTTCCGCATGCTGCGAGCTGCCGGCAACCTGAACGCTGGCGCAGCGCTGGGCCAGGGATCGCTGACCGTGGTGCGCAGCAACCCCTGGATGGAGCCCTACGTGAGCCAGTGCGCCCTGGCCCCGGGCCAGCTGGGCCAGACGCTGACGCTGTACTATCTTGCCAGCGAGCAGATCCCCACCCACATTGCCGTTGAGGTGCTGATGGGCGAAGACGGCCGCGTGCAGGCCGCCGGCGGATACCTGGTGCAGCTCATGCCCGGCTACGAGGACTCCCTGGTGGATTCCCTGGCCGACAACGTCAGCCGTGCCGGTAGCCTGCGCGACCTGCTGGCCACGGGTACGGGTCCCGAGGCGCTTCTGGAGAAGCTGCTCGAAGGCATGGGCTACGGCGAAACCGAGGTCCTGCCGGCCAGCTTCCATTGCGACTGCGGGTTCGAGAAGGCCTGGAAGACGGTATCGTCCCTGGGCACCGACGAGCTGCGCAGCATCGTGGCCGACGGCGAGCCCGTGCGCGTGAACTGCGACTACTGCTCCACCACCTACGTGGTCGAGCTGGAGCAGATCCAGGAGCTCATCGACAGCCGCGGGTAGCAGCCGCGCGGCGCCGCCCCAGGCAGCGGCCCACTCGGGCGCGGCCTCACACGGGCAACGTGCGGCACGCCACGGCAGCGTGCCGCACGCCACGGCATAACACCAAAGCCTCGCTCCATGAGCCCATGGAGCGAGGCTTTTTTCTTCGACGTTTTCCAGGTCATGTCCATGGGCCCATAGGCATGCGTTTCGCTTTCGTCCTGCAACTCCATGGGCCCAACGGCGATCGACTCCATGGACCCGCAGAGCGGACCGAGCAACGCGATCAGGTCAGCCGCCCAACCGCACCCAAGAAGCAAGCCGGTCGCGACAAGGCCCCGCTCCTCTCTGGGCGAAGCATGGAGCGGCCACCGAGTTATGGGCCCGTGACTCGCAAGTCGATTTTCGGACCATCGAGTTACGGGCCCATGACTCCGCTTTTCGAAATCGCCCTTCCGTTTTTTCGAGTTATGGGCCCGTGACTCAGGGGTTTCCCGGGATTTCGCCACTTTCATCCGAGTTGCGGGCCCATAACTCGGATTTCCCGCCAGCGCTTTTCGGAAGACCGAGTTACGGGCCCGCAACTCGCATGCCGACCGCACGGCTGCCGAGTTATGGGCCCGTGACTCGACCTCAGCATTTCGCGTGCATTCAGCCCAACCAGGGCGGGCAGCTGGGCCGGAGGGTTATAGGACAAAAAGTGTGTCTATTTCAGCGTATATTCCCAGGTCAGGTT
>JAUNCQ010000037.1 GCA_030526515.1 Coriobacteriia bacterium
GGGAAGGAACGGCGAGGCCAGAAGAATTTACACACTAATCGGGACTTGACTGGCGAAGACGGACGCGCTACCGATATCGACCGATCCGGCAGCCCCGAAGCTCGAAGCCAAACCCAAAGCGAGCCGCCACCCACTCCGTCCGCAACAAAGCGCACAGCAGGCGCGGAGCAGCATCGGCAATCCAGGCACCCCCGACGCCACGCCAAGCACCTGGCGGCAGCCCAGACGCTTCAGACGCCAAACCGGGCATCTGGCCGCAAGTCAAACGAGCAAAGACGAAACAGACCCAAAGGCCGAACATCTGGAACCAGGACGCACAAAGAAAAATGCCCCGACCGAGGTCAGGGCATGAAAAAAGCCATCTGAGATGGCTTGAAAATTCATGGCTCCCCGGGTAGGATTCGAACCTACAACCCTCCGGTTAACAGCCGGATGCTCTGCCGTTGAGCTACCGAGGAATGCCGTCAATCGCTGCGTTCAATTTGTTTCATTTGCCGAACGCAAGATAGTATTATACGCGGCTGCTCGAATCTGGCAAGGGGTAATTTCAACTTTTTTTGAAATTTGGAAATTCGGGCGAAAACCAGCCCGAATCGCGAGTGAAGCAGCGCACCTTAAGCCCCGGTCATCGACGGGCCGCCGCACCCAGGCAAACAACGCAGCGCCAAGCCAAAACCCGGTCCATCAACACATCCGCAACCAGCAACCAGCGCCCAGCCCGCCGACGCAACGCCGCAGCTGCGATCCAAGCCCCCATCACTGGTTCAAATAGTGCTATTCTGTACCGCGAATATATTATCCGCAACAGAAAAGGAGCCCGCCCATGCGCGATCACTCCCATCACATCGAATTCAGCCGCACCCAGGCCGTCCAGGCCATGCTGGAAGCGACCGGATACGCCGACCCCGACCGCACGCCCGAAGTCGAGCTGGTCCCCCTGGCCCAGTCCTTCGGCCGCGTCCTGGCCCAGGACGCCGTCGCACAGGCCGACGTGCCCAACTGCCTCACCTGCTGCATGGACTCCATCGCCGTGAAGTGGAGCAGCTTCGAAGACCTGCCCGAAGGCCAGCTGCCGGACACCGGCACCTGGGTCCGCGGCGTTGACTGGGAGTTCGCCAACACCGGCATCGCCATGCCGGAAGGCTTCGACACCGCCATCGTCATCGAGCACGTGATCGTTTCCGACGACCAGCAGCACGTGCAGATCGACGCCGCTCCCTCCGCCCAGTACGCAGGCACCCGTCCCGCGGGCGAAAAGCTCCAGCGCGGCGCATCCGTGACCGCCACCGCAGGCACCGTCATCACCCCGGACGTAGCCGCGAACATCGGCTCCGGCAACATGGGCAAGGCACCCGTGGCCCGCAAGCCCCGCGTGGCATTCATCCCCACCGGCAACGAGCTGGTAGCCCCGGGCGTCCCTTATTCCGAGGGCAAGGCCTTCGCCGCCCACGGCAAGAACTATGAGACGAACAGCCTGCTGGTCCAGGGCAAGGTCCAGGCATGGGGCGGCGACTTCATCGGCTTCGACATCGTCCCCGACGAGCCCGAGCTCATCAGCGCCGCCATCCGCCAGGCCTGCGCCCAGGCCGACATCGTGGTCCTGAACGCCGGCAGCTCCAAGGGCTCCGACGACTGGTCCGTCGAGCAGATGGAGGAGCTCGGCACCGTCTACTACCATGAAACCAACCACGGCCCCGGCCACCACAGCTCCTTCGCCATGGTCGACGGCAAGCCCGTGGTGGGCATCTCCGGCCCCGCTGGCGGCGCCTCCTTCACCCTGGACTTCTACCTGCGCCCCCTCATGCGCGCGTTCCTGGGCCTGAGCCCCGAAGGCAACTTCGTCCCGGCGCGCCTGACCCAGGAATTCCCCGCCAAGAAGCACGGCGGCCCCAAGACCGCCGGCGACAAGCGTCCCAGCATCGTGGATCCCGGCAAGACCTTCTACGGCGTGAAGCCCGTCCGCGTGGAGCTGGGCGAAGACGGCGTCCTGACCGCCATCCCGGTGAACGGCCGCCCCGGCTCCTCCGAAGCTGCCGACGCCAACGGTCTGTACATGCTCAGCAACAAGGCCGACGAGCAGCCCCACGCCGGCGACGTCATCCAAGTAGAGCTCCGCTAGCACTCCAGAACCGCCAGAACGGCCCTCAGAGGGGCGAAAGGCCCGCCGTCCCTCTCCTACACCTCCGAGCGCCAGAACGACCCAGAAAGGCCCTCTCATGCTCCTCGTACTCACCGGAGACGTCCAGATCGGCAAGACCCGCTGGCTTCAGGCCCAGATCCAGCAGCTGCAGGACGCCGGCGTCCCCGTCAGCGGCGTGCTAGCTCCCGGCGACTGGGTGGAGCGCCCCGAAGGCCAGCTGGGCACCGCAGCGGACCGCGGCATGGCAGGCGAAGGCAGGTACGAAAAGCTCGGCATCAACAACCTGCTGCTGCCGGAGGGCCGCCTGATCAGCTTCGCCCGCCGTCGGGACCTCTCCCGCGCTGACGGGACGGAGAACGCAAATAGCCAAAGCGCCCGCGCCCAGCTGGGCTGGGACATCAGCGACGCCGCCATAGGCCAGGTGAACGCCCACTTCGACGACCTGGCCACCCGCACCGCAGACCGACCGGGCCTGCTGGTAGTGGACGAGCTGGGCCGCCTTGAGCTCATGCGGGGCGAAGGCCTGACCAGCGCCCTGGCCATGCTGGAAGGCGGACCCGGCCCCCTTGCCCAGCATGCGCTGATCGTGGTCCGGGAAGGCCTGCTGGACCTCGCCCTGGTAACAGCGGCTGACCGCTTCGCCGCATGGGGCGAAGCCCGCCCCATCAGCCCCACGGACGAATCCGCGGCCCTCATGCGGAATCTGCTCTGCGGCTAACGAAAAAAGGCCGGGGCCAGGCACTCCGCCCGACCCCGGCCCGCATCTGACTCCCACGACGCTTGCTGACGATCGCCCAGTTCGAGTTCTCGCCAGGCAGCTTCTGCTACCTTTCGCCCGCAGACAGGATCCCGCCAGAACCGCGATCAGTCGGGTCACGTCGATTGGCTTTGCCACGTGGTCGTTCATGCCGGCCTCCACCGCTGCGCGCCGGTCCTCCTCGAAGGCGTTGGCAGTCATGGCGATGATCGGGATTCCCGCCTTTGCCTGATCAGGCAGCGCGCGGATGGCCCGGGCGGTCTGGTAGCCGTCCATGATGGGCATCTGGATGTCCATGAGCACGCAGTCGAACCAGCCCGCAGGCGCCTCCTGCAGCACCGCCAGGGCGCGGGACCCGTCTTCGACCTGCTCCACCAGCAAGCCCACCTCACCCAGGATCTCCATGGCGATCTCGGCGTTCAGATCGTTGTCCTCCGCCAGCAGGACGCGCTTGCCCTGGAACGTGCTCAGATCCAGGGGTGCCACGGCCTCTTCGCCCTGCTCAGGCTCAGGCGCAATGCGCAGATCTATGGTGATGGTGAAGGTCGTGCCCTCCCCCTTCGTGCTGGTAACCTCGATCGTGCCGCCCATCAGGTCCACCAGGCGCTTGGCAATGGGCATGCCCAGGCCGGTGCCCTCGATACGGCTCACGGTGCTGGTGCTTTCACGGCTGAACTCGTCGAAGATGGTGGGAAGGAACTCCGGGCTCATGCCCATGCCGGTATCGGAGATGGTGGCACGGTAGGTCGCCCAGCCCTCGCGTTCGCAGGGCAGCTCATCCAGAACCATGGAAACCCGGCCGCCGGGCTGGGTGTACTTGGAGGCATTGCTCAGGATGTTGTTGAACACCTGGCTCATCTTGGTCACGTCGCAGTGCACGTACTTGTGCTGGACGTGGCGCTCGTTCACGAACTCGATGCCGCGGGAGCGCATGACCTCGCTGAACACCGAGTACAGGGTGTCGTTGAAGCGCTCGGCGGAAACGACCTTCTCCTCCACGCTCACGGCGCCCTTTTCGATGCGAGCCATCTCCAGCACGTTGTTGATGATGGACAGCAGCATGGCGGACGAGTCCTTGACCTTGCCCAGGTAGTCCTCGAAGCGCTCCTGGTCCAGGCGATGCTTGTCCATAAGGTCTATGAACCCGATGATGGCGTTCATGGGCGTGCGGATGTCGTGGCTCATGCTGAACAGGAAGCTGGTCTTGGCCTCGTTGGCCACCTCGGCAGCCTCGCGGGCGGCCTCCAGCTCCCGCCTGTACGCCGCCTCCTGCTCCTTTTCCTTCAGGATCAGGGACTCATGGTTCACCACGTTGGCGGCAACGGTCAGAAACATCTCGTGGTCCAGGTTGTCATTGGGGTTGTCCACGCCCAGGAAGCCGATGATGTCGCCGTCCACCACGATGGGCGCGGCCATGAGGCTGGTGATTCCCTGGGGCTCCAGCACCTCGTAGGTCATGGGCTCCTGGGCCGCGTACTCGTCATCCACGGATATGAAGAAGGCACCGCGGCGCCTGAACTCCACCATCCAGGGATCCACCACGTTGATGGGGACCTCCTGCAGGTTCTGGATCTCCGGGCTCACGCCCTCCGCGCACCATTCGTGGGTGTTGACGGTGAACCGACCGTCTTCGCTGCGCTCGAAGATGTACGAGCGGTCCGCCTGGTAATGACGGCCCACGAACTCCACCAGCTCGTCGATGGACGGCCGCTGCTCAGCGGGCTTCATGACCATCCCCATGAACTCGCGGATCTTGTCTTCCTGCATGCTATTCGGCTTCTGATTCATATGCGGAGCCTCCCAAACCTTATCTTCCAACATGCGATTATACCTAAACCACCGCGCATCGCGCCAAGGGTCCAACACCGTTACCTTCCCGTTTATCCAGATGAATCGGGCGAAAGACCCGCCCGGTCCGTTTCGCCCCGAAACGCAAAGCGGGGCGCCCGGCAGAAAAGCCGGACGCCCCGCACGATCGCGAAAGGCGGTTGCCCTAGGGGCGGTCCAGGGAGCACATGCGCAGCGCGCGGCCGAAGAACTTGCCCACGCCGTTCTGCACGGCAAAGCGGGCGGCCTCGGGATCGTCGACCACGCTGCCGGACAGGGACTGCACGTCGAAGTCGAACAGCTGCGGGCTCATGACCACGCTGGGGCCCACCAGGACCGTGCAGGCGTCCTTGGTCAGCTGCAGCAGGCGCGGGGCGGTCTTGTTGATCAGCGTCACGCCGGTGATGAAGGCGAAATCGGCTTGAGGCATGACGTACTCGCAGGCCGGGTCGGGGGTGTCCCACTCGTCCTTGCAGTTGCGCTCCAGCACCACCAGGTTGCCGTGGTCGGCAAAGCGCTCCACCCGGGGGAAGTGGCCCACGATCACGATGTTGGCCTTGCCGCCCATTGCGTCGACCTGGGGCATGAAGGTGTCGAAGGCGTCCATGCGCTTGCCGCAGCGCGGGCCGCCCTCCTCGGAGTCCCCCACCACGGTCTGGTTGGCGGCAACGGCCTCGTCGTCGTCATAGCGGGCGCCCAGCGAGTCCAGGCGCTCCGGGTTGCTGTACCAGGCGTTCAGGGCCGCAATGCCCAGGGTAGCCTCCTTGAAGCACCAGGACTTGGCCAGCTTGGCCATCTCACGCAGCTCGATGCCGCGCAGGTCGCAGGCAACGCTGCGCTTGGCGCCGCCGCGGTCCGTGTAGGCCACGCCCATGCCGCACTCGGCGTCCACGTAGCTCCAGGCGGTGCCCAGGCAGTAGTCCTTCACGCAGATGCCGGCGGGAACGCCCTCGATCAGCTTGTCGTACAGGTCCCATGCGCCGCCGTGCAGGTCGGCGTTGGCGCAAATCGGGTTCGGAAACTCCATTCGGTCCTCCTAGTCAGGTTCTACTGCAGGGGCACGACCACGCGTTCCACGCGGCCGGGCTCCACCTCCACGTCGACCACCTTGGCGGTGGCGCCGTAGATCTGCTCCAGCACGTCAGTGGTGATGCACTCCTCCGCCGTGCCCTCCTTGATCACATGGCCCTTGCCCATGACTATGACGCGGTCCGCACAGAACAGGGCATGGTCGGGGTCGTGGGTAACCATGACCACCGCCTTGCCCAGCTTGGACAGGGTCTTCATGCAGGACAGTACCAGGTGCTGGTTGCCGAAGTCCAGGGCCGCGGTGGGCTCGTCCATGATGAGCATGTCCGACTCCTGGGCCAGGGCGCGGGCGATCAGCACCAGCTGGCGCTGGCCGCCGGAAAGGTTCGTGTACTCCTCCTTGGCCAGATGGCGGATTCCCAGCAGGTCCAGGGCCTTGCCCGCCACCACGCGGTCGCGCTTGGTCACCCGGGCCAGCTTGTTCACGTAGGGCGTGCGGCCCATCATGACCACGTCCGCCACGGAAAACGGGAACGGCGGCGTATGGGCCTGGGGAATGTAGGCGAAATGCCGCGCCTTCTCCTTCTCGTTCATCCGATGCACGTCCTGGCCGCTGATGAGCACCTGGCCGTCCATGGCCGGCAGCAGGCCCATGACCGCCTTCAGCGTGGTGGTCTTGCCGCAGCCGTTGGAGCCGATGATGCACACGAACTGGCCCTTGTCCACGGTGAAGTCCACCCCGTGGACGATCTCCACGGGATTCTTCTTGCCGTACCCGCACTTCAGGCCGCGGACCTCCAACAGGTGCTCCGCGCTCTGGGCGGCGGCCAGCTCGGCAACGTCCTGGCGCACCTTGCGCGGGTCGAGCAGCTTCGTCGCCTCCATTAGCTCCACCCCTTCATGTTGCGTCGGAAGATGAACACGAAGAACGGCACGCCCAGGATGGCGGTCAGGATGCCGATGGGAATCTCGACGCTGGCCAGCAGGCGGGCCATGTTGTCCACGATCAGCAGGTACGCCGCGCCCACGAACATGGAGGTGGGCAGCAGCACCTTGTAGTTGGGCCCCACTATGGCGCGGGCCAGGTGCGGGATGACCAGGCCGATCCAGCCAACCACGCCGGCAACCGCCACGGAGATGGAGGTGACCAGGGTAGACGCGAAGATAACGAACAGGCGGGTCCAGCGGGTGTTCACGCCCATGGACCGGGCCTCCTCGTCACCGAAGGAGAGCACGTTCAGCTTCCAGGACTGGGATATCAGCAGGACGAAGCCGAACACCATGGGCAGCAGGCACATGAGGAAGTCGGCCCAGTTGATGCTGGCAAAGCTGCCCATGAGCCAGAAGGTGATAGAGGGCAGCTTGTCATCCGCGTCCGCCACCAGCTTGATCAGGCTCATGCCGCTCTGGAACAAGGTGCTGACCAGAATGCCCGCCAGCACCAGGCCCAGGGTCGGGTCGTAGTCGACCATCTTGTTGAGCCACACGGCCAGGCCCACGGCCACCATGCCGCCGATGAAGGCAAACAGCTGCACGTATTCGCCGCCCAGGCTCAGAAGCAGCGCCAGGCACGCGCCGAAGGACGCGCCCGTGGACGCGCCCAGCAGGTCCGGGGACGTCAAGGGGTTCTTGAACATGCCCTGGTAGCTGGCGCCGGCAATGGCCAGGGCCGCGCCCACCAGCATGACCACCAGGATGCGGGGCAGGCGGATTTTGAACAGGACGCGCTCGGGGGTGTCCATGGG
This sequence comes from Coriobacteriia bacterium, assembly GCA_030526515.1. GTDB lineage: Bacteria > Actinomycetota > Coriobacteriia > Coriobacteriales > Eggerthellaceae > SUG1186. The sequence goes on from JAUNCQ010000037.1 coordinate 7,499, forward strand.
CACGTCCAGGCTGATCACCTGCATCATGGCAGCCGGGTCAGGGAACGCCGCCGCGAAGTAGCCCAGCCACTTGGGGATGAACCCCAGGGCCACGGAGCAGACCTCCAACGGCGTCATGGAGTACTTGCCCAGCATGAAGCTTATGAAGAACATGGCCACCACGGCCACGGCAATGAATGCCTTCTTAGCGGGCGAAAGGGACGTGTCGTTGAGCGCCGCAGCGTCGTCGTACTCCTCAGCGTCACCCGCATCCAGCAGCGCATCGGCGGTTTCGCCCTGATCCTGGGCAGCCGCCAGCGCGGCCCCTGCCGCAAGCAGGGACTCCTTGCTGGTGCTGTTATCCTCGACCTTCGCCATTAGTCGGCCCCCGCTGCGCGCGCCTTGGCGGCGTCAGAGGGCTTGCCGTCGGTACCATCGCCGTCCTTGGCGTGCTTGCTGGCCACGGTGTTGCCCTCTTCGTCGACCTCCTCGACCATGAACAGCTCGCCGGTGTTAGGATCCTGGTAGACCTTGCCGGCCTCCACGAAGTAGGATCCGCCCTCGATCATCTCGGCAGGCAGGGTGGAGGGGTCCACTTCCTGCATGTTGGTGTCGTTCAGGTCGGTGGTGGGGGTGATCTTGACGTTCCAGTAACTGATCAACGCCACCATGAAGCCCAGCGCCAAGACCAGCATGCAGTCCGCCAGGTTCACGATGTACGCAGACGGGTTGACGTCTTCGCCTATGTCCCGCCGGCCGCGGAAGCGGCTTTCCCTGAAGCTGCGCGCCATGGCCTACTCGCCGCCCTTCGGCTCAGCAGGATCTGCAGGATCGGCCGCGGCGGAATTCGCCGCCGGCGCGGCCTGGACCACGAACTCCTTCAGCGGGTCACCGCAATAGTTGGCGGGCAGCTGCACGCCCTGCTTGCGGGCAACATCAGCCTTGTCCACCACGCAGCCCACCAGGGACTCCAGGGTGCGGACGTACTCGTCATACCAGCCGCCGCGGATCTTGGACACGATCAGGGCCACGATGGCGCAGACCAGGCCGCAGACCGTTGCGTCAAAGGCCAGCTCCATGGACTTGGACAGGCCGGCCACGTCGCCCTGGCCCAGGGCCACGATGCCAGGGCCCAGGGGAATCAGGGTGCCCATCAGGCCCAGCAGCGGCGCCACCTTGGAGATGGTGTCGGTCCAGGCCAGGCGGCGCTGGTAGCGCTTCTCCATGCGGGCGATCTCGATCTGAGCCAGGCTGAACAGCGGCTCCTCGGGCAGGCCCATGTTCTGGGAGATGGTTACCAGAGCAGCCTTCTGATACTTCAGCAGCTGGCTTCCAACCACCACGTCGGTGACGCCCTGGTAGTCCACGTCGTTGATCTGGTTCACGATCTTGGGCATGTTCTGCTTGAAGTGCCTGCGCTCGCAGAAGAACTCCACAATGACCTGGCCCAGGAAGAACAGGGTCAGCAGCATCAGGATGATGATGGCGACCATGGCCGGAATCAGCAGCCCCATGGCAATGTCATGCAGGATCTCCGGCAGGTAGGTTGACTCGAATGCGCCCATGGGAATACGGCCTCTCTTTCTAGCTTAAGCCTTCTTATACGGCGGGTAGCTGTTTCCCAGCAGGTCCTTCGCCTGCTCGTCGGTGATGTCGGCCCAGTAGACCTTGCTGAAGAACTCCTTGGTCTTCTCAACCATGTCCACGTCGTAGCGGTCCGGGTAGAGCATGTTGGCAACCCACTGGAGTCCCAGGAACCGGTTCATTCCCGGCGGTCGATCGCACCAGGCAAAGGGCGCGTTGGGCATGGTGTACACGCGGCCGTCCTTCACGGCGCGGATGTCGGACCAGTCGGGGTCGGTGCGGATGATCTCATCGGCACCGCCGCGGATCACGTCGTCCCAAGCCACGATGACCTCGGGGTCCCACTCGATGACGGACTCCAGGTTCACGGTGGTCATGCCCAGGCCGGAGGTGAGCTCCACCTTGGCCACGTTGCGGGCGCGGCACACATCGAACACGGCACCGTGCTCGCTGCCGGCAGGCTCGGTCGCCAGACCGAAGGGACCTTCCGCGTAGTACAGGGAAACCCGCTCGTCGTCAGGGACGTCAGCCACCGCGGCGGTGACGCCGTCGTAGATGTCCTTGAGGAACGCCGATATCTCCGCCCCGCGCTCCTCCTGGCCCATGATGTCGCCCACGAACCTATAGGCCTCCACCACGTTGGTGAAGCTGCCATCGACCATGACCACGGGAATGCCCGTGGAGTCCTGGAGCTCGTCGGCAATGGATATGTCAGAGGCCGAAAGAGGCGATCCGCTGATGGAGAAGATCAGCTGGATGTCCTTTTCCACCAGCATCTCGCGGTCGATCTCACCGCCGCCGCTCATGGAGCCCATGTACTCCAGGTCGGCCTCCAGGGCCGGCATGTACTTGAGCTCCTCCTCGGTCAGCTGCAACGCCGTGCCGCCCTGCAGCTCCGGCGCCAGGCTGAACACGTAGGTCTGGGCCAGGGCGCTGGTGAAGTAGATGCGCTCCAGCGTGTCCACGGTGGGAATGGTGACCTCGCGGTCAGCGTGGTCCACGATCTTGCGCTCGCCACGGAAGATCTCATCGCCCTTGTCGGACTTGCAGCCCGCCAGCGCCGCCAAGGTGCCGGGAACCAGGGCAACCGTCAGGGCCGCCTTGCCTCCGAACATCAGGAACGAGCGCCGCGAGCACGTCTTATCGGTGATTGCCTGGGTCATGGTAGTACCTCTCCTATACCTGGCGCGGATCGTAGCCGTCCATGAGCAGCGCGGCGAACGCCGCCTTGTCCTCCAGCTCCCAGGACCCATTCTTGCCCTGGAGCACATACAGGGTGCCGCTCAGCTTGTCGGTGCCGACCTTCGCCTTCTTCCACGCCTTGCGCCACGCCTTGTCGGAGTGGCCCTTCTTGCGAGCGTCAGCGCCGGATTCGACGGCTGCCTTGTTGGTGTCATACATGAGCTTCACGACCTTGGTCATGACCGGCACCTCAATGGTAAAGGTCACGCCAATGCCTCCCCTGCCATCCCGCTCGGGGTCCACGGAGTCAACGGAGAAGCGGAAGTCGCGGTAATACGTCTGGGCGAAACAGCCCCAGGAAATGCCGTAGTCATTGGGATCGAACCCTACCTCGGACAGGCATGCCTTCAAGACCTTCGGGTCCTTTTCGGCAAAGCCCGCAAGGGAGCCGCGGACGGACTGCGCAGCCTCACGGGTTTCGGCGTCGGTCGCGCCGGGGATGCTCTGGGGCGTCCTGTCGGCCTTGGATTCGTCACCAGCCTGCGGCTTGGCCTGACCAGCGGCGCTTTCGCCCTTCTGCTGCTCTTCCTTGGAAGCTGCGGGCTGGGTCGCGGCGGCAGAGGGGCCGTCCTTCTGCTCGGGCGCAGATGCGCTCGTGCAGGCGGGAAGGATCAGCCCGGAGCACAGGGCCGCGCACAGGAGCGCACGAAGCACCGCCGGGGTGCCCGCGTTGCTTGCCTTTGTGCCGAAGATGGCCACCATACGCTCCTAACATATATGCCGCATCAGGATAATATACCTGTCCACGATGTATATATCGACATAGCTATTATATAAGTTTTTATATAAATGACAACGAAAATAATAGCAAAACGGGGCATGAGATTCCTCCCCTGCCCCGCTTCGGAAACAATGCGCTAAAGCTATCCTACTTGACCTTGACCTTCAGGTAGATGGTCTTGGAGACGGCCTTGTAATTTGTGCTCTGAGCGGCGGAGACCTTCACGGCCACCTTGTAGGTGCCCTTCTTCAGGCCCTTCTTCACGTACACCTTACCACCCTTGGTCACGGTGACCTTGGCGGAAGCGGTCTTGGAGGCGACGTACTTGTTCTTGGCCTTGCTCCAGACGGACACGCCGGACTTGGCGAAGGACTTGGACGTAACGGAGGCGATGCTGAAGGTCTTGGTCAGGCTGGGAACGGTGCGGGTGGTCCTCAGCTTGCCCTTGTACGCGCCGGACCTGGCGGCGGCATAGGTCTTTGTCACGATGGTCTTGCAGGAGATGACCTGGCCCTTGCGGGCGATGCTCCACTTGACCACCTGCGGGTCGGTGGTGCCGTCGGACCAGGCGTAGCCCTCCTTCAGGGTGTACGTGGCGGTATAGGTGCCGGCGTTCTTTGCGGACTCAACGCCAGAGGCCACAACGCCCAGGGCGGCGCAGGTGGTACCCTGCTGAACCTTGCCGTTGTAGACCAGGCCGTCCTTCTTCATGGGCATCCACATTACGTTGCTCTTGACCACGATCTCGTTGATGCCGCTCAGGAAGCGCTTGCCGCCCTGGACCTTCACGTCGTCAATGTAGGCGGACGTGAACTTTTCCGGGGAGATGCCGCACATCAGGACCATGCTGTCCTTGCTGGCCTGGTCGTAGCCGTCCAGATTGACCTTCTCAACATGCGCGGCAACCGCATAGGCAGAGCCGCCGTTCATCTTCACGCACTCAAGGGCAACGGACACGGGGACGGCAATGGGGCCGGTGGCGTCGTAGCGGTTCTGACCCGTGCAAGCAGCATTGGGATAGAAGCACTGAGTGTTCCAATCGGCCCAGGTATGGGACACGTTGTTGTCGGCAGCGCCGATCTGAACGGTGTCGACGTCGTAGACCGGCAGGCCGGCAGCGTCGATCAGGGCGGACACCGGGACGGACTTCTTGGTGGTGTAGACGGTGCTCATGACGGTTTCCGTACCAGGCTTGCGAGCCCAGTTCTGAGCGGAAATCACATCCTCCATCGCCATCTCCTCCAGCTCGGCGGCGGTGAACTCCTTGACCGTGACCTGATTGCCCGTAACGGCATCCTGGTACTTGACGGCCAGCACCGCATCACCGGCCCAGGCAACGCCGGCGAACGCCAGGACGGCAACCAGTGCAGCCATGACCACGGCCGCTACCCTGCTCGCACGCAGGGACTTTCTTGCAAAGCTCATTTGCTTCCTCCCAAGGGTAGATTTCGACATAGCAAGTCAAACAGGCATGCGCCCGCTCAAAGGAGCCGCCGCAGAAGCAGCCCCCTGCCCGTCGATTCGGAGAAAGCGCAGAAACCCCTGACGCCAGGCGTGCAGCACCGCGTCGCAGACCACAGTACCGTTCGATTGTTGAAACTCTTATTAAAATAATAAGAAATTGAAACAGTGAGCGGTCTTACGGCGCGTTTTCTTTCGGGCGAAAAACAAGGAAGGGCCGCCCATCGGCGACCCTTCCAGGCAGGTGAGCTTATGAGAGCTGCTCCCCTACTTCACGCAGACCTTCAGCTTGACGGTCTTGGTTGCGGAGTTCCAGTTGGTGGAGCTGCCAGCGGTAACCTTGATGGTCACGGTGTAGGTGCCCTTCTTCAGGCCCTTCTTCACGTACACCTTGCCGGACTTGGTCACGGTGATGTACTTCTTGGCAGTTGCGGACTTGGCGTAGCTGGTCACCTTGTAGGACTTGGCGGTGACGGACTTCAGACCAAAGGTCTTTGCCAGGCTGGTGATGGTCTTGGTGGTCTTCACCTTGCCCCTGTACTTGCCGGACTTGGCGGCGGCGTAGGTCTTGGTGACGGTGGACTTGGCTGCGGTGGCCTTCTGGGAGGCCTTGGCGATCTTCCACGTAACGACCTTGGGCTCGGTGGTGCCGTCAGCCCAGACGAAGCCTTGGTTCAGAGTGCAGGTTGCCTTGTAGGTGCCGGCGGTCTTCTTGGCGCCACCAGTAACAGCGTAGGCAGCGTCGGCCTCAACGCCGGTCTGGGTCTTGCCGTTGTAGGTCAGCTTCTTGGCAGCAGGCAGAGCGGCGGAGCGCAGGTTCACGACCACGGCGTTGACGCCGCTGATGCAGCGCTTGCCGCCCTGGATGTTCTTGTCGTCAGCATAGTCGGCGGTGAACTTGTCCTGCGCGATACCCAGGAACAGGCGCGGTGCAGAAGTGACGCCGGTAGTCGGGTCGTTGAACAGCGTGCTCAGATTCTGCTGCTCGGCTGCGCCAGCGGTACCCGTGTAGTCCTTGCTGGTGGCGTAGTTCAGGCCCAGGCAGGGAACCACGGGCACGGCGCCGGTAGCGTCATAGCTGCCAGCAGCAGCGTTGGGATAGAACTGGCCGGCCTTCATGGCGCCCCAGGACCAATCAATGCCCAGGCCGAACTCGGCGGAAGAGCCGTAGGCGGCAGCGGCATAGACGCCGTCAGCGTCAGCGACGTCAACGCCAGCATCGGCGAACAGATCCTCGAAGGTGACGGCCTTGTTGGTGGTGTAGAGCTGGGCCAGACCGTTCATGGCAGAAGCGATGGTCGGAGTAGCCAGGGCCTCGAACTCTGCCTTGGTGTAGGACTTGACCAGGGACGGAGCCTCGAGCGGGCTCTGAGCGTAAACGCTCATGTACAGGTCCTTGGTGACAACGATGGCGTTGACGCCGCTGATGCAGCGCTTGCCGCCCTGGATGTTGGGATCGGAAGCCTTGTCAGCGGTGAAGTTCTGGGCGGAGATGCCCAGGAACAGGCGAGGAGCGGAGGACACGCCCGTGGAGGGGTCGGTTGCCAGGGTGGCCAGGTTGGCGGCCTCGACAGCACCAGCGGTGCCCTCGTAGTTCTTGGCGGAGGAGGCGTTGTTCAGGCCCAGGCAGGGAACCACCGGGACGGCATTCGTCGCCACGTAATTGCCAGCGGAAGCGTCGGGATAGAACTGGCCGGCCTTCATGTCGGCCCACGTCCAGTCAATGCCCAGGCCGAACTCGGCATCGGTGCCGTATGCGGCAGCAGCGTAAACGGTGTCGGTATCGGCAACGTCAAGGCCGGCATCGGCGAACAGGTCCTCGAAGGTGACGGCCACATTGGTGGTGTACACCTGCATGGTGCTGTTCATGGCGGAAGCGGTGATCGGAGCGGCCAGCTCGGAGAACTCCTGCTGGCTGTACGTCTTGACCGGAGTCACGTTGCCGGTGTTGGAGTCCTTCAGGTACAGGGTCATGAATGCAGCTTCGTCTGCCCACGCAAAGGACGCGGTGCACGCCAGCATCACGACGGCGCAAACCGTGGCTACCAGCCACGTGAGGCGCTTCTTGATGGATTGCATGTAATCCTCCCTCGGATTGTCGGTTGATCGGTCGATGTAGCGGAGGCTGCCTTTCGCCCCCTTGTCTCTAAGCCGCTGCGCAGGCCTCACCTCCATTGTTCGCATATCCGTCTATTTTCCATCGTAATTAATATGTATCTTTCACTATATTCGATTATATGGATAATGCAAGGGGCGAAAGAGGCCTCGTTTTCCGAGGCCGTCCTTCGCTGCGCTCCCCCGCCGCTAGGCGGTCTTCACGCTCTTCTTGGCAGACCAAGCAGAATAGTACTTCTTGCCGGAAACGGTCTTATAAGTGCGAACTTGCACGTAGTAGGTCTTCTTGGACTTCAGCTTAGTGACCTTCTTGTAGGTCTTGGTGGTTGACACCGTCTTGGCCTTGGCCATGGACTTGTACAGGCTGTACCTGATCTGATAGCCGCTGGTCTGGCTGGACTGCTTCTTCCAGTAGGCCGTCAGGGACTTCTTGCCCTTCTTCAGCGTGGTCAGGCTGGTGCCCTTCGGGTTGATCTTGAAGGTCAGGGTCTTGGTGCTGGCGAAGATGCCCTTGCCGGTGACCTTCACCTTGGCGGTGCCCACGTACTTGTTGCCAGAGTAGGACACGTCGTAGTCAGTGCCCTTGACCAATGTGTAGGCACCATAGGAAACCTTCACGGCCGGGACCTGGGCCTTGCCCGTGTAGGTCTTGTCAGTCAAAGAGCCGTACTTGCAGCTTGCCACGGAGCCGGTGCCCACGTTGACGTAGCTGAAGTTCATGCCGGAGTTGGATCCCTTGGTCTTGGCCGCGTTGGCAGCCGCCATGGACTTGACGCCGGTGGCGGCAGAGTAGCCCAGCACCAGGACCTTGGAGCCTGCGGATCCCAGGCCCTGGAAGGTGAACTTACCGGTCACGGCAGGCGCGCCGGCATCCTTGCCCAGGAACACCAGGCGCTTGATCTTGGACTCCACCACGGTGCCGCTGACGGTGCCGGTGCGGAAGGCGCCGTCGCCGATGGTCTCCAGCTTGGCCGGGAAGGTGAAGCTGGTCATGTTGCCGCAGCCGGAGAAGGCATACTTGCCGATGGTCTTCAGCTGGCTGGACCCGATGTTGGCAATGGCCACCTTGGCAACCTTGTTCCAGGTCGCCGCGGAGCTGCCGCTGGCAAAGGCGTAGTCGCCAATGGTCGTAACGGTGGCCGGGATGGTGACGGCGTTGATCCTGCCCTTGCTTTCCTTGGCCGCGGTGCCGCGGAAGTCAGCGGCGGACGCACCGCCGAAGGCCATGCTGGCAATGGCGGTCACCTGATAGGTGACGTCATCCTTCTTCACGGTGGAGGGAATGGTCAGGGCGAAGGAATCGCGCATGCCCTTGTACTCCACGCCCGTGGCGGTAGCGGTACCGGCGGTTTCGTCATAGTCATAGATCAGCTCGTAGGGAGCGCCGTTGACGATCTGGAAGGAGCCGGTCAAGGTGCCGGCGTAGTCGCCCTTGCCGGTGACGGTGAAGGTGGCAGTACCCACCGCGGCGTTGTTCTTGTAGCTGATGGCGTAGTCGACGCCCTCGTCAAGCTGGGAGCCGCCATACCACACGGTTACGGGCTTGTACGGCTCGCCGGGCTCGAATATAACGTCGTCGGTGCCCTTCAGCTCCGCCTTGGTGATGTCGTGCTTGTCCTCATGCACGCCCTGCTCGTCGGAGATGGTGAACAGCATGATGTCGTAGTTGCTGAAGTTGCCGCCGCTGACGTAACGGCAGTTCACGTAGCCCGTGGCCTTGCCGCCCTTCTTGCCCATGTTGGGCGTGTCGTCGGTAGTGCCATCCATGATGGAGTCATCGCCGTACAGGGTCTGGTAGTCGACGCCGAACTGCAGCTCCTTGCCCTTGTAGGTCACCTTGGTGATGGTCGGCTTGATGGACTTGCCGGTGTAGGGCACCACCATCTTGGGCTCGTAGTCCTTCTGCTCGATGGCGCGGGTCTTGCTGTCCCATTCGTATTCCTTGCCCAGGTAGCGCACGCCCTCGGGCTTGGCCAGCTGCTCCTGCTTCTTCGGGTCGGTATCCACGCCGATCTTGCAGGTGCGAATGCTAAAGGTTCCCTTGGCAGTGCCAGTGAAGTGCTTGCCAGCACCTTCGGCAGCCTTCAGGACCACCTGGTAGCGGCCCACGTTCACGGCCTTGCCGTCAGTGAGCTGCTTATCCGCGGGATTGAAGTCATAGGTGTACTCGGAGGAGTCGACGGTGTTGCCGGCCGGGTCCTTCACCACCACATCCTTGGCCTCAGGCTTCTGGGAGTTCCAGTTGAACACGCGGCTGGAGACGGTCACGTTGCACTGGGCCAGGTCGCCCTTGGAGATGCCGTAGCGCAGCTTTGCGGTGGCAGTGCCCTGATAGGCGCCCATGCCCTGGATGGTAGCGGTGTAGACCGGGTCCTCGGAAAGCTCGATGGACTCGTTGCTGTCCGGGATCACCTTGAAGTCGACGTTCTGGGTCAGCGTCGCACCGTTCAGGGTCACCTTGGCGCGCGGAATAGCGGCCGAGCCGTTGTACTTGGCGTTGGCAGCCAGCTCCACCTGCGCACCCGCAATGTCCATACGGGCGAAAGAGGGGCTCAGCTGCGTGTTGAGCACCGGGTAGCCATCGTTCAGGGGATCGTCCTGGTCGTGGTCCAAAACCCAGTAGTACTCGTAGCCGTCCCTGGCTGCCTGGGCGTTCAGGATGCCCAAGGCGGAAAGGCCGCCGGAATCCTTGACCTCGGAGCCCTCCTTGAGGACGTCCTCGCTCACAGCGAACAGGTTGTCCCAGGTGCCGCCGGAGGATTCGGTATCGCCGTCATACATGCCGTAGACCAGGTAGTCCTTGAAGCACAGGCCCTCCAGGCCCACGTTGTGGTGCACGTAGCCAGCATTATCGCCCACCAGCAGGCGCTGGCGCATGTTGTCCAGGGCCTTAACAGCACCGCCGCTGAAGCAGGCGCGTACCTCGGGCAGCGGAGTGTAGCGCTCCTGGTCCCCGTCGGCATTGGGCTTGGTGTAGTAGATGGTGTTGCCCACCAGGCCGCTGGTATAGTAGCCGCCCTTCAGGGACACCACGCCGCCCTCTTCGTTCTTCCAATCACCAGAGTAGACGGAGGCGTAGTTTGCACAATAGGAAACGGAACCCTTGATGCTGCCGGCAATGCCGGAGCCGAAGGGCTTGGTGGAGCGGGTGGCCACCACGGAAACCTCCTTGGTGGCGGAGCCGTTGATGCAGCCCTCGATGTCCACGTAGGTGCCGGCGCGGCCTACGATGCCCGCCGGGAACGCGTAGCCGTACAGGTTGCCGGTGTTGACGCAGTCCTTGACCACCAGGGCGCTGTTCTTGCCGGACCACTCGTAGACCTCACCCGAGCGCTCGTCATCGGCGTCGCCTTCCTTCTTCTGGGCCAGAATGCCGTCATCGTAGCCGGTGGAGGTGAAGTTGCCGTTGTAGCCGGTGGTCTCTGTCTGGCAGCGCAGGTTGCCCACGATGCCGCCCATGCCGGTGGTGTGGGCACCGCTGATGAAGCCGGTATTGACGCAGCCGACGAAAGAGCAGCGGGCGTAGCCGGCAATGCCACCCACGTCCGCGGCCTGGGAGTACACGGTGTTGCCGAAGCGGTCCTCGCCGTTGGTCTGGGGCGTGATCACATCAATGCGGGATGCGTTGGTGCAATCCATGACCGTGCCGTACTCCGCAGGACGGTCGCCCTCGTAGCCCTTGAAGGTAGTCCCGGCACGGTCGGCCTCGTCCTTGAGCAGCTTCGTCTTGGAAGAGTCGATTTCGCCCGCCTGGCCGACCAGGCCGCCCACGCACAGCACCAGCACCGCCTGGTCATCCCAATCCTCCGCGGAGGAGGAAGGCTTGTAGGGCGATCCGGTCTCGGCCACGTACAGGGACGCGTTGCGGGTGGCGGTGCACTGGGTCAGGCTGCCCAGCACGCTGCCGGCAATGCCGCCTACGTTGCGAATGGGAAAGTACAGCTTGGGGATCTGGTCCATGTCATGGGTGACCGTCATGTCCGCTTCCGTGATCACGTTGGCAATGCTGCCCTCGATGGAGCCCACCAGCATGCCCACGTCGGAGATGCGGACGTCGTTGTCCTTGGTGCGATCGGATTCGCTGCCCAGCTCGACTCGCAGCTCGCAGGCGGAGCCCAGGGTCAGGTTCTGGATCAGGCTGTTCGGGCCCGCATGGCCGAACAGGCCCAGGTCGCTGGCACGCTCGGCGGAGCCCAGGATGGTCACGTTGTCAAAGGTGACGCCGTTGCCATCGAAGGTGCCGTCGAAGGGATGCTCACGGCTGCCGATGGGATCCATGGTGCCCTGGAAGTTCACGGGGTTGCCGTCGTTTTCAAAGTACACTTCCGCCCCGCAGAACTCGTCCGCAGGCTCGACAACGCCGTCGCCGTCGACGTCCGCGACGCCGTTGACCAGGTTGGCAAATCCCTTGAAATCAGCGAGGTCCTTCAAGGTGAAGGTGGACTGGCTGTAGTCGTACCAGTCGTAGCTCGGCGTCACGTCCTCGATGGACTGGGGCAGCAGCGCCGCGAAGGCCGGGGCGGGAACCAGGCCCGCGCTCAAGGTCAGCGCACAGCCCAGGGCCGCCGCTCTGCGCGCCAGACTCCACCTGGGCATATTCTTGTTCTTAGATAATGAGCGATGCACGGGAGCCCTTCCTTTCATGCGCTTTCCTTCCATGAACGGGGCGAAAGCATCGCCCCGGTAGTTCCTATCGAACTTCCCTTTCGTCCTGCTGCTAGGCCATCATGCCGAACCGGACCACCCGGGTCTGGCGACGGAACCACAGGGCGGACTCCAGCGCGCCGGACAGGCACACCGCAGCGCCCAGGGGTGCAGCGTAGGGGGCGAAGGGGTTTTCGTACTCGACTTCCTTTTCCGTCTTGTGGTGGTAGCGGCTCATGACCTGGTAGACCTTGTAGCCGCCGCCGGCGGAGGCGGAGGGGTTCACCGAGCTGGCGTTCGGATCCTGGCCCGTGGTGCCGGTGCCGTTGGCGGACGGGTCAGTGCCCTGGTTGCCGCCGCTGGTGCCGCCCCCGGTGTTGCCGTTGGCGCCGCCATTGCCCTGGCCGGGCGCGGCCGGGGAATCGCCTTCGCCCTTGCCGTCATCCTTCTTCTGGTCGTGGCCCTTGTCCTTGTCCTTGCCGCCGTCACCCTTGCCGTCGTCCTTGCCCTCCTCGACCTTGGGACCGCCCTTCATCTTCACGTACAAGGTGTGGATCCACTTGATCTGGTACTGGGAGTTGTTGGAGCCGTCGCGCTTAGCGCCGAACAGCAGGCGGAAGCGGGTGTTGTCAGTCAGGTTGTCGTAGTTGGGGGCGGTTTCCCCGCTCTTCACCTCGCTGCTCATGAATGCGATCATAGGCGCGACCTGCTTCTTGCCGGCGCTGCTGTTCACGTCGATGTTGGGATAGTAGAAGCGGTCGGTGTCGAAGACGAAGTTGGCGCTGACCGTGGTGTTGATCTTGTCATGGGTGCCGAAGGCAATGCTCTTCATGCCCTTGATGTCCACGCCGGCGTCCTTCAGAATCTCGGACAGGTACACGCCGCGGCCGGACATGGTGTAGTAGCCGCCGGTGCCGGAGCCCTTGCCCAAGGCGGTGTAGGTTTCCTCCACCACGTTCATGCCCTGCAGGTCCTCCAGGGAGTAGGTCTTGTCAATGACGTACTTGTTTTCCTCGGTGGTGCCCTCAGGCGGGGTCTCCCAGTAGGCCTTTACGGTCAGGGACTCCTGGGGATGGGCGTCGTTCTTCACCTCACCGCCCTCGGGGTCCTTGGTGGTTACCTCAATGGAAGCGGTGACCTTTTCGCCCCCTTGGCCCGCCTTGCTGGTAGCGGTGATGGTGGCGGTGGTATAGGCGCTGGGGCGGAACTTGCCGTCCTCGTTCACGGCGCCGATGTTTTCGTCATTAATGGACCAGAGGATGTCAGACAGGCCGTACTCCCCCAGCTCGCGCTTGGTGGTGACGGACTTCGAATCTCCCGTGTCCTGATTGACCACGGTCACCTTGGCCTGGAACTGCATCTGGGCCTTGCCGTAGTCCTTGGTTTCCTCGTAGGTCTTGGCCACCTTGTTGTCAGGGGTCAGAATCTGAATCTTCTTGACGTAGTAGTCGGCTTCCTGGTTGGTGACCTTCACCTGGCCCTTGGCCACCAGGTCGCTGCCCTTCTTGGTGTACTGGCCGTCCACCTTGGCGCTGACCGTCACGGTGCCGTTGCCCTTTGCGGTCACCAGGCCGCTGCGGGAGATAGTCGCCACAGAGGAATCGCTGATGCTCCACTGGACCTTGCTGTTGTTGCGTTCGGCCTTGCCGTCGTTCCACCACACCAGGCTGTCAAGCTCCAGGGTGCCGCCCTTCTTGTCGATCTTGCCGTCCTGGGTGGACTTGCCCTTGCTGGCATAGCCCAGGGCCTTGTCGGTATCCTTCAGGACCACGGCAACGTCCTCGATGGACGGATCCTCCTTTTCGGGCTTCGGGTCAGGCTTTTCCTCCGGTTTGGGATCGGGCTTGGGCTCGGGCTCCGGGTCGTCCTTTTCCTCAGGCTTGGGGTCGTCCTTGCCCGCGGGCTTTTCGTCCCCTTCTTCACCGTCCTTCTGCTCCCCTGCCGCATACGCTTGGTTGCTGCCGTCCCAGGAGCCAATGACCGTGGTCCACACGTGGTTCACGGAAAAGGTCAGAAGCATGATCAGGACGAAACGCAGGGCCATGCCCGCTGCGTACCGAGGCGTCATCTTAGGTTGCACGGTTTCCTCCTGAGACAATGACGGCGGTTTATGCCACTCTTAGGATAGTACTTGTGCTGATTATACCGATAGCCGTTTCTTTATGCAAAAGAATAATTAATTGACCAAAAAAGAAGGGCCCGAAGGCCCTTCTGCAGTAATTAGTCTTCCAGATAATCCTTGAGCTTGCTGCTGCGGCTGGGGTGGCGCAGCTTGGCCAGCGTCTTGGATTCGATCTGGCGGATGCGCTCGCGGGTCACGCCGAACTCGCGGCCGACTTCCTCCAGGGTGCGGGGATGGCCGTCCTCCAGGCCGAAACGCAGGCTGATGACCTTGCGCTCGCGCTCTGCCAGGCCGTCCAGGACCTTGGCCAGCTGCTCCTGCAGCATGCTGAAGCTGGCGGCATCGGGCGGGACCACGGCTGCGTCGTCCTCGATGAAGTCGCCGAGCTGGGAGTCCTCTTCCTCACCGATGGGGGTTTCCAGGGAAACCGGCTCCTGGCTGATCTTCTGGATCTCACGCACGCGCTCCTCGGAGATGCCCATCTCCTTGCCGATCTCTGCGGGGGTTGGTTCGCGACCGAGCTCCTGCAGCAGCTGGCGCTGGATGCGGATCAGCTTGTTGATGGTTTCGACCATGTGCACTGGGATGCGGATGGTGCGGGCCTGGTCGGCGATGGCGCGGGTGATTGCCTGGCGGATCCACCACGTTGCGTAGGTGGAGAACTTGAAGCCCTTGGTGTAGTCGAACTTCTCCACGGCGCGGATCAGGCCCAGGTTGCCCTCCTGGATCAGGTCCAGGAACAGCATGCCACGGCCCACGTAGCGCTTGGCAATGGACACGACCAGACGCAGGTTGGCCTCGATCAGGGCCTGCTTGGCGTCGATGCCCACCTGCTCGACCTTGCCCAGACGACGCTTCTCGCGACGCTCCAGCTCGATGCCCTGCTCCTCCGCCTCGTCCAGCTTGGCGGTTGCAGCCACGCCGGCCTCGATCTTCATGGCCAGGTCGATCTCCTCGGCTGCGGTCAGCAGGGGCACGCGGCCGATTTCCTTCAGGTACATGCGGACCGGGTCACCGGTGAGCATGGTCACGCCGCCGTCGTTGGCGCGCTTGTTGCGACGGGAGCGACGTGCGCCTGCACGGCCACCGCCCACCTTGGGCAGCTGCACGTCGGTGGTTGCCTTGAGCTCCTCCTCGGGAATGCCCTCGATCAGGCTCTCGACGTCGTCGCCCTTCTCCAGCTTGTCTTCAGCGGAACCGGCGTCATCTGCGTCGACGCCGATGGATGCCTCGGCCGCGGAGTCGTCCACGGATTCGAGGTCGTTGTCGAACTCCTCGACCTCCGGGGCCTCCACTTCGACCGCGGTCTTCTTCGTTGATTTCTTAACACTCTTAGTAGCCTGAGCCACGCGAACTTCCTTTCGCATAGGTTCTTTCCAAACCCAGATTTCCGAATTTGGGCGCAAAGATGCATCGAATTAGTATACACCTTTCAAAAACCTATGGAACCCCCTAATTTTATTTATTTTGAACCACTTTCGCCCTGAGCTTAGAGCAGATCGACGGGGTCCACGTCCACGGCCACGTTGACCACCTGGCTGGCCTGGCGCTTGCGGAAGAAGGGCTCCAGCACCGCGGACACGTCGGCATCGGCCGGGCACTTCACCAGGATGTGCCAGCGATAGGTGTTGCGCAGCTTGGCCAGCACGCAAGGCGCAGCGGGCAGGCAGCTCCAGCCGGGACCGCCCTGGTCGGCCACCAGACGCGTGAGCTGGGCGGCCAGGGACTGGGCTTCGCCCCGAACCGCCTCCTCCTGACGACCCCACACCAGCACGTTGGCAAGGCGGACGTAGGGCGGGTACCCCAGCAGGCGGCGCTTGGGAAGCTCCTCCCCCAGGAACAGGCCGCGGTCGTAGGAGGCCGCGGCGCGGATAGCGGGGTTGGTGGCCTCGTAGGTCTGAACGATGACCGTGCCGGGCAGCTCGGCGCGACCCGCGCGGCCGGCGACCTGCTCGATCAGGTCGAAGGTGCGCTCCCCTGCCCGGTAGTCGGGCAGGTGCAGCTGGGTGTCGGCATTGATAACGCCCACCAGGGTCACGTCCTTGAAGTCCAGGCCCTTGGCGATCATCTGGGTACCCAGCAGCACGGCGGCGTCCGCCTGCCCGAACTCCTCCAGCAGGCGCTGGTGGGATCCCTTGGCGGAGGTGGTGTCGGCATCCATGCGGATGACCTGGGCGCCGTTGGCGGGAGCCGGGAAGGTGCCGATCAGCGCATGGAGCTCGTCCTCCACCCGCTGGGTGCCGGCGCCGAACTTCTTCAGGTACGGGCTGCCGCACTCGGGGCACACCGGGGGTGCGGGCCGGCTATGACCGCAGTGATGGCAGATGATGAAGCTGCCGCGCTCGTGATACGTCAGGCTGGTGGAGCACTGGGGGCATTCCGGGACGAAACCGCAGTCGCGGCACAGCAGGAACTTGGCAAAGCCGCGCTGGTTCAGCAGCAGCACCGCCTTGTGGCCGGCCGCCAGCTCCGCCTGCAGGGCCTGGGACAGCTTGCGGCTGAACATGGAGCGATGCCCCGACCCGAACTCCGCCGCCATGTTGACCACGTCCACCCGGGGCATGGGGTTGCCGTTGGCGCGCTCGGGCAGCTCCACGCGGGTCCAGCGGGGATCGGTCTTGCAGGCATGCAGGGACTCGATGGACGGGGTGGCCGAGCCCAGAACCACCGCGGCGCCGGCACGGCGGGCCATCCACACGGCCACGTCGCGAGCCACGTAGCGAGGGGCGCTGTCCTGCTTGTAGGAGCCCTCATGCTCTTCGTCGATGACGATCAGGCCCACGTTGCGCACCGGGGTGAACAGCGCGCTGCGGGCACCCACAACCACGCGGGCCTGGCCGCTGCGGACGAAGTCCCACTGGTCGAACCTTTCGCCCTGGCTCATACGAGAGTGCATGACCGCCACCTGCTGGCCGAAGCGGCCGCGGAAGCGGGCCACGGTCTGGGGCGTCAGGGAGATCTCCGGCACCAGGACCACGGCGGTTCGGCCCTGCTCCAGCACGTGCTCGATGGCCTGCAGGTAGACCTCGGTCTTGCCGCTGCCGGTGACGCCGTCCACCAGGACCACGCCGCCCTCGGGGGCATCGGCTGCGGAGCGGATGGCATCCAGGGCCCGCTGCTGACCATCGGTCAGGTCAGGCTTGGGGCTGGGGACGAAAGATTCGCTTTCGCCCTGCTGATCCATGCCGCGCATGCGGCGGCGGCGCTCCACCCGCACGGCATCATTGGACTCCAAGGCCTTCACCGCGGAGCTGACGGCGCCGAACTCGGCGGAAAGCTCCGCCAGGCGCACGTCGCCGCGGCGCACGGCATCCAGCACCGCCTGCTGCTTCACGGCGCCCTTGCGGGGGACGAAGCCGTCGGCAGCCGGGCCGGCAACCACCCAGCGGTCGTCCACCTGGCCCACGACGGGCTTCTCCAGGCGCCAGCCGTCGCGTCCGTTCACCACACGGGGCACGCAGCCCGGGGGCGCGAACAGGCGCACGCAGCTGGACAGGGGTGCCACGTAGCGGCGGGCCATCCACAGCGCGCAGGCGGCGCCCTCCTCGTCGAAGTACGGGGCGCTGAGCACCGCGGCCAGGGGCTTCAGCTTGGCAGGGCTCACGCCCTCCGGCAGCGGGTCGCCGGCAACGGTACGCCACTCCCCCGCCTGGTCCTGCTCGTAGTCGGCCAGGGCCACCACGAAGCCCACGGCCCGTCGGCCGCCGAAGGGCACCAGCACGGCGCAGCCCACCTGGGCCTCGTGGCCGGCGGCGGTCAGCTCCTCCAGCACGGGATCGCCCAGGCCCAGGTCGGAGTCGGAGAACAGGGCTCCGGGCACGGCGCTGCCGTCCTGGTCCAGGACCAGGTACGAGTAGGGCGCGTCCAGCGCCTGGGTCTGGATGTCCAGTATGACGGTGGCGATTCTCATAGGGGTTGAGTATAGCAAGTTCGCGCCGACGCAGCGCCAGTACAAGAAGAATGCAGACGCGCTCCAAAGATCCGCTTTACGGGCGAAAAAATAGGGAACCCCCGCAGGGGTTCCCTCGAAGCACATTCGACGCATTCGGTCCGGCGCAACCGCGCCGGGTCCGCCGGCGCGCTACAGGCCGCAGGCCTGGCGCAGGGCCTCGGCACGGTCGCGGTTCTCCCAGGTGAACTCGGGGAGCTCGCGGCCGAAGTGGCCGTAGGCAGCCGTCTTCTTGTAGATGGGACGACGCAGGTCCAGGTCGCGGATGATAGCGCCGGGACGCAGGTCGAAGACCTTGTTGACCGCAGCCTCGATGTCGGCCACGGGCACCTTGTTGGTGCCGAAGGTCTCGACCAGCACGGAGATCGGCTTGGCCATGCCGATGGCGTAGGCCAGCTGGACCTCGCAGCGGTCGGCCAGCTCGGCAGCCACCACGTTCTTGGCAACCCAGCGAGCAGCGTAGGCAGCGGAGCGGTCCACCTTGGTGCAGTCCTTGCCGCTGAAGGCGCCGCCGCCGTGACGGCCCATGCCGCCGTAGGTGTCGACGATGATCTT
>JAUNCQ010000084.1 GCA_030526515.1 Coriobacteriia bacterium
GGCCCCGGTCCCTTCGGTCCTGGCCGTGGCCCCAAGCCTGAGGGCTACGGCGGACGCCCCGGCGGCCCCGGCCCCTTCGGCGGCCCGAAGCCGGAAGGCTACGGCAGCGGCCACTACGGCGGCCCGAAGCCCGGCCCGAAGCCTGAGGGCTACGGCGGACATCGTCCTGGCGGCCCCAAGCCTGAGGGTTACGCTGGCGGCGGTTACGGCGGCGGCCGTCCTCACGGCCCGAAGCCGGAGGGCTACGGCGGACACGGCCCCCACGGCCCCAAGCCCGAGGGCTATGGCGGACATCGTCCCGGCGGCCCCGGTCGCGGCCCCAAGCCTGAGGGCTACGCTGGCGGCGGTTACGGCGGCGGCCGTCCTCACGGCCCGAAGCCGGAAGGCTACGGCGGACATCGCCACGGCGGCCCGAAGCCGGAAGGCTACGCTGGCGGCAACTACGGCGGCGGCCGTCCTGGCAAGAAGGAAGGCTACGCTTGCGATGCAGCAGTGAAGCCGATTGCCGAGGAGCCCAAGGCTGAGGCAGCTGCTCCCGCTGAGGAGGCAAAGGCCGAGTAGGCCAAAAGCTGAAGCACTTTAGCAGCTTTCACACAGAGCCCCTGGTCACTGACCAGGGGCTCTTTTTCGCCCTGAAAGCAGAAGCGCCCCAGGACGAAAAAGAGCCCGGACGCTCACGCGCCCGGGCTCAGGTCGATCAGTCAGTCAGCTCGCGACTACTGGACCACCGGCGGAGGCGGAACCTCGCCGGGGATGGCAGCCTTTACCTGCGGGGTGACCTTGCTGCCCTGGAACAGCTCGCCGATCATGCCGGTGGCGCTGGCAATGCCCGTCAGCTCGGCCGGCATGAAGATCTTGGTGGCGTTGCCGTCGGCAATGGCCTTCAGGCTCTCCACGTAGCGAACGGCAATGTAGGTCTCGGTATCCTCGGCATGCAGCTGAGCAAGGACGTTCTGCACAGCCTGGGCCTCGCCCTCGGACTGCAGCACGCGCTGCTTCTTCTCTGCGTCTGCGACCTCGCGGATAGCCTGCGCCTTACCTTCGGCCTCGAGGATGGAGGACTGCTTGATGCCCTCTGCCTTCTCGATGGCTGCCTGGCGCTCGCCCTCTGCCTCCAGGATGACGGCGCGCTTCTCACGCTCTGCCTTCATCTGGCGATGCATGGCCTGGGTGACGTCTGCCGGCGGCTCGATGCGCTGCAGCTCGACGCGGACGATCTCGACGCCCCACTGCTCGGTTGCGTCATACAGGATGTCCTTCAGGTTGCCGTTGATGGTCTCGCGGCTGGTCAGGGACTCGTCCAAGGTCAGCTCGCCGATGACGTTACGCAGGTTGGTCTGAGCAAGCTTGGTGGCTGCCAGGTAGAAGTTGGTAACGTTGTAGATCAGCTTCACGGCGTCGATGGCGCGATAGTACACGACGGCGTCGACGGTAACGGCAACGTTGTCCTTGGTGATGACTTCCATGGGAGGAACGTCAACGACGTTCTCGCGCATGTCAACCTGGGTCATGCGATCGATGAACGGGATGATCCAGTTGAAGCCCGGCTCAGCGGTCTTCTTATACTTACCCAGGCGCTCCACCACGCCCTTCTGGTACGGACGCACAATGCGGATGCCCAGTACGAACAGCACAACCACGATTATGCCAACGATGATTCCAATCATGCTTTCTTCTCTTTCTAAAGATTCCTTGGGTCATTCGCCACTTCCAACGCAGTGGCCGCGTTCCTACTGCTTCTTCGCACCAGCTGCGTCACGGGCATTCGGGCCGAAGGGAAGCTTGAATCCCCTGGGCTTCTTCTCCATACCCGGAACGTAGGTGGTTTCCTTGTCCAGTGCCTCGCTCTTGGCCTTGTTCCTACGGCGCATCTCGGCCAGGGCACGCTCCTCGGTGCTGGACTCGCCCTTCATCTCGGCCTCGTGCCTGCGCTCCTCGCGCTTCGCCGCGGCCTTCTGGGCCTTCGCGATGTTGTGGTTTTCCTTGAGCTCCTGCTCTTCGGCCTCCAGCTGCTTCTCAGCCTCGTCAATGGCCTTGGCTGCTTCCTTTTCGCGCTTGAGCTTGGCCTTGTCGCTGTTCTTCAGGATTCGGCGCATCAGGATTCCCTCAAGGGGCGTCATCTGGCGCTTCTCGTGCTTGGCCAGCTGGCTCAGCTCCTCCATGCCACGGGGAAGCTCCATGGTGGCAAGGGGGTTCACCGCCTGGGCGCCTGCGTCCACGGCTGCCTGGGCAAAGACGCCCTGCTTCTCCATTTCCGCAATGACCGCCTGCACCAGTGCAGGGTCGGCGTCCACGATCTTGCCAGCCAGGATGCTGTCGTTGCGCTTGGCATCAGCCTGGACCTGCTCTTCGGGCGAAAGCCCCTCGTAGCCGTTGCCGTGCCGATCCAGCGCGCGCCGGTTGCAGCGGTCCAGGTCAACGGGGTTGATCCGCCTGAACCAGTCCTTCTGCTCCGGCGCCAGCCAGTTCACATGAGCGTGGCGGTCCAGCTCCTGGACCTCCTGGTACGTGACCACGTTTCGCGCGACCCTGAATTCGTACAGGCTGGCGTCGTAGTACAGCTCTCGGCCGTCAACGATGGTTCCCAGCTGAATCACGCCGCCTCACCTCCTCCGATTCGGTCCGCCATGGCTACTTGCCGGCCAGCTCGGACTCGTCGAAGTACGGCACCGCAATGCTGCTGATGATGGAAGCGATGACGTCCTGGGCGGTGCGGCCCTGGACCTTGGCCTCGTGGCTCAGGGCAATGCGGTGGCTCAGCACGTAGGGGGCCAGGTACTTCACGTCGTCGGGCATGACGTAGTTGCTGCCCTTCAGCAGGGCGTAGGCACGGGCAAGGGCCGTCAGCGCAATGCCGCCACGCGGAGAGGAACCGACCTGGACCTCGGAGTTGTCGCGGGTTGCGGTCACGATCTCAACGATGTAGCGGAAGACCAGCGGGCTCACGTACACCTGGGCAGCGGCCTCGCGCACGTTCAGCACGTCCTGGGCCGTGGCCACCGGGTGGATGGCCTTCTTGGCGGAGTCGCCCAGCTCGAGCACGCGCATCTCCTGGGCGAAGTCCGGGTAGCCCATGGACAGCTTGATCAGGAAGCGGTCCAGCTGCGCCTCGGGCAGCGGGTAGGTGCCGAACTGCTCGATGGGGTTCTGGGTGGCCAGGACCATGAACGGCTCCTGGAGGCGGTAGGTCACGGCGTCGACGGTGACCTGGCGCTCCTCCATGGCCTCCAGCAGGGCGGACTGGGTCTTTGCGGAGGCGCGGTTGATCTCGTCGGCCAGGACCAGGTTGGACATAACGCCGCCGGGGCGGAACTCGAAGTCCTGGGTCTTCTGGTTGTAGATGCTGAAGCCGGACACGTCCGAGGGCATGATGTCCGGGGTGAACTGGATGCGGCGGAAGCCGCAGTCCACGGACTTGGCCAGCGTGGAGACCAGCGTGGTCTTGCCGGTGCCGGGCAGGTCCTCCAGCAGCACGTGGCCCTTGGCGATCAGGCTCAGCACCACCAGCTCAACGGCCTCGTGCTTGCCCTGGATGACGGTGTCGACATTGGCGACGATGCGGTCGATGACCTGCTTTGCCGCCATGACCTGGCTTTCATCAAGCATGGTCGATCCTTTCTGTTCGAATAACGGGGAAGGGTGCGCCGCCCTCGTGTCGGGGGCGAAACAAAGGGCGGCGCCGAATAGGGCTTGCTAGAACATGGGCGCGCACATGCGCATGATCTTGTCCTGCGGGGTGACGAACTC
>JAUNCQ010000038.1 GCA_030526515.1 Coriobacteriia bacterium
GCGTTGCCCCCAACGACGTCATCAAGCGCCTGTTCATGCTGGGCCAGATGATGACCCTGACCCAGACCATGTCCGACGATATGATCGAGCTGATCGCCGACGACCTGGGCCGCAAGGTCCGCGTGGTCTCTCCCGAGGAGGAGTACGCAGTCGTGTACCATGACTCCGAGGAGGACCTGCTGCCGCGTCCGCCCGTCGTCACCGTCATGGGCCACGTCGATCACGGCAAGACGTCCCTGCTGGACGCCATCCGCAACACCGGCGTTGCTGCCGGCGAGGCTGGCGGCATCACCCAGCACATCGGTGCATCCGTGGTCTCCATCAACGGCCAGCAGATCACCTTCGTCGACACCCCGGGCCATGAGGCCTTCACCGCCATGCGTGCCCGCGGTGCCGTGGTCACCGACGTCATCGTCCTGGTGGTTGCCGCCGACGACGGCGTCATGCCCCAGACCATCGAGTCCATCAACCACGCGAAGGCCGCTGACGTGCCCATCGTGGTTGCCATCAACAAGATCGACAAGGACGGCGCCAACCCCGACCGCGTCCGCCAGGAGCTCACCGAGTACGGCGTCATCCCCGAGGAGTGGGGCGGCACCAACATGTTCGTCGAGTGCTCCGCCAAGAAGCGCATCGGCATCGACGACGTCCTGGAGACCATCCTGCTGCAGGCCGAGGTCCTGGAGCTGAAGGCAAACCCCAACGCCCTGGCCAACGGCTTCGTCATCGAGGCCAACCTGGACAAGGGCCGCGGCCCCGTTGCCACCGTCCTGGTGCAGCGCGGTACCCTGAAGACCGGCGACGTGGTCGTGGCCGGCACCTCCTGGGGCCGTGTGCGCGCCCTGGTCGACCCCCGCGGCAAGACTGTCAAGTCCGCCAAGCCGGCTGACCCGGTCGAGATCCTGGGCCTGGGCTCCGTGCCCACCGCAGGCGACGAGTTCCGCGTGTTCGAGGACGACCGCGACGCCCGCAAGCTGGCCGAGGAGCGCGCGCTGCGTGCCCGCCTGGCCGAGCAGGAGACCAAGAGCCATATGAGCCTGGACGACCTGTTCAACCGCATCGAGGCTGGCAAGCAGACCGACCTGAACCTGATCGTCAAGGCCGACGTCCAGGGCTCCATCGAGGCCCTGCGCGACGCCTTCGGCAAGATGGACCAGTCCGAGGTTCGCATCAACATCGTCCACTCCGCCGTCGGCGGCATCACCGAGACGGACGTCACCCTGGCATCCGCCTCCGATGCCATCATCATCGGCTTCAACGTGCGTCCGACCGGCAAGTCCAAGCAGCAGGCTGAGAAGGAGAAGGTCGACATCCGCATGTACCGCGTCATCTACGAGGCAATCGAGGAGATCAACGCGGCTCGCGTGGGCCTGCTGTCTCCCGACATCGTGGAGCAGGACACGGGCATCGCCGAGGTCCGTGAGACCTTCAAGGTCCCGAAGGTGGGCACCATCGCCGGCTGCTACGTCATGGAAGGCGAGATCCACCGCGACGACAAGGTCCGCATCGTCCGCGACGGCAAGGTCATCTTCGAGGGCGGCATCGCATCTCTGCGCCGCTTCAAGGACGACGTCAAGTCCGTCAAGCAGAGCTACGAGTGCGGCATCGGCATCCAGGGCTACCAGGACCTCAAGGTGGGCGACACCATCGAGGGCTACAAGACCGTGGAAGTCGAGCGTACCGAGTAATAGGTCTTTTTGGCGAAAAGCCCGTCGGGACCGGGCCGCGTCCATCCTGCGTGCAGGGTGAGGTGCGGCCTGGCTCCTGCCGGGCTTTTGCCTGCATATAGGAGGAATAGATGAAGCAAGGTTCTTCGAACCGCAAGGTCAACGAGCAGGCCCGTGAGGTAATCGCCTCCATCCTGCTGTTCGAGATCTCCGACCCGCGCCTGTCCATGGCGACCATCACCGCCTGCGAGGTCAGCTACGACCGCAGCGTGTGCAACGTGTTCTACACCTGTGACAAGAAGCGCTACGAGTCCACTGCCGCTGCCTTCCAGAAGGCCGCCGGCCGCATCCGCTCCCTGATGGCCCGCCAGCTGTCCTGGCGCGTTGCCCCGCAGCTGCGCTTCATGCTTGATCCCAGCGTGGACCAGGCCGAGCGCATTGCCACCGCGCTGGCCCATGAGGCCGAGCGCGCTCCCGTGCACATGCCCGAAGAGGAGGGCGAAGACTAGCCCATGGCACTGTCACCCCAGACCAACACCACGTTGGAGCGGGTCGCGCAGGTGCTGCGCGACTCCGACAACGTTGTCATTGCCGGCCATGTGAGCCCCGACGGCGACTGCGTGGGCTCCCAGCTGGCCCTCATGCATGCCCTGCGCGGCCTGGGCAAGACGGTCACCTGCACCAAGGCCAAGGACGACGCGCTGGATGCCGGCATCTGCTACCTGCCCGGCGCCGATGAGATCGTCTACGCCGGCTCCTTCAAGGGCCGCGTGGGTGCCTTCGTTGCCGTGGACGTTCCCAACGCCGACCGCATGATGCCCGCCCAGTGGAAGCTGCATGAAAAGGCCGCCGTCACCATCACCGTGGACCACCACGAAGTCCCCGAGTGCGTGGCCGAGTACAACTACGTGGACCCGGACAGCACCTCCGCATCCTTGCTGGTGTGGAAGCTGGCGGGTCTGCTGGGCCAGCAGACCAAGGTGGTGGCCCAGTGCGCCTACACCGGCCTGATGACCGACAGCGGCTCCTTCCGCAACCAGAACACCAACGTGGAGTCGTTCCAGCTGGCCGCCCAGATGCTGGAGGCCGGCGCCGACCCCAACTACGCCGCGACCAGCGTGTTCCAGAGTCGCAGCATGGCCTCCGTCAAGCTGCAGGGCCTGGTGGTGGACCGCCTGACCTTCGCCTGCGACGGCCAGTTCGCCATCTCCTGGCTGAACCAGGAGGACTTCGACCGCCTGGGCGCCACCAAGGCGGACGCCGAGAACATGATCGACATCCTCCGTTCCATCCAGGGCGTGCGCGTTGCCTGCATGCTCCGCGAGCAGGACACGGGTGTCCGCGGCAGCTACCGCGCCAAGGACCACACGGACGTGCGGGCCATGGCCATGAAGCACCACGGCGGCGGTCACCGTGCGGCTGCGGGCTTTACCACCCGCAAGCCCATGGACCTGGCGGTTTCCCGCCTGATCGCCGAATGGGAGGAGTTCTTCGCAGCTGAGGCTGCAGAAGGGAAGGCGGGCGAAAGCGCCGCTGATCGCGCATGAGCAAGCGTGGAGAATCCGGACTTTCCCTGCTGGTAGGCGTGGACAAGCCTGCGGGCATGAGCTCCCATGACGTGGTGAACCGCTGCCGTTGCATCTTCGGCGAGCGCCGTGTCGGCCACACCGGCACCCTGGATCCGCTGGCCACCGGCTGCCTGCTGATCTGCGTGGGCCCGGCTACCCGCCTGGACGCCTACTTCACCGGCCATGACAAGTGCTATCAGGTCCGCGTGGCCTTCGGTGCGGCTACTGACACCGACGACGCCGCCGGCCAGGTCACCCGCACGGCCCCGGTGCCCGATGAGCTGAAGGACGAAGATTTCGCCCGAAAGTTCGTAGCCGGCCTGGTGGGCAAGTCCAACCAGCTGCCGCCGGTGTACTCGGCCCTGAAGGTCAACGGCAAGAAGGCCTGCGACGAGGCGCGCAAGGGAAACGTCATCGACCTGCAGCCCCGTGCCATCGAGGTGTACCAGGCCCAGCTGCTGGGCATGGGTGCTGACCCCGAGTCCGACCTGTTCTACTGGGACGTGTTCCTGCACGTGTCCAAGGGAACGTACATCCGCTCCATCGCCCGTGACATGGGCCTGAACCTGGGGTGTCCCGCCCACGTGGCCGAGCTGCGCCGCACCCAGGCGGGCGCCCTGTCGCTGGACGAGTGCGTGAGCCTGGAGACCCTGGAGGAGATCGGGACCCGGGCAACCCTGGACCCCATCCGCCTGCTGGGCTATAGGTTCCTGTTCGCGGACGAGGCCATGGCCGCCAAGGTGGCCAACGGCAACCCGTTGCGCGCCTCCGACGTGCAGCTGTGCTGCCGTCCGCATCATGGGGGAGAGGCCGCCATGTGCGCCTGCACCTCCGGGGTGCGCCCCAGCACCGAGCCGCCGGCTGACGGCGAGGTGGTCTGCGTGGTGGCTGCCAACAAGCTGGTGGCCCTGTACGCCTACGAGGAGCGTCGCCGCCAGTTCCGGTCCCGCTGCGTGTTCCCCGTGGGGGTGAGCCGTGGCGAAGGTATCTAGGCTCTTCGAGTCGGATCTGGACGGGTTCATCCCCGGGCTTGCCGGGTCGTCCTGCGCCTTCGGCGTGTTCGACGGCCTGCACGTGGGCCATATGAGCTTGATCGGCCACGCCCTTGAGGTAGCGGCCCTGGAGGACTTGCCCAGCGCGGTGCTGACCTTCGACGTGGACCCGGACGAGCTGTTCCGCTCCGACCTGCACAAGCTGTGCGCCAACGGCGAGCGCATCGAGCGACTTGCCGCCACCGGCGTGGACGAGGTGGTGGTCCTGCCCTTCACCCGATCCTTTGCCAGCCTGGGCCCCCAGGAGTTCCTGGCCAAGGTGCTCCAGGGCATGCCGAAGGTGCTGCACGTGGGCTGCGACTTCCGCTTCGGCAGCAGGGCCGCGGGCACCGTGGAGGAGCTCAACGACTGGGCCCATGCCATGGGGACCCGCGTGTGCTCCCATTCCCTGGTGAAGATGGACGACGTCCCCGTGACTGCCACCCGCATCCGCGAGCTGCTCTCCGTAGGTCGCGTGGAGCAGGCGGCCGAGCTGCTGGGCCGGCCCTATGCCTTCACCGGTATGGTGGAACCTGGGCGCCAGCAGGGGCGTGAGATGGGCTTTCGCACCGCCAACCTGAGCGTGCCCGCCAGCCTGCACTCCATCGGCGAGGGCGTGTACGCCTGCTACGGGCTGGTGGGGGACCATCGCTACAAGGCCGCCGTGTCCGTGGGCGTGGCGCCGACCTTCGAAGACGCCACCGCCACCTGCGAGGTGCACCTGCTGGACTTCCAGGGGGACCTGTACAGCCAGCCGCTGACGGTCGAGTTCATGCACTGGCTTCGTCCCATGAAGAAGTTCGATTCCACGGAGGAGCTCATCGCCACGGTCATGGGCAACATCCAGTGGTGCCGGGACAACCTGTAGCGGTTCCCAAGGGTTCGAACCTACGGGGCGAAAGGAAGCGCAAGCTTTCCTTTCGCCCTATTTGTTTGCCCTGGTGGGGGTCTGGGTATTATCCTTAGCACGATAGATTTTGAGTTGAGAAGAGGTGCGCGCATGCGAGGCGGAGTCCCCATTGGCAGTCAGGTTCGTCCCACGGCGGAAACGGTTTCCGCGCGGGAGGTGCTCCGTCGGTTCATCGGCTACTACAAGCCCTTCTGCGTGCTGTTCTTCGCGGACCTGCTGTGCGCGCTGCTGCTGGCTTGCATTGACCTGGCGTTCCCGCAGATCCTGAACTTCTTCGTCCGGGACTTCTTCGTGAACTCCCGGGAGGCCATCATGGACGTGCTGCTTCCCGTTGCCATGGGCATGCTGGGCCTGTACGTGGTGCGCAGCGGCTGCCAGTACTTCATCGCGTGCTGGGGCCACATCATGGGCGCCCGCATGGAGGCCCGTATGCGCCAGGACCTGTTCGAGCAGTACCAGCGCCTGAGCTTCAGCTACTACGATCGCAACAACACCGGTGAGATGATGTCCAAGCTGGTATCCGACCTGTTCGACGTGTCCGAGGTGGCCCATCACGGTCCGGAGAACCTGTTCATCGCGTCCCTGAAGATCGTGGGCTCCTTCATCCTGCTGCTGTGCATCAACGTGCCGCTGACCCTGATCATGACCGTGGTCACCGCCTGCGTGGCAGCCTATGCCGCCGTGGCGAACTACCATCGTCGCACCATCTTCCGTTCCAACCGCGAGCGCATGGGTACCATGAACGCCCGTATCCAGGACTCCCTGGGCGGCATACGCGTGGTGAAGGGCTTCGGCAACGAGCATATGGAGATCCAGAAGTTCCGCGGCGCCAACTCCGACTTCATCGAGACCAAGGAGCTTTCCTACAGGTTCATGGGCCGCTTCCAGGCGGTCACCAGCATGTTCCAGGGCGTCCTGTACGCGGTGATCCTGGTGGGCGGCGGCTACTTCGTGGCCGTGGGCCAGATGGCTCCCGCCGACTTGGTCATGTACGCCCTGTACGTGGGCATATTCCTGGGCCCCATCGAGCTGCTGATCAACTTCACGGAGCAGTTCCAGAAGGGCTACGCGGGCTTCCGTCGCTTCGTGGAGACGGTGTGCGAGGTTCCCGACGTGCAGAACGCCCCGGGTGCCGTTGACCTTTCCGCTCAGCTGGGCGAAAGCGACGCCGCGCCCACCGTGTCCTTCGAGCATGTGAGCTTCGGCTACGAGCAGGGCAAGGACGTGCTCCACGACTTCAGCCTGCAGATTCCCTCCGGTGCCACGGTGGCCCTGGTTGGCCCCTCCGGCGGCGGCAAGACCACGGCGTGCTCGCTGCTGCCCCGCTTCTACGACGTGCGCGAGGGTGTCATTCGCGTGAACGGCATTGACGTGAGGGACTGCACCTTGGAGAGCCTGCGCGCCCAGGTGGGCATCGTGGCCCAGGACGTGTACCTGTTCGAGGGGACCATCCGCCAGAACATACTGTACGGTCGCCCCTCCGCCACCCAGGAGGAGGTCGAGTGGGCGGCGCGTCAAGCGGGCATCCACGACTTCGTGGCCAGCCTGCCCCAGGGCTATGACTCCCTGGTGGGCGAGCGCGGCACCCGCCTGTCTGGCGGCCAGAAGCAGCGCGTGGCCATTGCCCGCGCGTTCCTGCGTAACCCGCGCATCCTGGTGCTGGACGAAGCTACCAGCGCCCTGGACAACGAAAGCGAGCAGCATGTGCAGGCCTCCCTGCAGCTGTTGGCCCAGGGCCGCACCACGCTGGTGGTTGCCCATCGCCTGTCCACCATCCGCAACGCGCATCTGATCGCCGTGGTGGAGGAGGGCCGCATCGTGGAGCAGGGCATCCACGACGAGCTCATGGCCGTGGACGGCATCTACGCCCGCTACTACCGCATGCAGTTCCCCGAGCGGTAGGGGATTCCGAGCGCGCCCAAAGATGGGGCTTCGCGCAAGCCCGCGGACGGGGCTCGGGCTGCAGCTACTCCACGTTGCGCAGGAAGCCCACGTCCTGCTTGCGGTCGCCGAACAGGTTGCCGAACTGAACGATGCGGAAGTCCGCCAGGGTCTTGGATACCTTCCAGTCGGGGTTGTTCCAGGTGTCTTCGAACCAGTGCCAGGTGCCGCCGGCGTCAAGGGTGCCGTCCAGGTTCACGCAGGGCATGGTGCGGTAGCTGCGGGCCAGGAACTGCTGGTAGGGGGTCAGCTCCATGCCGGTGGACTGTGCCAGCGCCACGCCCAGGTAGTTCAGGCTCATGTTGGCCTGGACGCCGTCGGTGGTGCGGGCAGGTTTGCCGCCGAAGCCGTGCTGGGTGGCGCCGATGCTTGCCTTGGCTGCCTTGGTGGTGGCCAGCTGGGGCAGCTGGGCGGATGCGGCGGCGGCCTTGTTGGTCCAGATCAGATACGGGGTGGTGTACTTCTTCTGAATCTGGTTGGCCTGCTCGCTGCCGGTCACGTCCTCGTCGAAGTGCAGAAGGTCGCCGATGAGGTTCGGGCCGTGGTCGCCGAAGAAGCACAGGGTCACCGGGCGGTCCAGATCGCGCAGCTGGTCCACGAACCAGCCCAGGTCGCGGTCGGCCACCTGAAGCACGCTCAGGTACTCGTTCATCTGGTCGTTTTCCGCCCCGTTGATGGTGGCGTGGACCTGCAGCTCCTCGGGCACCAGGCCGGAGCCGTAGCCGCTGTGGTTCTGGTAGGTGATGTCGAACAGGAACTGGGGCGTGGACGGGTCCTCCTCCAGCAGCTCCAGGATCTTTTCGTAGGTGGCCTTGTCGGTGGTCTTCTCACGCAGGGCGGGGGCGTTGGGGAAGTCCTTGATGTCCACGAAGCGGTCGAAGCCCAGCTGCTGGTACACCACGTCGCGGCGCCAGTTGGACGCCGGGCAGGGGTGCATGGCGGTGGTGGCGTAGCCCTGGGACTTGAACCAGCGGGCCAGGTTTTCGGTCTTGTCCATGCTGTAGAGCATGTACGGATACACGCCGCCGCCCAGGTTGCCGCAGCTCATGCCGGTAAGGAACTCGAATTCGCTGTTGCAGGTGCCGCCGGCGTAGGCGGAAACGTAGGTGTAGCCGGAAAGCAGGGACTCCTTGGCCAGCTGGTAGTAGGTGGCCGGGTAGGCGCTTTCCTGGCCGGCCAGCTCGTCGAACAGGGTCAGGTCGGTGAAGGTCTCGTTCATGATGCAGAGCACCACGGGGGCCTTGTCGGTGGCGGATGCCTTGCCTGCAGCGGTCTTGCCGGTGGAGGGGGAGTCGCCGGATGCGGCGGCGTTTTCGCCCTGAGCCTTCTGGTCCGTGCCCAGCAGCTGGCGGACGGCGTCGTCGGAGTAGCCCTGGGGCGGGTCCACGTCCAGCTCCTGGGCGCGCTGCATGAAGCACAGCAGGGTGCCCTGGGCCTTGTAGGAGTCGGCCACGTACCACACGTCGACCTTGCAGCCGGTGTTCTGCTTGATGTCGTAGTCCAGGATCTGGTGGGCGCACAGGCCGCCGGTCAGCAGGGCCAGGGCCAGGTTGGCCAGCACCAGGTTGCGGGTGAGCTTCATCTTGGGCACCACCAGCACCAGAGCTGCAACGAGCAGGATCAGCAGGGCGAAGGAAACGATGACCGTCCAGTCGGGCGTGTAGTCGTATCCTCCGCTGACCTGGGCCGCCGTGCCCACGGCAAGGACGTCGGAGGGCAGTACGGGGGCTTCTTTGAAGATGGTGATGTAGTGGTTCATGACGCCTATGACCAGGCAGATGCCCAGGAACACGCCGTAGGCGACGCGGCTCTGCTGGCCCAGGAAGTAGATGACCAGCAGGAATCCCAGCAGGATCTGGTAGTTCTTGGCCAGGAAGTCCAGGGGGATGGTCGTGAGGAATCCGGGGTTGAACGCGAACTCGGCCAGGAACAGGCCGAAGGCGGCCACCAGCACGGTGGTGACGACGCGGATCAGAAGGTTCACGCGCAAGCTCTGCTGCGCGGCATCGTGAAGCTTGGGAAGCATGTGAGTCTTTCGTGTTGTAAGTCGGTTGCATGCGCGTTTTTGCGCGATTGCTGATTCTACCCGAACGCGGGCGGTCGCTGGTGCATGTTTATAATGTAAGGACTGAAGATTCACCGTATTGTCACCTTCCCGAAAGGACCTTGCATGAGCGCATCCGTGGACCTGGGCCGTCTGCCCCGTACCGTATCCGTCGAGCAGCAGGACGGCCGCACCGTACTGCGCTACATCGACCAGCGGCTGCTGCCCGGGGAGCTGAAGGAGGTCGTGACGGCGGACTGGCTGCAGATCGTGGATGCCATCAAGGTGCTGGGGGTCCGCGGCGCGCCGGCCATCGGCGTGGCGGGCGCGGCGGCCTGCGCGGTGTGGGCAGCGGACCCGGCCACGTCCATGGATGACTTCGATGACGCCATGGAGCGCATTGCCAACGCCCGTCCCACCGCGGTGAACCTGCGCTGGGCTGTGGAGCGCGCCTGCGCTGCTGCCCGGGAGGCCGGGGCGATTGACGCTGCCCGCCAGGGCGACCGAGCCCCGCTGGCCCAGGTGCTGTTCCAGGAGGCGGTGGCCATTTCCCGGGAGGACGAAGCCGCCAACCGTGCCATGGGCGCCTACGGTGCCGAGCTGATCGAGCCCGGCAGCCGCATGCTGACCCACTGCAACGCCGGCAGCCTGGCCACGTCCTTCTACGGCACGGCCCTGGGCGTGATCTACGCCGCGGCCGAGCAGGGCAAGATCGCCCATGTGTATGCGGACGAAACCCGCCCCCTGGGCCAAGGAGCCCGCCTGACCTCCTGGGAGCTGGCCCAGGCCGGCGTGCCCGTGACGGTGATCTGCGACAACATGTCCGCCAGCCTCATGGCCGCGGGCAAGGTGGACGCCGTGGTGGTGGGCGCGGACCGCATCACCCGCAACGGAGACACCGCCAACAAGATCGGCACCTACGGCGTGGCCGTGCTGGCCAAGCACCACGGCATCCCGTTCTACGTGGCGGCCCCCACCTCCACGGTGGACCTGAGCCTGGCCGACGGCTCCCTGATCCCCATTGAGGAGCGTAGCGCCGACGAGGTGCTGCCCCAGTCCATCCCCGGGGTGAGGGTGTGGAACCCGGCCTTCGACGTGACCCCGGCGGACCTGATCACGGCCATCATCACCGAGCGCGGCGTCTTTGCCCCGGCTGACCTGGCCGCGGGACTGGGGGAGTAGCGCCCGTCGCGGGGTCGTTCGCGCGGCTGACGGGTCTTTCGTCCCCTGATGGGGTTACATAACGGACGGTCGGGGCGTATAATCTGCGGCTATGGCATTTACGAATCGAACACATATATCCCAGGCCTTCAAGGCGGCGGTGCCCATCATGCTCGGGTACGTGGCCATTGGCCTGCCCTGCGGCATCCTGTGCTCGTCCATCGGGCTCAACGGCATCCAGGTGCTGCTGCTTTCCTACCTGTTCTACTCCGGAGCGGGTCAGTTCATGCTGCCCAACATGTACCTGGCGGGCGGTCCGCTGGCGTCCATCATCGCCAGCATCTCCTTCGTGAACACGCGGCAGATGCTCTACGCGGCGTCTTTCGCCCCGTATTGCGAAAAGGCCTCCAAGCTGCTGAGCTTCTTCTTTGCGGCCACGGTCACGGACGAAAGCTTCGGCGTGAGCATCAAGGAGTTCGAGGCGGGTCGCTGGTCCGTGGACCGCGCCCTGTTCGTGAACCTGTTCTCCCAGAGCTCATGGGCGTGGGCCAACTTCGCCGGCGTGCTGATCGGCAACGCCATCGGCGTGCCCCTGGCCATCGCGTCCTTTGCCATGACCTCCATCTTCATCTGCCTGATGGTGACCCAGCGCCTGTCCGCGGAAAACGTGGTGGCCATGGTGGCCGCCATGGTGGGCGTGTTCGTGTGCAAGCTGGTGGGTCTGACCGGTCCCGCCATCCTGATCGGCGCCGTGGTGGGCGTGGTGGCTGCGCTGGTGTTTTCCCGCGTTGCACCCAAGCCCCAGGGACCGCTGCCCGAGCGGACCACCGTGGTGAAGGCGGGTGAGGGGCAATGAGCATGAGCTGGCCGGAATTTTGGATCGTGCTGGTCTGCTGCGGCCTGACCATCCTGGTCTGCCGCGTGGTGCCGCTGTTCGTGCTGAAGGGCAGGGCACTGCCCGACGGCGTGCAGCACGCCCTGGGCCTGATCCCCCCGGCGGCCTTCGCGGCGCTGGTTGCCAACGACCTGCTGACCCCCGGCATGTTCGACGCGGGCCTGTGGCCGGCGGGCGCTCCGCTGGTGGCGGCGCTGGTCGTGGTGGTGGTTGCACGGCTCACCAAGTCCCTGCTTTGGTGCGCCGTGGCGGGCGTTGTTGCGTATGCGGTGCTGCTTGCGCTATAATTCTTCGTCCCGTTGGGAAAAGCTCAGTTTTTCCCTTGCTTATGTGCGCATGGGGTTGTATACTAACTAATCGCGTCCAAAGCAATTATACGAGTAAGTATGAACATATAAGAAGGAACTGACATGGATATCATTCGCGCTATTGAGCAGCAGCAGATCAAGCAGGACATCCCTGAGTTCGTCGTTGGCGACACCGTGGCTGTCCACTATCGCATCACCGAGGGCAACAAGGAGCGTATCCAGGTGTTCAAGGGCGACGTTATCCGTCGTCATGGCGAGTCTTCTCGTGAGACCTTCACCGTGCGCAAGATCAGCTCCAACATCGGTGTTGAGCGTACCTTCCCGGTCCACTCCCCGAAGATCGACAAGATCGAGGTGACCCGCAAGGGTGACGTCCGTCGCGCCAAGCTGTACTACCTGCGCAAGAAGGTTGGCAAGGCCGCAAAGATCAAGGAGAAGGCTTTCCGCTAAGCCTTGGCTCTATGCACTGCAAAGCCGTCCCGTTCGGGGCGGCTTTTTCTTTTTCGGGACAGGCGCGGTATGATGCGCCTGTATGAATTTCAGGGGGCGAAAGGGAGCCTGGGCTCGCTTTCGCAGGGAAAGGACGGACGTTCATGGGTCAGACCGTTGCGCAGATCAAGCAGATGCTGGCTGAGGCGGATGCCGAGCAGCTGGCGGCGCTGGAGCGGACCTTGGCCGCTGATGAGCGCAAGGGCGTGGTGAGCGCTTTGGCGGCGGCACGCAAGCGGGTGGCCGCCCAGGCTGCCGAGGAGGAGCGTCTGGCGGGAATGTACCGGTTCCAGCAGGAGCTTGCCGCCGAGCGGGGCGGCTCCGTGGTGCTGGGCCTAGACGAGGTAGGTCGCGGCCCGTTGGCGGGTCCTCTGGCCATTGGCGGCGTGGTGCTGCCGGCCGAGCCCCTGATCGCGGGTCTGAACGATTCCAAGAAGGTGGCCCCCAAGGACCGCGAGGCTATTGCTGCTCAGGTCAAGGAGCACGCGGTGGCCTGGACGATCCAGTACATCCAGCCGGAGGAGATCGACTCCGCCGGTATGACCGCCTGCCTGCGGAAGGCCTTCGTGCAGGCCATCGCAGACATTGAGTCCCAGGGCGTGGTGCCTGACGTGGTTCTTCTGGACGGTAACCCCCTGCACCTGGACCCCCGTGAGGTGAACGTGATCAAGGGCGACGGCAAGTGCGCCGCCATCGCCGCGGCCAGCATAGTCGCCAAGGTGGACCGAGATGCCCTCATGTGCCAGCTGGCCCAGGAATACCCCCAGTACGGCTTCGACGGCAACAAGGGCTACGGCTCCGCCGCCCACATGGATGCCATCCGGGAGTTCGGCCTGTCTCCGGTGCACCGTCGCTCCTTCTGCACCAGCATCACTCAGCCCACGTTGTTCTAAGCGGATCGCTTCCGTCATCGCATTGCGGACGCCGCGGCCCTGCGCCGTCAGGGTGCGCTGCCATGGCCCGGTGAGGTCGGGCCAAGCCGCGTGCTGTGCCGCGACCGGCGAAGGTCGTGCGGTGCTGAGCTGGTTTTCGTCCTGATATCTGCCTGATTCCCGTGCAGGGTCAGCTGCGTGCGGCCTCAGATTGATGGGAAAGGGATTCGGATTTCCCTGAAGAGGATTGGAGCCCCAAGGGGAGCTGGTCTTTGACGACCGGGAGCCCATTGGGAATCGAATCGGAATTCGGGCAAGGTTCCCCATAGATGCACGCAAGATTCCCCGAAGATTCGGCTCGTAGGATTCCCTCCAGGGTCTAAATTCGGCTGGCTCAGGGCATGAAAGGGGAATCAACGATGAGCGATCGAATCACCAGCGGGGCAGGATCGGGCGCGGGGAAGCCGCAGGAGGAGCTGCGAGAGCCCTTCGCCTTCGAAAACGGGGCGGAAAGCTATTCGGACCAGATGCGTCGCATGCGGGAGGCCGAGGAGGACGCGGTCCGTCAGGAGGAGCCCGCGCCGTCCGACGATGATCCCGAGGCGGGGCAGGCCTGCGATCCCGAGCTGCCTCCGGAGGATCGGGAGGGCGGCTGCCACAACCGGGACTTGGGCAAGCGGGGCGAAGACGCCGCCGCGCGCTACCTGGAGCGACGGGGCTACAACATCCTGGCGCGGAACTGGACCTGCAAGCACGGGGAGGCGGACATAGTGGCCCAGGACGAAAACGCCCTGGTGTTCGTGGAGGTGAAGACCCGTTCCAACGTGGACTTCGGCATGCCCGAGGAGGCGGTCACCCCTGCCAAGCGCAACAAGTACGAGCGCATTGCCGCGGCGTTCCTGCGGGAGTATCCCTGCTCGGAGACGGTGGTGCGCTTCGACGTGGTGGGCCTGCTGGTGGTGGGCAACAACCGCGCGCTGATCAAGCACCACATCAACGCCTTCGGCGTGGCCTAGGCGGACGTCATGGCAAATCGCAGGTTCGGGTCCTTTCGGGTCTGGAGCGCCACCTTGCGGGGCGTCCAGGCGGTTCCCGTGCAGGTGGAGGTGGTGGTCAGCGCGGGCCTTCCGGGGTTCAGCATCGTGGGCATGCCCGACGCGTCCATCCACGAGGCCCGGGAGCGCATCCGCGCCGCCTGCAGGGCATGCGGGTTCGTCATGCCGGCAGAGAAGGTGGTGGTGAACCTGGCGCCTGGCTCGGTGCGCAAGACCGGCTCGGGGTTCGACCTTCCTATAGCCGTGGCGCTGCTAGCAGCTACGGGGCAGATCAATCCCGCCCACGTGGAGGGCAGGCTTCTGGTGGGGGAGCTGTCCCTGTCCGGCCAGGTGCGGCCGGTGCCGGGCCTGCTTGCCTATGCCCTGTGCGCCCAGGAGCAGGGGCTGGGGTTCGTGTGTGCGCCGCCGCCCACGGAGATTCCTGCCCTGTCCGGCCTGGAGCAGCTGAGGGTTCGGGCCCTGAGCGCGTTTCGGCAACGGGAGCTTCCGCTGCAGTCGGCGGTGCCGTCGGACTGGAGCGCGCCTATGGCCGACTTTCGGGACATCGCCGGTCATGATGCCGCCAAGCGTGCGCTGCAGATAGCCGCCGTCGGAGGCCATGGGGTGCTCATGGTGGGGCCGCCCGGCTCTGGCAAGACCATGCTTGCCGAGCGGATTCCCTCCATCCTGCCGCCGCTGACGGAGCAGGAGATGATCGAGTCCGCGGTTATCCACTCGGTGGCGGGGGAGGACATAGCCCCTATCATGGCGGGACGACGGCCCTTCCGGCAGCCCCATCACTCGGCATCGGCCGCGGGTTTGACCGGCGGCGGGCATCCGTTGCGGCCGGGGGAGGTGACCCTGGCTCACAACGGGGTGCTGTTCCTGGACGAGCTGCCGGAGTTCAAGCCGTCGGTGCTCCAGGGCATCCGCCAGCCCCTGGAGGCGGGCACGGTGAGCCTGACCCGGGCTGATGGCAAGATAGCGTTTCCGGCGCGGTTTTGCCTGGTGGCGGCCGCCAACCCCTGCCCGTGCGGGTACAGCGGGGACCCTGACAGGGCGTGCCGCTGCTCGGACAAGCAGGTCATGACCTATCAGAACCGCATAGGCGGGCCGTTGTTGGACCGCATTGACCTGCGCATAGACGTCCGGCGCATCCCTACGGGGCAGGTGCTGGACGCAGGGGGCGGAATCGACTCGGAACAGCTGCGCAAGGGAGTGCAGGATGCTCGGGAGTTCGCCCGGCGTCGACGCATTGCGCAGGAGGGCGACGTCCTGGACGGCAGCTCGAGCGCGCAGAAGCTCATCTCCGCCTGCCGGCTTTCGCCCCCTGCCCGAGGATTCATGGAATCCGTTACCAAGGCCTATGCCATGAGCGGCCGCGGCGTGGTGCGCACCCTTTCGGTGGCCCGCACCATCGCGGACCTTGAGGGGTGCGAGCGGGTGGACCAGGGTCACATAGCCGAGGCGCTGAGCTACAGGTTGCAGGACGTGGACGGACGGTAAGGAGGATTCCCGTGGATGTTCAGGAGCTGGGCGAAAGGCCCGTTCTGGGAAGCAGCGTGGCGCCCCAGGGTGCCACCATGAGCAAGGCTCGGGCCAAGCGCAGCCATCAGCGCAAGGGGTTCACGCCCTATACGGGTCCGAAGCTGCGGGGGACCCGGTACCGGCTGGAGCTGGGCAGCGCCCTGTATCCGGAGTACCTGGCCGCCATCCCGCGGCCGCCCAAGGAACTCTACGTGATCGGCAACCCTGAGGCGCTGCAGCCGGGGCTGGCGGTGGTGGGGGCGCGCAAGGCCACGCCCTACGGCCTGGGCTGCGCTAAGCGGTTCGCGACCCTGGCGGCCCGCAAGGGCATCTGCATCATATCCGGCGGGGCTCGGGGCTGCGACGCCCAGGCTCATCGGGCGGCCCTGGAAGAGGGGGCGCCTACGGTGGCGTTCCTGGGCGGCGGCTGCGACGAGCTGTACCCCGCGGAGCACTACGAGCTGTTCCAGCAGATCGTGGACTCCGGCGGTGCGGTGGCATCCGAGCATCCTTGGGACTTCCCGCCGCTGCCCTATACGTTCCGCGAACGAAACCGTCTCATAGCGGGATTGGCCAGGGCCACGCTCATCGTGGAGGCGGGGCTGCCGTCAGGGACCTTCTCCACGGCGGACGAGGCCACCCAGGCGTCCCGGGAGGTGCTGGCGGTGCCGGGATCGATTCTTTCGCCCGCTTCAAAGGGAACCAACTACCTGCTGAGCGAAGGGGCCCACATGGTCTATGACGACGTGTCCTTCGAGGAAACGCTGCTGACCCTGTACGGCGCCCTGATGAGCCCTGGAACGGCGGACCAGGCGGAGGCGTTGGAGGAAGACCCATTGCTGGCGGCGGTGCTGGCAACGCCCTGCCATAGGGACGAGCTGTTGGAAATCGCCCGGGGGATGGGCGTGGGGTCGGCCCAGGTCCATGCCTGGCTGGCGCTGCGGCTGGCGGAGCTGGAGGCGTCGGGGCGAATTGCCAAATATCCTGACGGCCGCTACGGTCCCGCGGGCCGTTGATTTGCTAAGCTATGGGGCATGATGAAGAACGTGAAAATAATCGGCGCGGGCCTTGCGGGCAGCGAAGCCGCGCTGCAATCGGCCCGCAGGGGCATCTCCGTCACGCTGGTGGAGATGCGCCCGCAGGTGCCCACCGCTGTCCACAAGACCGCTGACTGCGCGGAGCTGGTGTGCTCCAACTCCCTGAAGTCAACCAAGCCGGAAAGCGCTGCCGGCATGCTCAAGGCCGAGCTGGCTGCCCTGGGGTCGTACTTGTACCAGGCCGCCTTGCAGACGCGGGTGGCGGCAGGCGGCGCATTGGCCGTTGACCGTGACCTGTTCAGCCAGGCCATCACCCGGCAGATCGACGAGCATCCGCTGATCACCCTGGAGCATCGCGAGGCTTCCAGCGTGCAGGAGGAGGCTCGGGGCTTCGATGCGCTGGTGCTGGCCTCCGGCCCCCTGACCAGCGATGCCCTGGCCCAGAGCCTGGGCGAGCTGACCGGTGCCGACCACCTGGCCTTCTACGACGCCGCAGCGCCCATCGTCATGGCGGACTCCCTGGACATGGACAAGCTGTTCAGCCAGAGCCGCTACGAGGACGGTGCCGGCGACTACCTGAACGCTCCGTTCAACAAGGAGGAGTACGAGTCGTTCATCCAGGAGCTCCTGGCTGCCGAGCGCGTCATCGCCAAGGACTTCGAGACCAAGGACCTGTTCCAGGCCTGCCAGCCCATCGAGGAGATAGCCCGATCCGGCGTGGACGCGCCCCGCTTCGGCCCTCTGAAGCCGGTGGGCCTGACGGATCCCCGCACGGGACATCGCCCTTGGGCGGCGCTGCAGCTGCGCGCCGAGGACGCCCATGGCGGCTGCTTCAACCTGGTGGGCTTCCAGACGAACCTGACCTTCCCGGAGCAGCGCAGGGTGTTCCGTATGATTCCCGGCCTGGAGAACGCCGAGTTCGCCCGGTATGGCGTCATGCATCGCAACACTTTCATCAACGCGCCGAAGCTGCTGGACGCCAGCCTGCGCCTGAGGGCTGCTGACGCCTCCTGCGACGCACCGGTGTTCGTGGCCGGCCAGCTCTCCGGTACTGAAGGATACGTGGAGGCCATCCGCTCCGGCCTGCATGCGGCTCTGAGCGTGGTCGCCCTGTTGCAGGGCAAGGATGCGGTGCCGGTTCCCGAGGACATGGCCTGGGGCGCCCTGCTGGGCTACGCCACCAACCCGGAGACGGTGAACTACCAGCCCTCCCATGTGAATTTCGGCATCATGCGCCCCTTCGAGCAGCGCATCCGCAACAAGCGCGACCGCTATGCCGCCTACGCCGCCCGCGGCGCCCAGGCCCTGGAGGGCTACGTGGCTCAGCTGCGGGAGGAGGGCCTGCTGGAGGGCGAGTAGCCGTGGAGGACCTGGCTGAGGGCATGGCGTCGGCCGTCGATGCGTACTGCCGGCACTTGCGACTGGAGCGCAACTATTCCCCGCACACCGTGCGGGCGACGCGTTGCGACTTGGAGCAGTACGCCCTGTGGGCGGCGCGCCGTGAGCTGGATCCCCTGAACGTGACCCTGCGGCAGATCCGCGGGTTCCTGGCCGAGCAGGACCGGGCCGGCTACGCCCGCTCCACCATCAACCGCCGCCTGAGCAGCCTGCGGGGCTTTTTCGGCTACTGCCAGTCCTGCGAGCTGTGCCAGGGCAACCCTGCGGCGGCCCTGCAGGGTCCCAAGCAGCCCAAGACGCTGCCGAAGGTCCTGCGCCGATCCGACATGACGCGCCTGCTGGCGGTCCACGCCGCCGTGGACCTGGACGGCCGGCCTCGGGAGCAATCCGCCTCCGATCTGCGGGACCAGGCGCTGTTGGAGCTGCTGTACGCCTGCGGCGTGCGCGTGTCCGAGGCGGCGGGCCTGAAGCCGGCCGACGTTGACCTGGCCCAGGGTCAGGCACGGGTCATGGGCAAGGGCAGCAAGGAGCGCATCGTCCCTCTGCACGGCACCGCCATAGCAGCCCTGAAGGACTACCTGGACCGGGGACGTTCCGAGCTGCTGGGCGAAAAGGACTGTGCACACCTGTTCGTGACCACCCGGGGCAACCCCATGAGCGCCGACGCCATCCGCGTCATGTTCAAGCGCTCCCTGCAGCAGGCGGGCCTGGACCCGTCCCTTTCGCCCCATGCCATGAGGCATACCTTCGCCACTGATGTGCTGGACGGGGGAGCGGACCTGCGCTCGGTCCAGGAGATGCTGGGCCATGCCAGCCTGTCCACCACCCAGATATACACGCATCTGACGCCCACGCGGCTCCAGGTGGCCCATGCCCAGGCCCATCCCCGGGCATAGGCGGAACCGCGGCGATTTTTCGCCCCAAAGATTTCAAATAATAGTAGAATAAATGTTCGTATTTTCGAACGAGAGGCTTGGACTTATGGGACAGAACGCAATCGTCATCAAGGGTGCCCGCGAGCACAACCTGAAGAACGTGGACCTGGAGATTCCCCGCGACCAGCTGGTCGTGGTGACCGGCCTGTCCGGCTCGGGCAAGTCCAGCCTTGCCTTCGACACCATGTACGCCGAAGGCCAGCGCCGCTATGTGGAGAGCCTTTCCAGCTACGCCCGCATGTTCCTGGGCCAGATGAACAAGCCCGACCTGGACAGCATCGACGGCCTGTCCCCGGCGGTGTCCATTGACCAGAAGACCACCAGCAAGAATCCTCGCTCCACGGTGGGCACCACCACGGAGATCTACGACTACCTGCGTCTGCTCTTCGCCCGCGTGGGCGTGCCCCACTGCCCCGAGTGCGGCCGCGAGATCAAGTCCTCCACCACCGACCAGGTGGCGGATCAGATCATGGCCTTAGGCGCGGAGGACCAGAAGACCAAGTGCGTGATCATGGCGCCGGTGGTCGCCGGCCGCAAGGGCGAGTTCACCAGCCTCTTCGCCGATCTGATGAAGGAGGGCTTCAGCCGTGTCCGCGTTGACGGGCAGATGATCCGCCTTGAGGGCGAGGAGATGAAGCTGGACAAGAAGATCAAGCACTTCATCGACGTGGTGGTGGACCGCGTGGTGCTGAAGCAGAGCGCCCTGTCCCGCGTGGCCGAGGCGGTGGAGACCGCCACCACCCTGGCCGACGGTCGCGTGCTGGTGCAGATCCTGGGCGCGGACGGCAAGCCCCTGGGCGAGGCCAAGTCCTCCTCCGGTGCCACCGGCGGCCTGGCGGAGGGGGAGCACCTGTTCAGCCAGGCCCTGGCGTGCCCGGAGCACGGCCACTCCATCGACGAGCTGCAGCCCCGCGACTTTTCGTTCAACGCGCCCTATGGCGCCTGCCCTGACTGCGCGGGCATTGGCGTGAAGGACGAGATCGACCCGAACCTGATCGTGCCGGACCCGTCCCTGTCCGTGGCGGACGGCGCTATCGCTCCCTTCAAGACCGGCAACTACTACCCCCAGGTGCTGCGAGCGGTCCTTGCCCATCTGGGCGAAAGCGCCGACACTCCTTGGGAGGACTTGCCCAAGAAGGTCCAGAAGGCGGTCATGTACGGCATCAAGGGCGAAAAGGTCCGCGTGGACTACGTCACCGTGGACGGTCGCGAGACCTACTGGAACATCGACTGGGAGGGCGTCGTGGAGGCGGTGAGCACCCGCTACCGCGAGGCGCAATCCGACCGCCAGCGTGAGAAGCTGGGCGCGTATTTCGCCACCATTCCCTGCGCCAGCTGCAACGGCCATCGTCTGAAGCCGGAGATCTTGGCGGTTACCGTGGGTGGAAAGTCCATCCACGAGGTCTGCGACCTGTCTGCTGCCGACTCCCTGGAGTACTTCGAGGGCCTGGAGTTCACCGGTGCCGCAGCTCAGATCGCCAATCCGATCGTGAAGGAGATCCGCGCCCGCCTGCGCTTCCTGGTGGACGTGGGCCTGGACTACCTGACCCTGGAGCGCGCCACCGCCACCCTGTCCGGCGGCGAGGCCCAGCGCATCCGCCTGGCCACCCAGATCGGCGCGGGCCTGATGGGCGTCCTCTATATCCTGGACGAGCCTTCCATCGGCCTGCACCAGCGCGACAACGAGCGTCTGATCGCCACCCTGGAACGTCTGCGCGACATGGGCAACACCGTGGTGGTGGTCGAGCATGACGAGGACACCATCCGTGCAGCTGACTTCGTGGTGGACATGGGCCCCGGCGCCGGCGAACGCGGCGGCGAGGTGGTGGCTGCGGGTACGCCCGAGCAGGTTATGG
This sequence comes from Coriobacteriia bacterium, assembly GCA_030526515.1. GTDB lineage: Bacteria > Actinomycetota > Coriobacteriia > Coriobacteriales > Eggerthellaceae > SUG1186. The sequence goes on from JAUNCQ010000038.1 coordinate 20,674, forward strand.
CCGCGGAGGGCTCCTATACGGCCGACTACCTGTCCGGTCGCCGCAGCATCCCCGTGCCTGCGGAGCGCCGCAAGCCGGGGCGCGGCTCGGTGGTTATGACCGGCGCGTGCGAGAACAACCTGAAGAACGTGACGTTGGAGGTGCCCATCGGCACCCTGACCGTGATTACCGGCGTGTCCGGATCCGGCAAGTCCAGCCTGATCACTGACACCCTGGCGCCAGCCCTGGCAAACCGTTTGAACCATGCGCACCGTCGTACCGGCTCCTACCGCAAGATCACCGGCCTGGAGGGCCTGGAAAAGGTCATCAACATCGACCAGAGTCCCATCGGCCGCACGCCCCGCTCCAACCCGGCCACCTACATCGGCCTGTGGGATGACATCCGCGCCCTGTTCGCCTCCACCACGGAGTCGAAGGTCCGCGGCTATGCACCCGGCCGCTTCAGCTTCAACGTATCCGGCGGTCGCTGCGAGGCCTGCAAGGGCGATGGTCAGATCAAGATCGAGATGCACTTCCTGCCCGATATCTACGTCCCCTGCGAGGTCTGCAACGGAGACCGCTACAACCGGGAGACCCTGCAGGTGACCTACCGCGGCAAGAACATCGCCGACGTGCTGAACATGACCGTGGAGGACGCCCTGGAGTTCTTCGGCAGCATCCCGGCCATCAAGCGCAAGCTGCAGACCCTGTTCGACGTGGGCCTGGGCTACATCCGCCTGGGCCAGCCAGCCACCACCCTGTCCGGCGGCGAGGCCCAGCGCGTGAAGCTGGCCAGCGAGCTGCAGCGCCTGAGCAAGGGCAAGACCTTCTACATCCTGGACGAGCCCACCACCGGCCTGCACTTCGAGGACGTGCGCCAGCTCATGGTGGTGCTGCAGCGCCTGGTTGATGCCGGCAACACGGTGCTGGTGATCGAGCACAACCTGGACGTGATCAAGTGCGCCGACCATATCGTGGACCTGGGTCCCGAGGGCGGCGACCGCGGCGGCACGGTGGTCGCCAGCGGCACCCCCGAGCAGGTTGCCCAGTGCAAGGACAGCCATACGGGCCGCTTCATCGCCCGCATGCTCTAGGGCCAGGGGACGAAAGGAAATCCCGTGGCTGACAAGACGTATCCCCATATGCTCCGGGGCGTGCTCTTCGCCCTGGCCGGCGGAACCTGCTGGGGCTTTTCGGCCACCTGCGCGGAGCTGCTGACGTCGTCGGAGGGTTACGGCGTGCCGGTGAACTGGCTCATCTGCGTGCGTCTGGTGGCCTCCGCGGTGATTCTGGTGGGCATTGCGCTGGCGACGCCTGCCAACCGCGCGAACATGAAGGGTGCCCTCACCAGCCGCAGGACCATGGTGACCTTGCTGGCCTTCGGCGTGCTGGGCATGCTGTTCACCCAGGCCAGCTACCTGACCACCATCAGCTACACCAATGCCGGCACGGCAACGCTGCTGGAGTACCTGGGCGCCGCTCTGGTCATGTTGGTGTGCTGCGTCCAGGCCCGACGCCTGCCCTACGCCCGGGAGGTGCTGGGTCTGGTGCTGGCCCTGGTCAGCGTGTACCTGGTGGCCACCAAGGGCCAGGTGGGCGTGTTGGCCATCCCGCTGATCGGTCTGATCTGGGGCCTGCTGTCCGCGGTGTCGCAGATGTTCTACACGGTTCTTCCCGAGCAGCCCACCAAGGACTGGGGCAGCGTGGTGGTGAACGCCCTGGGCATGTCCGTGGCGGCCGTAGGCGGCGTGTTGATCATGCAGCCCTGGCAGTACCAGGTGACGGTGACTCCGGACATGCTCGTGCCCCTGGCCTGCATCGTGGTGGTTGGCACCGTGGCGGCCTTCCTGCTGTTCCTCCAGGGCGTGGCCGAGGCAGGCGCCCTGCGCGCAGGCCTGGTGGCCAGCGTGGAGCCGGTTTCGGCCATGGCGTTTTCGGCCCTGTGGCTGGGCACCCCGGTGACCCCGGCGGACGTGGCGGGCCTGGTTCTGATCATAATCATGCTGTTCTTGGTCGCTCAGAAAGAGGACGCCGCCGCTTAGCTCCCGTGCGCTTATAATGCGCGTATGACTGTTTCAAGGGACAAGAAGGCTTTGGTGGTCCTGGTGGCCATGTTCGCGTTCATCACGGCGTTCGTGGTGGGCTATGTCTTTGTGGCCCATTCCTTCAACCGTGCCGTCACCACCATCGACGAAGCCGTGGGCTCCCTGGAGGGATACACCGTCCTGCTGTTCGACGGCACTCAGAGCAAGGCCGTCCTCTCCGATGATGACGACCGCTGGGAAGGTGTCATGGGCTCGTCACTGCGCGCCGAGGAGCTTGCCCAGGTGCTGGATGCCCAGGAGGCTCCGGCTGCCGTTGAGGTGGAGCAGGCGGGCGAAAACGAGGACGGACCCACCCAGTTCGCAGGCTTGGAGGAGGATGACCTGTCCGGCGTCTTCCGCGAGAACGCCCAGGACAAGGCCGCGGGCCTTTCTCCTATCCGGTCCCTGGAGAAGAGCTACCGGGCCAAGGATGCCGCTACGGTGCGGTTGGACCTGAAGAAGGCCTACAACTATCGTGACGGCTTGATTCTGAAGGTAGGCGACCGCCGCATAGGCGTCATGAGCGCCGCCAAGGGCAAGTCAACCACCCGCTCCCTGAAGCGCCTGGTGCGCTACTTCCACAAGCATGACGTGCGGTGCATCGTCTGCGTCAGCGACAGCAAGAAGATCCTGAAGGGCGTCACAGGCATCACCGTGGCCATTCTGACGTACCCCGCCGCAACCCCGGCCACCACCGTGTCCGGCCGCACAGGCACGTACTACGTGCACCCGCCGGTCCGCGGCGCTGCCGGTGCCGCCATCATCGGCCCCGGCTACGTAGTCTCCACCCGTACCCAGCTAGCCGCCGACACCCCGAAGAAGAAGTAGTTTCTCCGTTTGCGTGACAACCCCGCAGGCCCCGGGGACGAGGTCGCTGGGCTCTCTATGAGCAAATAAAGAAAAGGAAGGGAACGGCTGTGCCGTTCCCTTCCCGTATTAACGCACATAGCAGCGAGCGCATGAGGCTCCGGCTTAGCCGGGCCGAACAGCGGAGCGGGTGCCCAGCGACCTCGTCCCCGGGGTCCTCCCGCGTGCGTATATTTCGCCCAAAAAAGAAGGGGCCCGGAAATCCGAGCCCCTTCGGGAATGCGTTTCAGCGTGCGTGATTAGCAGACGCCCTGTGCCAGCATTGCGTCGGCGACCTTCACGAAGCCGGCGATGTTGGCGCCCATGACGAAGTCGCCCTCGCAGCCGTACTCCTTGGCAGCGTCGTCGCATGCGTGGTAGATGCTGACCATGATGCCCTCGAGCTTGCTGTCGACCTCTTCGAAGGTCCAGGACAGGTGCTCGGCGTTCTGGCTCATCTCCAGGCCGGACACTGCCACGCCGCCGGCGTTAGCGGCCTTGCCGGGGAAGAAGACCACGCCGTTTTCCTGCAGGTACTTGGTTGCGTCCAGGGTGGTCGGCATGTTGGCGCCTTCGCCCACGATCTTGCAGCCGTTGGCGACCAGCGCCTGTGCGTCCTCCAGCAGCAGCGTGTTCTCACGTGCGCAGGGCAGTGCGATGTCGCAGGGGAGCTGCCACACGGCACGACCCTCGCCCTCGGTGTAGGTGCCGCGGCCGGCGATCTCGGGGTACAGTGCCAGGGAAACGCCCTTGTCGTTGCCGGAGCGCTTCTTGTTGTAGATCTCCTCCAGAGCAGCCACGGAAATGCCCTCGTCGTCGCGGACCCAGCCCTTGGTGTCGGAAACTGCGATGACGGTGCCGCCCAGCTGCTCGACCTTCTGGACTGCGTAGATGGCAACGTTGCCGGAGCCGTGGACGACGACCTTCTTGCCCTC
>JAUNCQ010000002.1 GCA_030526515.1 Coriobacteriia bacterium
GAAGGGAAGGAACGGCGAGGCCAGAAGAATTTACACACTAATCGGGACTTGACTACTGCAACGGTCTGACCTCCGTCGGACTGGGATCCAAGCTGACCTCCGTGGGCGAAAACGCCTTCGATAACTGCAGCAACCTGACGAAGGTCTACCTTGCCAACTGCAACGGCCGCGAGGGCTACCTTGCCAATGGCGGTACCATAGCTTCGGGCAACGACAAGCTCGAGTCCGCAACCTGGTACTTCGACCGCAGCAGCACCACCCCCGCCAACGGCCACAACTGGGGTGAATGGGTCTTCGCCAACGACGCCACCTGCACAGAAGACGCCCATGACGTGCGCACCTGCGCCCGTTGCGCAGGCACCGAGTCCCGCACGGTGGAAAACACCGCCACCGGGCACGAATGGGGCGATGCCTCCTACGCCTGGTCGGACGACTACCATGCCTGCACCGCCAGCCGCAGCTGCGCCAACAACGCAGCCCACGTCCAGACCTGCCCGGGCACGGTGACGTCCCAGGTGATCACCGAGCCCACCTACGACGACCTGGGCCAGTTCACCTCCACCGCTACCTTCGACGAACCCTGGGCATCCACTGTCACCGCCACGGCAGACATCCCCGCCCTGGCCCGCACCCTCATAGCGGTGCCCAAGGCACGCACGGGGCTGACCTACACCGGCAAGGCCCAGGCGGGTGTGGCTGCCGGCAAGGGCTACACGGTAGCCGGCGGCACCCGCACGAGCGCGGGCAGCTACACCGCCACCCTGACGCTGGCGGAGGGCTACGCCTGGGCCGACGGGACCCTGGGCCCCAAGTCCGTGAAGTGGACCATTTCCAAGAAGTCCCAGGCCCTGGGCGTGAGCGCTGCCCAGCGCTCCAAGAAGGTAGCCTACTCCAAGCGCAGCGCACGCTACACCAGCAAGGTGTCCGTGACCGGCGCCAAGGGCAAGCTCACCTGGTCCAAGGTATCCGGCACCAAGAAGCTGACCGTGGGCAAGACCACCGGCAAGGTCCGGGTGACCGCCGGCACCAAGCGGGGCACCTACCGCATCAAGGTCAAGGTCAGCTCCGCCACCACGACCAACTACAAGGCCGCCAGCAAGACCGTCACCGTCACGGTGCGGGTCAAATAGCGGCTCCCCTCCCCCAGCATGACGAAGGGCGCGACCGAGGTCGCGCCCTTCTTGCGTTCAAGCAGGATTGCCAGCGGAACTTTCGCCCCCTGGATCAGGAGGCTGCAGGTCCGGACGGGCCGGCGAGCCTAGCGATTCTCGATGTGGCTGATGTTCTTCAGGGAGATGCTGATGCTGCCGTCGGCTTCGTTGGTGAACGTGATGAACTCCGGGCTCTTGCTGTACTCCGCGGGGAAGGTGATCTGGATGCCCGTGTCGGTGACTATGCGGTGGTTGCGGGTGACCTTCTTCACGGCCTCGCGCTCCAGCGGCACGCGCTCGGGCAGCTCCTGCTCATGGACGGCCTCCACAAAGCGCTTCTTCAGCTCGGGCTGGTCTTCGAACACCTCTTCGGCCAGCTGCTCTATGTCCACCTCCACGCGGTCTTCGTAGTCGTACTCCTCCACGCTTTCCGCGGCGTAGGCCTTGGCCTTGCTCATGGCCACGGCGGTGTTGGCGCCGTACTCTTCGGCCACGGCCTCCACGATCTCCGTGACGGCGGTCAGCGTTTCCTTGCTGGAGGCCTCCATGGAGCACTGCAGCAGGCCGTCGGGGATGAGCCAGCGCTCCTCGCCCGCAATGACGCGCTTCTTGTCGGCGAACTGCACCTCCAGGGTACGCAGGTCGATGACCGCGTAGGAGGGCACCTTTTGGCTGGGGTTGGGCAGCACGGCGTGCTGGCGGACCACGGTGTTCATGGGGCCGACTTCGCCAAAGCCCATCTCATGCATGTAGGCCTGCTTGCTTTCCAGCAGCAGGATGGCGAAGTAGCGGTTGGCGCGGCCCTTGAAGGACGCCTCCACCTCTTCGTCGGACATTTCATTCACGGCCTTGACCGGCTCGTCTTCGAAGTCCACCACCAGCAGGTCCGTGGACGGGGTCTTCTCCATGTGGCCCAGCTCCGTCACCAGGAAGTCGCCGATCTGCTGGCTCAGCTCCACGAAGTCGCGCTGGCCGGCGTAGTAGGCCCGCAGCTCCTCGGCGAATCCGCTTTCCGGGGCAAAGGTGCCGCGCTTGTTGTCCAGGCAGGTCAGGGCCTTGACCGCATGCTTGGTCACGAAGTTCTTGGCATTCTTGCTGGTCAGGTCGATTTCCTCCTGGGCGAAGGTGTTCTCACAGGATACGAAGTCGAAAATATGCAGGATGGCGTGGTTGATCTTGGTGGGCACGGGGCTTCCTTGGCTCGAAGGGGCAGGTCATGCCTGCGACGCGCCGCATGCCGATGACGCGGGCAAAATCGCAGAGCGCCTGCTATTGTAACCCGATACACCACCGCGAACGAAGGAGGCGACCATGGCCCGAACCACCGACGAAGAGCGCATTGCCCGCGACCTGCGCACGCTGCAGGCAATCGGCAGCATCTACTGCCGCGCCCACCACGCCGACCAGCCGAAGGACCAGGCCGGCATGTGCCCGGAATGCGCCGCCACCATCGCCTTCACCCACGACCGCGCCGCCAGCTGCCCCAACGGCCACCAGGGCAACTGCCAGGACTGCAGCATCAAGTGCAACCGCGGCGACCAGCAGCAGCGCATCAAGGCCATCATGGCCTACGCCGCCCCGCGCATGCTCGTGCGGCACCCGCTCATGACCCTGGAGTACCTGGGCAAGAAGATGCGCAAATAGCCGCCGTCTTCCCCGCCGGCCGCGGGAACGCCGTATAATCGTCCGCATACTCATTCACGTATCCATAGGACGAAAGAGAAGGCACCCCATGAAGCACGTCGGCTACTACAACGGCACCATCGGACCCCTGGAGGAAATGCAGATCCCGCTGCTGGACCGCGTCAGCTTCTACGGCGACGGCGTGTACGACGCAACCATGACCCGCGACGGCGTGATCCTGTACCTGGACGACCACCTGGACCGCTTCTTCAACAGCATGCGCCTGATGCGCTTCCAGCCCAACTTCACCCGCGAAGAGCTGGCCGCCGACCTGCAGCGGGTGGTGGACGCCGCCGACGACCGCGACCTGTTCCTGTACTGGCAGATCACCCGCGGCACCGGCCTGCGCCAGCACGCCTTCCTGCCCGGCGTGGAGCCCAACCTGTGGATCTACGCCAGCCCCTGCCCCTACGCGGACCTGGAGCAGTCCGTTGCCGTGATCACCGTGGAGGACACCCGCCACCACCACTGCAACGTGAAGACCCTGAACCTGCTCCCCAACGTCATGGCCCAGCAGGCCGCCGACGAAGCCGGCGCCTCCGAGGCCGTGTTCGTCCGCGACGGCGTGGTCACGGAAACCGCCCACAGCAACGTCCACATCCTGAAGGACGGCACGCTCATCACCCACGCGGCCGACAACCTGATCCTGCCCGGCATTGCCCGTAAGCACCTGATCGCCATGTGCCACGAGCTGGGCATTCCCGTCCAGGAAACCGGCTTCACCCGCCAGGAGATGCTGGATGCGGACGAAATCATCATCAGCGCCAGCAGCACTTTCGCCCAACGCGTCCACAGCGTGGACGGCCAGCCCGCCGGCTGCAAGGACGCCGCCACCTACCTGCGCCTGCGGGACGCGCTGCAGGCCGAGTTCGAAGCCTACATTGCCGCCGGCACGGCTGAGCGCTAGGGGACGAAAATGAGCTTAGCCGAGCCCGCGATCGAGTCCGCGACTGCGCCCGAGCCCGCGGCAGCGGCCGCCACCGACGCACCCGCGCCCGCCGCGCCGCTGAAGATCCGCGTGGCCCGGCCCCAGGACGATGCCGCCGCCGTGGCCGCCATCTACGCGCCCTACGTGGAGCAGACCGCCATCACCTTCGAATACGTTGCCCCCGATGCCGCGGAGATGGCCCGGCGCATGGCCGCCACCCTGAAGCGATACCCCTACCTGGTGGCCGAGAACGCCCAGGGCCGCATCCGCGGGTACGCCTACGCCAGCGCCTTCAAGTCCCGCGCCGCCTACGACTGGTCCGTGGAAACCTCCATCTACGTGGAGCAGGGCTACCACGGCCACGGCCTGGGCCGGCAGCTGCAGGAAACGCTGGAGGGCCTGCTGGCCGTGCAGGGCGTGCGGAACGTGAACGCGTGCATCGCCTTCCCACCGACGGCCGACGACCCCTACCTGACGGACGGCAGCATCCGCTTCCACCTGCGCCTGGGCTTCCAGCCCGTGGGCACGTTCCACGACTGCGCCAGCAAATTCGGCCGCTGGTACCACATGGCCTGGATGGAAAAGCACATCGGCCCCCACCAGCCTGGCGAACCCAAGCCGCTGGTTCCTTTCGCCCAGCTGAACATGGGCTAGGGGGCGAAACAGCCGCGCCCGGCCCGTCCGACCCGCAAGAATCCCGCCCGCCAGGGCCCGCGCGCTCGGCAGCCCGCCCGCTAGGCGGAGCCGTACCCCATGTCCCGGAGCTGATCTTCGTCCATGCCGAAGTAATGGCCGATCTCATGCACCATGGTGCGGCGCACCATCTCCTGCAGCTCCTCGGCCGAGTCGCACACGTCCTCGTGGGGCTCCTTGAACAGCGTGATGCGATCGGGCGTGTTGCCCAGCCCGTAGCCGCCGTCCCGATCCGTCAGGGCAACGCCGCTGTACAGCCCCAGCAGCAGCTTGTGGCCGGAGGGGTTGTCCGGGCTGGCAATGGAGGTCCCGTCCTCCAGCCGCTCCAGATGATGGGCTCGCGGCACGTCCTCCACCAGGAAGGCCACGTTCTCTATGTCGCGCGTGAAGCGCTCGGGAATGCTGTCGAACGCCTGCTGGCAGATCAGGTCGAACTCTTCGTCGGTCACTATGAACATGATGCCTCCTCCCGTCACCTCCCATGGTACGCCAACCAGCGGCAAGGGGGCCGAAACGCCCGTGGTAAACTAGCAGGCAGAACACCCGACCAGAAGGGGCCTTCATGACCGCACCCGTGAACATAGACCACAACCCCTACCTCCAGGACTTCCCCCTGCTGGCAGCCAATCCGGAGCTGGCCTTCCTGGACAGCGCGGTCACCGCCCAGCGCCCCGCCTGCGTCATAGAAGCCCAGCAGCAGTTCTACCAGACCATGAACTCCAACCCCCTGCGCGGCCTGTACCGCCTGTCCGCGGAGGCCACCCAGGCCACCAACCAGGCCCGCCGGGACGTGGCGGCGTTCATCGGCGCCGATCCCGACCAGGTGGTGTTCACCCGCAACACCACGGAGGCCCTGAACCTGCTGGCGCTGTCCTTTGCCCCGACGGTGTTGGAACCGGGCGACGACGTGGTCATCACCATCATGGAGCACCATTCCAACCTGATCCCCTGGCAGCGGGTCTGCGCGGCCACCGGCGCCAACCTGGTGTTCATGCGCCCCAATGAGCAAGGCCAGATCACCCAGGACGAAATTGCCGCCAAGATCGGCCCCCGCGCCAAGATCGTCAGCGTGGCCCACGTGTCCAACGTGCTGGGCGTGCGCAACCCCGTCCGCGCCATTGCCGACGCGGCCCACGCCCACGGCGCCTATGTGATCGTGGACGGTGCCCAGAGCGCTCCCCACCTGCCCATTGACGTAGCCGAGCTGGGCGCTGACGCCTTCGCGTTCTCCGGCCACAAGGCCTTCGGTCCTATGGGCGTGGGCGTGCTGTGGGGCACCAAGGAGCTGCTGGAGACCACCCCGCCCCTGTTCGCCGGCGGCGAGATGACCCTGCGCACCACCGAGTCCGACGCCACCTGGGCCCCCGTCCCCACCCGGTTCGAGGCCGGCACCCAGGACGCCGCGGGCATAGTGGCCCTGGGCGCGGCAGTCCGCTACGTGCAGCAGATCGGCCACCAGGCCATCATGGAGCGGGAAGCGGCGCTCATGGCGTACCTGGTGGAGCAGATGGCAAAGCTTCCTTTCGTCCAGATGCTGGGACCCAGCGACCCGACGCAGCGCTACGGCGTGGTGTCGTTCACGGTCCGCGGCGTGCATCCCCACGACGTGGCGTCCATCCTGGATTCCGTGAACGTGGCCATCCGCGCCGGGCACCACTGCGCCCAGCCTTTGCTAGACTGGCTAGAGGTCGAAACCGGCAGCACCTGCCGCGCATCCCTGGCGTTCTACAACACCCGGGCCGACGTGGACAAGCTGATCGACGGCCTGAACCTGGTATGGAAGATCTTCGGAGGTGGCAAGTAACCATGGCGTTGGACAGCATCTATCAAGGCGCGCTGCTGGACCACAGCTGCAACCCGACCTGCCGACGCGTGCTGGCGAACGCAACCCACACCCATGAGGGCGTGAACGCAAGCTGCGGCGACGATGTGACCCTTTCCCTGGTGCTGGACGAAAGCAACGTCATCCAGGAGGCGGCGTTCACCGGCAACGGCTGCGCGGTCAGCCAGGCGTCCGCGGACATCATGGCCTCGGTCATTTCGGGCAAGCCCCTGGCGGAGGCCGTTGAGCTGGCCGATGCGTTCATTGCCATGATCGACGGCGCCGAGCCTACCCCCGAGCAGAAGGAGGCGCTGGGCGAAGCCGCCGAGCTGCAGGGCGTGTCCCGCATGCCCGCCCGGGCCAAGTGCGCGCAGCTGGGCTGGCGCACGCTGCAGGAGATCGCAGCCGACCTGGCCGCCTCCGCCGTGTAGGCCCACGCCCAGGCGACTGGGCGCGCCCCTGAGGCAGCGCCCGCGACCCGCTGCCCATCGTCCGCAGGCAGCGCGCTATTCTCAGCCACGAATGCCCCGCTCCCCCGTTGAGCGGGGCTTTTTTGCGGTATGCTCTATCCCAATGAAGCGACTCCGCCGACCTTGGGAGGCCCCATGGCACAGCATCATCCGCGCCTGCGCGCGCATCACCTGTCCGTCGCACTGGCCCTGGCGCTGCTCACAGCGCTGCTGGCTTTCGCCCCGCCCTTGCAGGCCCATGCCGCCGGTCCCCAAGCGGACGGCAAGAGCGGCAACGTGATCTTGTGCGTGGAGCAGGACCGGGCCGCCGACCTGGCCGCTGAGCTGGGCGTGGCCCCCAAGCAGGCCGCCCTGGCGGAGCAGGACCCGGACGCCGCCACCGGCACCGTGTCCGACGCGTCCCGCGGCTGCACCTGGGAGGTCCTCATGGATGCATCCGCCCAGGCAGTCCAGCAGGCTCAGGAGCAGACCCAGGCCCAGGACGAAGACGCCCGGCCCCTTGACCAGGGCGGATACGTCATCGTGGCCGTGACCTCCGACCGCTCCTCCACCAAGGCGCTGCTGGCCTGGGCCGAGCAGGCACCCGGCGTGCTGTTCGCCGAGCGCAACCAGGCCATCAAGACGGACCTGACCGCCGCCGCGGACGAAGGCGACCCCGACGACGCCGAAAACGAGGACTCCTACGACTCCAACGCCAAGTGCGTCCCCACCGACTACTTCGGCACCGCGCCCGCCTTCCCCACCTACCGCAGCTCCGCCTGGTTCCTGAAGAACACCGGCGCCTATGCCCAGGGCAAGGTCGGCTTCGACCTGAACATGCCCGCGGGCGTCACCGCCACGGAGCAGCAGGTGGTGGCCATCATCGATGGCGGCGTTGACTACAACAACCCGGCCCTGCAGCCCTACATGGTCGACCTGCAGGCCTTCCCCGAGCTGCTGGCCCAGACCGGCGCCCAGCAGTACGGCTTCAGCGGCGTGGACCCTGAGGCTCCCGCCGACTGCATGGACATCAACGGCCACGGCACCCACTGCGCGGGCATCGTGGCCCAGGCTGCCACCCAGGGCGGCACCGCCGGCGACGTGCGGCTCATGGCCGTGCGCGCCGCCGACCCCGACGGCACCTTCCGCTCCGATTCCCTCATCCGCTGCTACGAGTTCGTGGCCAAGGCCCGCCAGGCCGGCGTCAACGTGGTGGCCGCCAACGCCTCCTACGGCGGCGGCGGATACGCAACCTTGGTCGAGCGCGTGGCCCTGAACCAGATGGTCGACTCCGGCGTGGCCCTGTCCATGGCCGCCGGCAACGACGGCTCCTGCATTGACGGCACCCCCACGTCCCAGTCGGGCTATTCGTCCATCAACGGCGTGCTGATGGTGGGCTCCAGCAACCCCACGGGCAACCCCAGCTCCTTCAGCAACTACGGCAAGCATGACGTGGATGTTTTCGCCCCGGGTTCTTCCGTGGTCTCCACCGTGGCCCAGGAAGCCGCCGAGTACGTGGGCTTCCTGGCCGCTCAGAACACCCGCGAAGGCCGCACCGATGCCCCGCAGGCCCTCATTTACGAAAGCTTCGAGGGCTCCGGCTCCGCTGACCCGTCCCTGGGCGGCGGCCTGACCTTCCACTACGCCAATAAGGAGGAGGGCGAAAACGAGCAGGGCGAATGGGCCGTCACCTTCCCCCAGAACAGCACGCCCCTGGAGTACTCCGACGGCGCCATGCTGGGCAACCGCAGCCTGGTGCTGCGACCCGACGGCCCCCAGGAGGCTATCATCAGCGATCCCCTGAACCCCGACCTGGCCCGCCAGCTCGAAGCCCTGGACTTCACCCTGAAGGCCACGGAAAACGGCACCCTGGTGGACTGGGGCTTCGTGGACGAAGAGGGCACCTGGTACTGCTGCGACGACTACGAGCGCGTGGGCACCGAAGGAGAGTGGATCACCCTGGGCTCCCCCGACCGGCAGCTGCTGCTGAAGGACGTGCAGGACGCCATGGCCGCCGGCACCCACCAGTTCCGCCTGGTCATCTACCTGGTCTACTCCCCGGCTCCCGTGCACGTGGACACCGTCAGCCTGGGCCGCGGCGTGGGCGGCTACTCCCTGAAGCTGGGCACCTCCATGGCAACGCCCATGGTCACGGGCCTGATGGCCGTGGCAGCCGCCCAGCATCCGGAGGCATCGCCGGCTGAGCTGTGCGCCTACGTGAAGGGCGGCGCCGCTCCCGCGGACAACCTGAAGGACCTGTGCACCACCTCCGGCAACGCCAGCATGGCCGGCATGGCCAATCCCGTTCCCGTGGTGAACGCAGCGTCCGCCGGCCGCGGCGTGCTGACCCTGGACGGCTTCTTCTTCGGATCCGCCCGCGGCACCGTCAAGGTGGGCTCCGCCACCGCCCAGATCCTGTCCTGGCAGCGGGTATCCGGCAACGCCTACGCCGTCAAGACGACCATCCCCGCCTCCGCCAAGAGCGGCTTCAACGAGCTGCGGGTCACCTCCGCCAGCGGCGCATCGGGCCGCGCGGTGAAGAACCTGGGCAACATCACCCGCAGCCGCCTGTACCAGGATCTGCCTAGCCTTGCCGACTCCTTCAACGACGGCGGATACGCGACCCTGGCGTCCACGTCCAAGAGCGTCTACTCCATCATGGTCGGCGGCGAGCACGACGACGACTCCACCGTCATCCGCGTCTACCGCTACAGCAAGGCCAAGGGCACCTGGTCCAAGCTGGCCTCCACCACGCTGTCCAAGGCCGTGGGCGTTTCCTTCAAGATAGTGTCCCGCGGCATGCCCCGCATGCTGAACGCCGGCGGCACCCTGTACGCCGCAGTCAACCTGGACGCCGCCGACGACGTGGACCGCGACTATCAGAAGACCGCCCTGTTCAAGCTGGACTCCTCCACCGGCAAGCTGGTCAAGTGCCTGACCACCACCCGCGAGCTGGACAACCTGTTCACCTACGGCTCCAAGATCTACCTGCCCACCGTGGAAAAGGTCACCAGCAAGAAGGCGTCCCTGGCCGCGCTGAAGGGCCGCGCCAAGGGCACCTACCTGGCCGTGCGCCAGATGGACCCCCGCACCGGCAAGCTGACCTTCGCCGGCGCCGCCAACCTGAAGTGCCTGGGCGAAGATGCCCAGTACCTGGGCGGCACGCTGAGCTCCATCAACGTCATCAACCACCGGCTGACCATCACCTGCGCGCCGGAAGGAGCCCTGTGCGCGCTGACCTGCCCCATGAGCTCCCTGAAGTCCGCCGGCGCGGCCTTCGTCAAGACCAAGGCCCCCTTCAGCACCGAAGCCGTCGAGACCGCCGCAGCCAGCGGCGCCCTGGCCCTGCTGGGCGTGGACACGGGCAAGGGATCCAACACCACCTGGCTGTTCAACCCCAAGTCCCGGACCTGGCGCAACATCGGCATCCCCCTGGGCGACACCAACCCCACCGGCATCTCCGGCACCGGCCTGCCCGGCAGCAGCTCCCTGTACGTGGTGGGCGAAGAGGACGCCACCGTCAACCAGCGCCTGGGCTTCATGCGCTGCCTGGACCTGACCGGCCTGGCACCGACCTGCGACCCCTGGCGCCCCACGTCGGTGAAGGTCACGGCCGCCCGCGCCAAGAAGGGCGCCAAGACCCGCTCCGTCACGGTGCGCTGGACCAAGTCCTCTGATGCCACCGGCTACGAGGTCCGCTACAGCACCACCAAGGGCATGAAGTACTGCGCCACCGCCACCGTGAAGGCGGGCGCCAAGAAGACCGTCAAGGTGTCCAAGGCCGCGAAGCGCTGCTACGTGCAGGTCCGTTCCTACAAGAGCGTCAACGGCACCCGGCTGTACTCCAGCTGGACCACCAAGAAGAGCGTGAAGCTGTAGGCTCCGCCCGGCGCACCCGGCCTGCCCAGGTCGCCCGATCTGCCTGGGCCACCTGACCTGGCTGGCCCGTCCGAGCCGCCCGGCTTTCCCAGCCCCACAGCAAGACGGCCCCGCGAACCGAGCCTGGTTCGCGGGGCCGTTGTCATTCACAGGACGAAATTTCCTTTCGCCCTAGCCCTTCTTCTTTTCCTCACGGATCTGGTTCCAGGCCTGCTGGACCTTGCCGCCGTGGTTGGCGGTTCCCACGCCGCCGATCTGGTTCTGGTAGTCCTGGGACGCATCCAGGGACCAGGCGTCCACGCCGTTGTTGCGGCAATAGCGGAACCAACCCGCATGGCCGTAGTTGTATCCCTGGGCGATCAGGCCCACGTCGTCCTCGTCCTTGGGGTTGGGGTCGCGACCCATGTACTTGCGGAAGTCGCGGATGCATTCGCGCAACTCGAACACGCCGGCGTAGATGGAGGCCTCCGGGGTACCGGCCTCCACGCCCTTTTCGGGGACGCCGTTGTACAGGTACTTGGAGCCGTCGCCTTCGGCGGTCTGCATGATGTCGCCCTGGTCGTCAATGTAGATGTCGCCGTCGGACTCCACCTTGATCATGGCAAGGACGGTGTCGGTCCAGCCGGCGTCCACGTCGAAGTAGTACTCGGCGTTCATGGCCACGGTGCGCCAGGTGTTGTCGCCGTAGAGCTCCTTATCATGGCCCTCACGCTTTTCCTTGGCCTTCTTGACCTTCTTCTTGAAGTCCTTGACCACCAGCACCACATTGTCCTTGGCCTTGCCGACCGCCTGGACGGGGGTCAGGCCCTCAACGGACAGGCCCACCGCAATCACGACCACCACCAGCAGGGTGATAATGGCCTCGCGCTTGGAGGGCTTCAGGGCGCGGACGCCCTTGGGGCGGTCGTCAGCGCTGGGGCGGGGGTCCTGGGCGTGCTTCACCGTACGCTTTGCCTGGCGCTTGTGGACCCGGTCGGTGCGGCGCTGCCGGTACTCGGCGCGTCGCTGCTCGTAGCGGGCCTTGCGCTCCGCAGCGCGCTGGGCGCGGTCGGAGCCGTCCTGCGGGGAGGAAGGGGTGCCCGGAGCGGGAGTGCTGGCGGGGCTTTCGCCCTGATCCTTCTGATGCTGCGTATTGTTGTTGCCGTTTGCTTCCACGTTTCACCGTCCATTCGATTCGTTCCCGTAGTATACCGCCAGTTCACTGCTACACTGTCATGCGAACTTTATGGACCCACTGGGTCTTTATTTTTGTGTGGAAAGAGGCATGTATGTTTGCGAAGAAGGAAAAAGACAAGAAGAAGCTGGCAACCGATCCCGAGCGCCTGGGCAATGCGCCCATCGGCAAGCTGCTGATCGAGTTCTCCATTCCGGCCATCATCATGATGGTGTTCAACACGCTGTACAACATCGTGGACACCATCTTCCTGGGATACGCCGTGCCCGTGGTGGGCGTTGCCGTGACCACGCTGGCGTTCCCGATCATGACCGTGCTCATGGGCTTCAGCATGCTGGCCGGCCAAGGCGGCAGCGCGCTGGCGGCCATCCAGATGGGCCAGGGCGACCGCAACAAGGTGGAGTGGACGCTGGGCAACACCGCCATGCTGCTGTTCGGCATGTCACTGGTGGTTGCGCTGGTGGCGCTGGTGGCCATCGACCCGCTGCTGGCGGTAATCGGCGCCACGAAGGACCCGAGCCTGACCGAGCCCACCCGCCAGTTCGTGCAGATCATCTGCGTGGGCTTTGCCTTCCAGTCCCTGGGCATGGGCCTGAACAACTTCCTGCGTACCGCCGGCAAGCCCAACCTTTCCCTGGCAACAGGCGTGTTCGGCACCATCATGTGCATCGTGTTCAACTACGTGTTCGTGATCATGATGGGTATGGGCGTTCCCGGCAGCGCCCTGGCAACCGTGGTCGGCCAGCTGTTCGGCGCGGTTCCGGTCCTGTGGTACTTCATCCTCAGCAAGGACACCCCGTTCCGCCTGCGCGTCCGCTGTCTGAAGCCGCAGCTGAAGCTGTGCCGCAAGATCATGGCGCTGGGCGTGGCATCCTTTGCCATGCAGGTGGCCGGCACCCTGGTGGGCATTGTGTTCAACCAGGTCATCAACGTGTACGGCCCCACCGATCCCATTGGCATTGCCGGTGCGCTGTCCAGCATCGGCGTGGCCCAGAAGGTGTGCATGTTCTGCTTCACCCCGCTGATCGGCCTGACCATGGGCGCACAGCCCATCTTCGGCTTCAACTACGGCGCCAAGAACTGGCAGCGCGTGCTGACCTGCTTCAAGCTGACCTGCCTGACGGCCGTGGCCATTGGCGCCGTGTTCCTGCTGTGCGCCTACGTGATCCCCTACCCCATGGTGGGCCTGTTCGGCGTGACCGGCCAGTACCAGGAGTTCAGCGTGTGGGCGCTGCAGGTCATGTGCATCCTGTTCCCGCCGGTTGGCTACCAGATCGTGGGCTCCAACTACTTCCAGGCCAGCGGCCAGCCCATGAAGGCCACCATCCTGGAGCTCACGCGCCAGGTGATCTTCCTGACGCCGCTGTACGTGATCCTGCCGCCGCTGCTGCACGACATGTTCGGCCTACCGTACCTGCACTCCGTGGTGTTCGCCGCGCCGGTTTCCGATGCACTGTCCATCTGCGTGACCACCGTGTTCGTGGTCTACGAGATTCGCAAGCTGCGTCGCCTGCGCGACGAGCAGCGCAACGGCGGCGCTCCTCAGCCGCCGGCTGGAGCACCCGCGCCCCAGGACGCCGCGGCTTCCTAGCGCTGGCGCGGTGCCACGCGGGCGCGGACCATGCGCTGCCGGCGCTTTCGCCCCCTTGCCATTCAAGCGACTGCCTTCGGGCGGTCGCTTTTCTTTTGGAGCAAGCACAGCAGCTACGCAACCGAACGCAAGTTGTGAGCATGATCTCCTTCCTTCGCTATACGCAGGAACCGACCGAGATCATTAGAATCGATGCCATCGTAGCCGCGCCTAGGGCACAAAATGTGGTTGCAGGAGCTTTGCATGCTCCAACTTGCGCGACTTCTCTTTCTTCCAAGATGGATTGTTATTAATCCAATTTCATCACCGTAGTATCAACGAGAAAATGCTCGTCCTCGGGTGCACGTAAAACGTCCAAGCCCGTCGTCAAAAGCACAACCAAGCTAAAGCTCGTTGATTAACAGCGAATACCTCCACCACCTCCAATTAATTACTTCAGGAACAACGCCTGCACCTACTGGATGCAAAAGAATCTCCCTATCGCCGTGCCGCAAGCTCGATGCGAAGAAGGCAATTTCGAAGCGGTCCTCGCAGGCCATCCGAAGCATTCCACCATTGCCATCGGCGCAAGAGCAATGGTGCGCAGAAAGGAAGACCGAGAGGTACTAAAGCAATCAGTAAAACATATCGTCGACTTCCTTGAGCCAACCAATCTACTCTGGTACGGAAGCACGCAGTACGGCGTAGCCGACTATCCGCTGGAGAAAGGCATTCCCGTTGCGGTGCTCCAGGGAAAAGGACGCGGGCAGCTGATTCACACTCCGACTAAGCGAGCGCTATAATGGGCGGGCATAGTGACAGCAGTCTATTTGCTGGCGTGCTTGCAAACAGGCAAGCCGTTGCCAAGATCGAACCTGAACTTGACAGCGGCGGCTCTAGCCCCGACAACACGACTTCAGAGGCACCAGCGCAACCCGAATCCACTCGTAGCGAGTTAATGAGCCAAGCGACCACCGATCAAGTTAAGCGCATTGTTGGCGAACTGTATCGGCCTGGAGCCGAAGAGGGTGACGGCGGAACAGCTGATGCCATCCGCAAACAATTGCGCACGGGGCAACTGGTCGGCGGAAGAGACCATATCCGCAAGGGACGAGAACGTCTCCGACAGATAAAGAAATTGCTTTCGCGATTTCCAGATCACCCTGATCGCGGTCTTCTAGAACGCCTCAGGAGCGATCTTGAAGACGCGTTAGGAGGAACGAAATGAACGAGAAAGATTTGAACCTGGCTCTACTCGAGGCGTTCCCCGAGCTAGCAGACGAGTTTGAAGACTACACATCTTGGCAAGACGGCCTAGAAACTGGAGCGTTCCTGATATACGAGGACGTCTTCAGACCACGCATCGAGAAAGCCTTAACAGACAACGATTGCATCTTTGCCGAAAGAGCCTTCGCCTACGTTGAAAAGCTCTTCGCTTCGGGCGACGACTACGCCGTGAACATCGTGACCGTGGGCATCCTTGAGGGTCTAAAGGCAAATTGCGACAATGACGCGGTTCGCAAGTTCCTCGGAGCATCAACCCTGGCCGTCTTCAACGAGCTCACCTATTAACGAGAAGGAGCAAAAACGCAAGGGGCCGGCGGGTCTGAACTGCGCCCCGAATCTTGGACGGATAAAATAACGACTGGGCTGCTAAGGACTGATTCAAGAACTCCTCCGGGGTCACTCCTTTCAGCTTAACCTGGCGCCGCCGCGCGTTCCAACGAGACACGCACTCGTCGAGATCGCCCTCGAACTCTTCGAAGCTGCCCACTCCCTGTCTCTGAAGAACTCGTCCTTGATGCGCCCGAGCACCTGCTCGGTGGCGCCGCTATCAATGCAGTCTCCTTCCATGAGGCAAGAGCAAAAGCACCCACCACCGAACCGAGCTTCCCGCATGCCTCCGAGACCGCCGCCCGGAGAAGCGTCCACGCAAGATCACCTCCTTCCCTGGCTCAAGCTACAGTTCTATCAAGCGCGCTGAGCGGAGCCTATGCAGCGGTCGCTCGACCAATCCTATCCAAAACGGCCTGTCCGAGCACGTTCAAAACAAAGGGACCGCCCGGAGGCGGTCCCTTGAAGTCCCGAAGGAGCAGCTATGCGCTTGCGCCTACATGGGCGGGAAGCGGAAGACCAGGTAGACGGCGGCAATGACCACGGTCAGCATCATGATCGGGAAGCCGGTCTTCAGGTAGTCCACGAAGGTGATGGTGTAGCCGTTCTTCTTGGCGATGTCGGAAAGCACCACGTTGGCGCTGGCGCCGATGAGCGTACCGTTGCCACCCAGGCAAGCACCCAGGGAAACAGCCCACCACAGCGGGGTGACGTCCATGCCGGTGGCCTCCATGGCCAGCAGAATCGGAATCATGGTTGCCACGAACGGGATGTTGTCCAGGAAGGAGCTGATGACTGCGGAAGCGAACACCAGGACCAGCATGGTGATGAACACGTTGCCGCCGGTGACGTCGATCAGGGCCTGGGCCAGCATCTCGATGACGCCGGTCTCGGCCAGGCCGCCGACGATGATGAACAGGCCGGCGAAGAAGGACAGGGTGGTCCACTCAACGTCCAGCAGCGCTTCCTCCACAGGGTAGCGGCTGAGCAGCAGGATCAGGCCAGCAGCCGCCAGGGCGATGACGCAGGACTCAACGTGCAGGGTGCCATGAGCCATGAAGCCGATGACGACCAGGATGACCATGCCCACGCTCAGGTACAGCAGCTTTTCGTCCTTGATCTGACCGAAGGGCTCCAGCTCCATCAGGCGGGCCTTGTTTTCGTCAGTGACGTGCATCTTGCGGCCGTACATGAAGTAGAAGAGCACCAGGATGACCGCCAGAATGATGATGACGGCCGGGGTGTCGTACATGACGAAGTCGGCGAAGGAGAAGCCAGCGGCGGAGCCGATCATGATGTTGGGCGGGTCGCCGATCAGGGTTGCGGTGCCACCGATGTTGGACGCCATGATCTCCGCCATGAAGAACGGGATCGGGTTGATGTCCAGCAGGTCGCAGACCTTCAGGGTCATGGGGCCCATGAGCAGAACCGTGGTGACGTTGTCCAGCAGCGCGGACAGAACCGCGGTCAGCAGGACGAACAGCACCATGATGATCCATGGATTACCCAAGGCCTTCTTAGCGCAAAGCACTGCCAGGAACTCGAACACGCCCGACTGCTTGACCACCGCGACGAACAGCATCATGCCGCACAGCACGCCCAGCGTGTTGTAGTCGATGTGGTGGATAGCAGTCTCGAAGGGCATGATCGTGAACATGAGCACCACGGCGCCGATGATAGCCACAACCGAACGATGGACCTTTTCGCTCACGATGAGCGTCATGGCCACCAGGAAGATGACTGTAGCTATGATCTGTTCAGGAGTCATCTATAGCCTTCTTTCGCTTACTAGTCTTTTACGGTATCCGTGTTAGTTTAGCGAATCCGCTGACCAGCCGACTGTTATTTGACGTGTTTTTGACAAACGCGCTCAAATGACCCTACGAGCGACATTAATAAGGCCTCATCTTGGCAAATCGTCCATCCGCGGATCCCAGGCGCACTCCTTCAGCGGCGTATCCAGAAGCTCCACGAACCATCCCTGCTCGTCATGGAACAAGTAGCGGCGGCGGCCCTTTATGAGCACCGCGTAGCGAATGGCGAACCCATGGGTATGGTCGCAGCGAGCGCGCCGAGCGTCCTCCACCACGTCCACGTCGAAGCGGCGGCCGTCGTCCCAGATGATGGTGACGGGCATGATGTGGCCATCCGTCCGGCACAGCGCCAGGACCTCCACGTAGTGGCGCACGTACCTGCGCGCCGCTCCGTACACGACCATCCGCATCACCTCCCCACGCGTTCGACCAACCGGCTTCGGGGCGCAACAAGCTAAGGCCGACCTCGGCCTGTTGTTATATCTGGCTCCGAATTGCCTTCGATTCTAGAACGCTTGTTCGCACTTGCATAGCGAACAAGTTGTGGATTTTGAAAGAGACGGAGGCGCCCCTACATTCCTCCGCCCATGAACAGCAGGCATGCGTTGCACACCATGCCAATCAGGGCACCGATGCCGGCGACCTTGGAGCACTTGGGCTTGGACTTCAGCCAAACAAGGCACAGGATGATGCCGACGATGGGGATGAAGAAGCCCAGGATGCCCCAGCCGATGGAGCCGCTGTCCTTGACGGCAGGCTGGGTCGTCGGCTGATCATAGGTCGCCTGGGTGTACGTGGGCTGCACCGGCTGGATGGGCTGTGCGGGCTGGACAGGCTGAGCCGGCTGAACCGTCGGAGCGGAAGCGGGCTGGCCGACGGCCACATTCGCAGGGGTGCCGCAGCTGGTGCAGAACTTAGCGTTGTCCGGCAGGGAGGTGCCGCAGTTGGGGCAGAAGGGCATGAGAGTTCCTTTCGTCCTAATGATGTGATGAGACGATTCTATACCCACGGCCGGCCGCGCAGCCCTCCCCTTCGCCCAGCTGTTTGCATGCCGTTACTGACAGAAGGACCGGATGTAGGTATCGACCAGCTGGACATCTAGCGGGGTGGCCGCAGTTTCAAAGGTGGCGATCAGCCCCTTGCCCAGCACCAACCCCGATCGGGCATATGCCGAGACTTTGCGAAGCGCCCGCTCTCGATAGTCTGGATCGTCCATCAAGCCAAAATGCTCCCATATGAATTGCTGACGCGTACGCTTGTTGAGGACGGTGAAGTCGGGATGGACGGTGTCCAAGCCCTCGATATAGCAGGGACGCTCGTACAAATATCTGACACCTGCGCGGTGCAGCTTGTCGGCGATGATCACCTCGGACTTTGAGCGAACCAGGTCCCCCTTTTCGGTCTGATAGGCCCGGGTCGTTATGGAGATCAGCGGCTCGCGTTGGTTTTCCCGCTCCCAAAGGAGAGCGTAATCATCATCAGGGAGCTCGAAGGGGACCACCATGGACTTGCGCTCCGGGCCCATCTGGGCGTAGATGCGCTTGATGGCCTGGGCTCCAACGGATCCTCGTGATGACAGGCGGCGGATGCTCGCCAGGTCCCTCTCCGCCTGCTTCAACACGCGAAGATCGTAGTCTTTCTGGGCCAGCTGCAAAGCCAACGAACGCTGATCCTTGCGCAGGTAGCGCTCGCGGATCTTGCCATTAACGCGACCGAGGTATTGCTGGTAGCGTACGAGCTTTCCAGAGCAATTCACCCGCAGAGATCCCTCCGGGGCGTCAGCCAAGCGCTTCCGCGCCTGGTCCACCACCTCCTCAAGCCTGCGGACCTCCTTGTCCAGCTCCTCCTGCAGCATTCAAAGCACCTCGCTTCCGGATTGCTTACCTGCTTGAATCAACTCGACCGATCTAGGTAAGCGCCCTTCCTTCTAGAACGACGCGCCTTTACCCATAATCAAATCGCCTCGCAAACTTAGGTAAGCAATCAGGAAGCCCCAGTCGCTTATCTTTACCCACGTTGGCCCGTTAGGCCAACGTGGGTAAGCGGAAAGCCACGAATCATCAGCCTGCTTTACCTATCTCAGAAACATCTGGGCTCATAGGTAAACCGGCTCTTACCTACGACAAACAAAGACGGCTCACGTAGGTAAAACCAGACAGCTATCAGGACCAAAGCGCTTACCCAAGACGCACGAAGAGCACCAAAAAAGGTAAGCAGCAGGCGCCGCGCCCGCGAAACGACTTACCCAAAACAAGCAAGTGCCTCATCGTAGGCACGCCGTTCCTCGCAAGCCGCCCGGACAAGCTACCCAACGCCCAGCAACAACCAGAAATAGGTAACAGGCTAGGCCCGAAGGATACTTCGACAAGCCCTCCGGAAAGAGCCCACCTCGACCTATCCACGGGAAGCACACGCCAATCCGCCAAAACTCGACGATCTGCCAGCAATGCACCCAGCAGAAAGCCCAGCAACGCCTCACGCCAGCCGCAACCGCTCTCCTAGCCCCAAGCCTCCTCCAACGCACGGACCGCCGGCTCAACCGCATCCGCATGCAGGCCGCTGAAGCTCACCAAGAACGCACGGCCATCGCCGCCCGCGGCCGCGCTCCCGAAGAAGAAGTCGCCCAGACCCCGCATCGCCACGCCGCGCTCCCGCGCCAGCGATACCAGCTCGTCCTCGCCGCGCGGATCCTGCAGCCGCAGCACGAAGTGCAGGCCGGCATCAAGCCCCTCGAAGCTGACCCGCGGGCCCAGGGAGCCGCCTCGCAACGCGCCCACCAGGGCATCCTGCACCTTCCTATAATGGCTGCGCAGCCGGCTCACGTGCCGCTCGTACTCCCCCGACTCGATGAAGTGCGCCAACGTCAGCTGATCCAACGCGCCCACCGTGCAGGAGTAGAAGCCCAGGTA
Source organism: Coriobacteriia bacterium (assembly GCA_030526515.1). Taxonomy (GTDB): domain Bacteria; phylum Actinomycetota; class Coriobacteriia; order Coriobacteriales; family Eggerthellaceae; genus SUG1186. The sequence continues at coordinate 19,687 of JAUNCQ010000002.1, forward strand.
CTCGTCAAAGGCCTGGTTCAGCTCCGGCGGCAGCACCATATAGCCAATGCGGAACGCCGGACCCAGGCTCTTGGTGAACGTGTTGGCGTAGATGACGCGGCCCATGGTGTCCACGCTGGCCAGCGACGGAATGGGCCGGCCCGCCAGCCTGAACTCGCAGTCGAAGTCGTCTTCCACTATGAACCGCACGGGGTCCTCGGCCGCCCAGGCCAGCAGCTCGTAGCGGCGGCTGACCGGATACACCCGTCCCGTGGGGAACTGGTGCGACGGCATCAGATGCACCACGTTCGGGTCCGCCTTCCGCAGCGCATCCATCCGCACGCCGTCGCCATCCATGGGCAGATGCACCAGCTCCACGTCGTTGGCGCCATAAATGCGAGAAAGGCGCCCGTAGCCCGGGTCCTCAACCGCGTAACGCAGTGACCGCCCCAGCAGCTGCACGATCATGCCGTACAGCGTCTGCGCGCCAGCGCCTACCACAATTTGGCTCGGACTCACCGCCATGCCACGGGCCCCCTGCAGGTACCGTGCAATAGCCCGCCTCAGCCGCAGCGATCCGCGGGAATCCAGCTGCCCCACCAGAGATTCCTCGGTTTCCTGGGAAAGCACGCTGCGCATGTTCTTGGCCCACTGCGCGTACGGGAACACGCCGGTGGCTGCGGCGCTACCGGTCAGGTCGGCAATAAGCGTCGGGGCGAAATCCCCCTCCGGCTCCGCGCCTCCCCCGAAGCCCGACAGCATGCCGCCCACGCGGGAATCCCCCGTGAACCCCGGGGCCGCCTCTCGGCTTCGGGCGGATCCGGATATGGCCGTCTGCAACTCTGACTCGCCGAACAGGCTGGCGGTTCCGCGGCCCAGCACCCTGCCACCGGCAGCGCTTCGCAGCAGACGCGCCGCGCCTCCGTCAGCGGCACCACCGGGCACCAGGTCCGCCGCGTAGAACCCTCGCCGCGGCTCCGAGCGCACGTACCCCTCCGCCACCAGCTGGGTGTAGGCGCCCTCCACCGTCACCAGGCTGACCCCCAGGTTCTGGGCCAGCGCACGCTTGGACGGAAGCTTCTGGTTGGGAGCGATGACGCCCGCCTCTATGTCCGCGCGAACGCACAAGTAAAGGTACTCGTACAGGCTGTAGTCGCCGTGCTGGGTCATGTCGTAGGTGAGCATGGGGCCTCCCAAAATCTGGCATGGTTCAATCTGGCATTATTTTGATATGCACACATTAGCAAAGATTTGCAAAGTCAATAAGGTCAGTTTTCAAGAACCGTCCCAGCGCAAACCGCATCCCCAACCCCATCAGGGGAAAAGTGAACTATCCTGAGTACACACCATCCGCGCCGCCCGTTGGCGCACTGGCAAATCCGACCCGAGGAGCATCCCATGATCAAGGCACCCATCGCCATGCGCACCGCTGCAGCGGCCGTCGCAACCGCCGCCCTAACGGCCCTGATGCTGGCCGGCGCCCCCGCCGCCTTCGCAGAGCCCGCCGAGCCGGGCGAGCCCGTCATCCCCACCGATCCGACGAACCCCGCGGATCCCTCCAACCCCGGCTCCGAGGCCCCCGAGCTCATCACCCTCGACGCCGTCCTAGACAAGACCTCCGTCACCTACAACGGCACCACCCAGAAGCCCACGGTCATCGTGACCGACTCCATCCTGGGCGTGCCCCTGCCCTCCTCCTCCTACTTCGTGGAGTGGGACGCCACCCCCAAGGCTGCCGGCACCTACCATGCCGTCGTCATCGGCAACGAGCTTGAGGGCGTCACCGGCACCAAGACCCTGACCTTCACCGTGAAGCGCAAGGCCCTGACAGAAAAAGGCGTCAAGCTGGCATACACCAGCAAGGTCTACGCCCGCCACGCTTACAAGCCCTCCGTCACCGTCAAGCGCACCGTGAACGGCGCCGTCCGCACCCTGAAGAAGGGCCGCGACTACACCGTGACCTACCAGAAGAACTGCACCAGCGCCGGCACCCATAAGGTCTACGTCAAGGGCATCGGCAACTACAAGGGCACCGTGACCAAGACCTACAAGATCACCCGCCGCCCGCTGACCAAGTTCAACGCGCAGTTGGCATCCACCATCTTCGTGGCCAACGGCACCAAGCACACCCCCAAGGTCACCGTGACCGGCCGCCTCAACCGCAAGGCCGTGACCCTGAAGCGCAACCGCGATTTCACCGTCACCTACCTCAACAACGTCAACCACGGCATCGCCACGGCAGTGGTCAAGGGCAAGGGCAACTTCAAGGGCACCAAGAAGCTGAAGTTCGTCGTGACCAGCGCCAACGAAGCCAGCATGCACAAGAAGATCAACGACCAGTCCAGCCGCACCAAGTACATCATCGCCGTCAGCTGCAACCTGCACCGCGTGGCCATCTACCAGGGCAGCAAGGGCAACTGGAAGCAGATCAAGTTCTGGAAGTGCACCAACGGCGCCCCCGCCACCCCGTCCCGCAAGGGCGTGTTCACCGTCGGTAGCCGCGGCCTGTCCTTCGGCGCCGGATACACCTGCTGGTACTGGACCCAGTGGAGCGGCAACTACCTGTTCCACAGCGTCCTCTACAACCCCGGCTCCAAGACCAGCATCCAGGACGGCCGCCTGGGCATCGCCGCCTCCCACGGCTGCATCCGCCTTGCGCTCGACAACGCCCGCTGGATCTACAACAACATCCCCCGCGGCACCAAGGTGGTCGTCTACTAATCATGAACGGCCCCGCCCAGGCAACGATCATCGCTAACCCGGCGTCACAGAACGGCAACGGCGCCAAGGCGGCTCAGTCCGCCTTGGCCCTGCTTCAGCAGAAGCTGGGCGAAAACCACGTCGACCTGCAGCTCACCCAGCATCCCCGGCATGCCGAGGAGCTGGCCCAGAGCCTGCCCGACCACGTGCGCACGGTGATCGCCCTGGGCGGAGACGGCCTGGTGAACGAAGTGGCCAACGGCCTCATGGCCCGCCGCGCCGCCCAGGGAACCGACTCCCTGCCAGCGCTGGCGGTCATCCCCTCCGGCTCCGGCAACGACTACGCAGCTACCCTGGGGATGAGCGGCAAGATGCCCCAGGCCGTGGACCAGATCCTGCAGGGCCGCACCGTCCGGGCGGACGTGGGCTGCTGCAACGGCCGCCACTTCGTGGAAACCCTTTCCTTCGGCGTCGATGCCGCCATTGCCCTGGACACCGTAGAGCGCCGCAAGCGCACCGGCCACTCCGGCACGCTGCTCTATGCGGAAAGCGGCATCGACCAGATCCTGCACCACCGCGACGAGCGAGCCTTCAAGCTGATTGCGAACGGAACCGAGCACACGGGAACGTCCCTGACCTTCGCAGTGCAACTGGGCCGCACCTACGGCGGCGGCTTCCAGATCTGCCCGGACGCCCGCATCGACGACGGCCTCTTCGACCTGTGCATTGCCCAGGGTCCTCTTTCCCTGAGCCACGCGCTGGTCGCCTTCGCCCGCGCCAAGTTCGGCGCCCACGCGAACATGAAGTGCATGAAGACCCTGACCGCCCGGGAGCTGCGCATCGAGTTCGACCAGGAACCCCCCGCTCAGATGGATGGCGAAAAGGTCCAGGGCCGTATCTTCGACGTCAGCCTGACCCCCAACGCCCTGCCGGTGATCTGCGCTCGCTAGCGACGTCGCTTGCGACGGGCCTGCTCGGCACGCTCCGCAAGACCGCGCACCGCACCGGCGGCATCTCGCGCAGCCTGCTTGGCCACCGGCGCCGCCGCATAGGCCACCGCGTTTGCCGCGTTCGCCGCCTCACTGGCCACCGAGCCAGCTGCCTGGCGCATCGCATGGACCTTCTTCGGGTCGACCACGCGCCCCGCTGCGCCCTCGGCAACGTCGGCCACCTTATGCACGGCGCTTCCCGCAGCATCCGCAGCCATCCGCGCCGCCTGCTGGCCCTTCTCCGACGCCTGCTCCTTGGCGACCTGGCCCAGCTTTCCCACGGCCACCTCCACGGTGCGCTCCAGCTCCGTTGCCTCGCGCCCCGTCAGATCCCGGTGTCCCTTGGCGGCCAGCGCCGCTCCTCCCGCAATGGCCAGGGCGCCCGGTCCCGGCAGGATCAGCATGGGCACGCCCACAGCGGCAATGGCCGCACCTGCCGCCATCTGCGCCGCTCCCTTGACCACGTTGGTCTGGGGCGTCGCCGACACCTCCCGGCCGAACTCGTCGGTCACCGTAGCCTTGCAGTACTCGGGGTTTCTGCCGTTGTTGCTCATGGGAACCTCCTACAGCATTCCGAAGACCTGGCCCACCTTGGCCTGGATGCACAGGTCCGCCTGGCGGTCCCGTGGCGTGGGACTCAGATTGCAGATGACCAGGCGCTTCCCCTGGAAGTAGTCCAGCAGCCCCGCCGCCGGATACACCGCCAGCGACGTTCCCGCCACCACCAGCATCTCCGCCTGGCGCACCGCCTCGACGCTCTTGCGCAGCAGCTCGCCATCCAGGCCTTCCTCGTACAAGACCACGTCGGGCTTGATGATGCCCCCGCAGTTGCACCGCGGCACGCCATCAGCTGCCCCGAGCCACGCAGCCCGCAGCTCCTCGGCGCCGAACTTGGCCCCACAGCCCATGCAGGTGTTCCGCAGCACGCTGCCATGAAGCTCGTAGACCTCGCGGCTTCCGGCCGCTGTGTGCAGACCATCGATGTTCTGGGTAATCACGCAACGCAGCACACCCCGCCGCTCCAGCTCCGCCAGCTTCAGGTGCGCTGTGTTCGGCTGAACGTCGGTCACCAGCATGTGCTGGCAGTAGAACTCGTAGAAGTCCGCTGGCCGCGCGTCGAAGAACGACCGACTGATGATCTGCTCTGGCGGAATGGGTCCGTCCAGGCTGTACAGCCCGTCAGCGCTGCGAAAGTCCGGGATGCCGCTTTCCGTGCTCACGCCTGCACCGCCCAGGAACACCATGCCCCGGGTCTGCAGTCGGCAACCCACGATGCCAGCTGCTCCACCTGCTTCTGCGTCCGCGCGTCCATGAGCATCCCTTTCGTCCAGCGAGCTATTCGTCTTGTATTATCAAGTCATGGAATCCCGCTCTTGGTCCCTTAGCTCAAAAAGGAGAAAACCAACATGAACGTTCTGCTTACCAGCACCCCCTTCAGCTACGACGGACCCGAGCGCGTGAACCCTCGCGTGAACCCGGCCAACGGCTTCTGCCAAGCGCTGCGCCGCTGCTGGCCCAACGCAGACGGGACGCCCCGCCCTGCCAGCTGCGTGCTGGTAGCCTCCAATCCCGACTGCCCGCCCATGACCGATGGCATGGCAGCGAACTTCTCCTTCGCCCTGGAGCAGGCAGGCCTTCCCGTGCAGGCCATGCCCACGCTGGACAACCGCAACGCCGACCGGGCCGAACAGCTCATCAGCACTGCGGACGTGGTCATCCTGACCGGCGGCCACGTGCCCACCCAGAACGCATTCTTCCAGGCCATCGGCCTGCGCGACCTGCTGCATGCACGCTGCGCCGACCCCGCGTCCAGCCATCAGCTGATCCTGGGAATCAGCGCCGGCTCCATGAACAGCGCCGCCCAGGTCTACGCCATGCCAGAGGAGCCTGGCGAGGCCACCGACCCGAACTTCGCCCGCTTCCTGGACGGCCTGGGACTCACCGACATCAGCGTAATCCCCCACTACGGTTTCCTAAAGGACGAAACCCTGGACGACCTGCCCTGCATGGAGGGCATAGCCTATCTGGACAGCGCAGGCCGACGCTTCCTGGTCATTCCCGACGGCACCTACCTGTCTTTCCAGTGGGGCGAAAACGCCGGCACCGACCCCGTGCCCACCGACCAAGTCAGCATCTGCGGCACCGCCTGGTGGCTGGCAGACGGCCGCATGACCCCCGCATGGCCGGACCCCGCCAAGCTGCAGCGCGCCCATGAGCTGGCCGACCAGCTGGGCATGATCATGCAGGAAGACGGCGAGGGAACCCTGTTCGTCCGCACCTACGAGTCCGCCCAGCTCAACGAAGCTAACATTCCCGTGGTGTCCACCATGTACGGCCTGTACTGCGCCGAGCCGCTGAGCCTGTCTAGGTTCCACCGCCTGACCTGCGACGAAACCTGGTGCCACTTCGAAGGCGACCCCTTGGAGCTGCATCTGATCAGCCCTGACGGCTCCTACGACCGCGTGACCCTGGGCCAGTCCAGCCCCGGCTCTGCGCCCCGCTACCAGCACACCATTCCCGCAGGAACCTGGCAGGCCGGTCGCCTGGTCGAAGGCGGCACCTTCGCCCTGTACTCCTGCGTGGTTTCGCCCAGCTTCCACGATGGCTGCTACGAGGGAGCCACGGCAGAGGCCCTTCAGGCCCTCTGCTCCGACCCTGCGGCCGCCGTCGCAATACGCGACCTAGCCTAGCAAGAAGCTAGCCGGCCGCCATGGCCTCCAGCTCTTCAACCGGCTCGATCTGCTCGAAGCTCGCCTCAAACGAATCCCACAGGTCCACGTTGCGCTGAAGGTTCAGCCAATACTGCGGCGTGGTGCCGAACAGCTTGCCGAGCCTCCATGCCATGTCGGGGCTGACGGCCCGTCGCTCGCGGACGAGCTCGTTGGCCGTCTGGCGAGAAACCCCGATGCGGCGGGCGAACTCGGACACCGACAGCCCGCACTCCGGCAGGTAATCCTCTCGCAGCAGCTCCCCCGGATGCGGCGGTCGCTCCGTAATCAGAATCATTCCTTCGCTGTTCACGGTTCCTCCTCCCTAGTGGTAATCGCAGATCTCAACGTCATAGGCGCAACCATCGTCAAACCTGAAGCAGATGCGCCACTGGTCGTTGATCGAGATGGCAAACTGCCCCTTTCTACCTCCCGTCAAGGCATGGAGCTTATTCCCCGGAGGCAACCGAAGGTCCTCCACCCTCATGGCGGCATCCAGGGCAAACAGCTTTCTTCGAGCGCGCCTCACTATCTGGTCGGGAAACCCCGGAACCCTTTCGCCCGAAAAAACATCCTCGGTTGCTCTGTCCTTGAAATTCTTTATCATGCCCGTATTGTAATGCGTCACGTGACACATTACAATCCCCAAAGCAAATTAGCCCCAAACGCAAGGAAGGCCGCCCACGCCGGGCGGCCTTCTGATTGAGTGAGAGGAAGATAGGGCGGTGAGGCGCCCCGAGGAGGCTGTGGATTACTCGTCCACGCCCACCATGATGGAGGTAGCCTTCACGATGGCCACAGCCTCGGAGCCGACCTCCAGGCCCAGCTCGTCGATGGAGGCGTTGGTGATGGCGCCGCAGATGTGCTGGCCCTCACCGAAGTTCAGGGAAACGCGGCCGTTCACAGCGCCCTTCTTCAGCTTGCCAACGGTGCCGGCGAACTGGTTGCGAGCGGACAGGCCAGCGACCTTGCCGGTGGCGAACATCACGTCGGTAGCCTTGATGACTGCGTAAGCGGTCTTGCCCTCGGCCAGGCCCAGCTCCTCGATGGAGTTCATGGTGATGTCGGCGGTGGCCACGTTGCCGGCGCCCAGGTCGATCTTGACGACGCCGTTGACTGCGCCCTCGGTCACGGAGATGACGGTGCCCTTGATCTGGTTGCGTGCGGAGATCTTCATATCGGTCTTCCTTTCCTGCGGCGGGTGCCGCGGTCGCGCCGGCCGTGTTCGTCGGTCGTTTGGCCCGGCGTTTCTTTCGATGACCATATACTCACACGGCCCCGCCCCGTCCCAGGCGCCGTGGAGGCTCCTCCACAACTCACGTCCCAGTTGGTCCCTTTTCGTTCCAGTATGTTTTCAATAGCGTATAGACAAAATTGGAAATAATCCGTTATCCTAAAAGCAGAATAACGTTTTCAGGGCGAAAGCCCCGTTCATCAGGAAAGGCAGGCGCAGCTGCGTGTTCGAATCCGACGTGCTTACCGTTGAGGATGTGACCAGGCTCTTGGGACTGTCCCGCAACACGGTGTACAAGATGGCCGGCGAAGGCACCCTGCCCTCCTACCGCGTCGGCCGCAAGCTGCGCTTCTCCGCCCGGGACCTGGCCGACTTCATGGCCAGCGCCCGCGCCGCCTCACCGGCCCGCCCCGCGGATCCGGAGCCCGCGACCGCCCCGGAGCAGCAGCCCCGCCGCACCCTCCAGGACGCCGCCCAGGCCATGGCCCCGAAGCTGGCTGATCCGCTGGTCCTGGCGTCAGACGACGTGCTGGGCGGGTTCTTCGCCCACCTGCTGAGCCAGCGCGGGTCCGGCACGGTGGCCCATCCCATGAGCAGCTACGCGGGGTTGGTTTCCCTGTACAGCGGCATGGCGGACATGGCGCTGGTAAACCTGTACGACTTCCGCAGCAACTCCTACAACGTGCCCTACGTGCAGCGCCTGTGCCCGGGGACCTCGGTGACCGTGATGCGGCTGCTCCGCCGCAAGCAGGGCCTGTTCGTGGCTGCGGGCAACCCCCGCGGCATCCGCAGCTGGGGCGCCCTGGCCCGAGATGACGTGCGCCTGGCCAGCCGCGAACGCGGCTGCGGCGCCCGGGTGCTGCAGGACCAGAAGCTGCTGGCGCTGGAGGCGTCCATGGAAGACGCCGGGCGGCGATCTGCAGAGTGCGCAACCGCCGCCGAGGCCATTTCCCGCGTGTCCCAGGGCGCGGCCGACGCCTGCGTGGGCTATGCCGAAGAGGTAGGGCCCATCCGCGGCGTCCAGTTCCTGCCGCTGCAGACCGAGTGCGTGGACCTGGTGGTGCGCAAGGACCACCGCACCCGCGATGCTATCCGTTCCCTCAGGCAGATGCTGGAGGGCGAAGCTCTGCGCCAGCGCCTGCAGCTCACCCTAGACTGCGACGCCTCGGTATCCGGCGCCATAGCCTACGAGTGCTAGGCGGGCGGGCGTCTGTTTCGCCCTGCTCGATCTTCACCTGAACGCAGGAAGGCCGCCCCTGATGGAGCGGCCTTCCTTCTATGCTGGACGGGCTTTCCCCGAGCTCGTCCGCGTTGGGCTGACCCGATGCGGGCCGATCAGCTCAAACAGGTACTAGGCAACCTTCACCTTCAGGGTGATGTACTTAGTTGCAGCCTTGTAGGTGCTGGACTTGGCAGCGGTCACCTTGATCTTGAAGGCGTAGGTGCCCTTCTTCAGGCCCTTCTTGATGTAGACCTTACCGCCCTTGGTGACGGAGAACTTGCCGGCAGCCGTCTTGGAAGCGACGTACTTCTTCTTCGTCTTGCTCCACACATAGGAGGTGGACTTGGCGAAGGTCTTGGAAGTCTTGGACTTCAGACCGAAGGTCTTGGTCAGGCTGGCAATGGACTTGGTGGTCTTCAGCTTTCCCTTGTAGGCACCGGACTTGGCGGTTGCGAAGGACTTGGCCACGGTGGACTTGCCGGTAATGGACTGGGCCTTCAGAGCCGGGGCCGGCTTCTTGTTGGGATCGGTCTGCGGGATGGTCACGTTGCCGGTGATGGTCAGCTTCGGCATCTGATCCATGATGGCAGCCCTGTTCTGACCGTAGTAGTACAGGCCGGTCTGGATCTTCTTGTCAATGGCGGCCTCGTCATAGGCGGTGATGTCCGCGGTCACGCCCTTGGGCAGGCTGATGGTGCGGATGTTCATGCCCAGAGCGTTTGCCAGGGTCTTGGAGTCAGCGCTCACATGGTAGAAGTTGGTGAAGTAGTAGGCCAGTGCGTGAACCGGGTTCAGGTATTCGGGATACACGAAGCCGATGGCATTGCCGACGGACATGGCGGCCTCGGGACCCCAGCCGCCGGAGCCCATGAACTTGCTCATGATCTGCGGGAAGTCCTTCTCCTGCACGCCGGACTCGGTCAGCAGGGTCTTGACGTTGGCTTCGTCAGCAGCGTTCTTCAGGACGATCACGTCAGCGTCAGCCAGCTTGGAGGCGTCGACCACGGCGGTCCAGCTGGAGCCGTCGACGGCACCGTCGGCCTTATGGTAGCCAGCCACGTTCTCGCACACGTTCTCCAGAGCCTCGGTCACGTAGCCGATCTCGTTGCTGCCGTTGCCGCTGTTCAGGGAGGCGTCGCCGCACTCGACGTTGCCGGACTCGGTGCTCTTGGCAAGCTTGACGGTCTTGGCCGTGGTGTCAGCACCGCCGGACTGGACAATGGCGACCTTCTTCTTGGCAGCCTTGTTGGTGTTCAGCTCAGCCATGATGTACAGCTGCAGACCGCGGATGTAGGACTCGTACTTGGAAGCGATCTTCATGGGGTCGCCGTAACGAGTGGTGCGGGTCTTGTCCTGCTCCAAGATCTCGGCGGCAGCAGCAGCCAGGCGATACTCGGTGTCGGTGGTGGTGTAGAGGCTGTAGTAGCCCGTAGTGGCCTTTTCGTTGTAGAAGCCGTCACCGTAGAAGGTGGCAAGCTCAACGTAGTAGGGATCGTAGCTTTCGTCCCCTGCCTTGTAATACGGGGAGGTCTTGGGCATTTCGTTGATGGTCTTCACCTGATCGGTGTAGCCGCTGGTTGCCAGGGATGCCTTGGACATGCCCACGGCAGCGCCGCCGTTCTTCAGCTTGATGGACTTGCCGACCGCCGTGGAGTTGGGGTCGCAGCCCAGCAGGATGTCCGGACGATAGGACATGATCACGGACAGGTTGCCGTTTTCAGCCACCAGCTTGGTGTCGGCGGAGTCCGGCTTCCTGACGCCCGGCTGCTGAGCAGCCTGGGAGGTGCTGACCTTCTGCAGGCCGACCGTGTCGGCGTAGGCGTTGTAGAAGGTGTTGGCGAAATAGGGGTTGGCGTTCGCGTTCAGACCGGAGCCCATCAGACCGAAGGTGTTGCTGGTGATCAGGGTGCCCAGCGCCTCGTTCGCGCTGTAGTCGGTGACTGCCGTCAGACCCAGCAGGTCAGCGGAGATGCCGGTGTTCTTGGTTCCGACGGTGATGAGCTTCTGGTCCACCGTAGTGGGCTCTGTGGGCGGCGCATAGCTGTTCATGGTGCCCAGCGCCATGGCAGGCACGCACGTAGATGCCACCAGGGCACCTGCGCACAGCACGCTCAGACTGCCCTTGAGCAACGGGTGCTTCCTCATAAGGGGTTCTCCAATCTGCGAAATGACCTTTCCTACTTTTGTTCTTTGAGGGGAGTCGCAGCAGTCTGGATGCTATTATTCCCTACAAAGACTAATCTGTATTCAGTATATAGCATAGTCCGTTGTTTAGAATATTGTTATTGAAAGATAATTAGATGCCCCTTAGAACGCTTCTGCTCCAACCCGACCGCAAGCCGCTGCGCCGGTTCTTCGCCTGCGTGCCGGAGGCCCACATCCTGTACGTGGTGCCGCCGGCGTGCTGCCGCTGCCGCTGGTTCGAGCACGAGATCTTCGACGGCCCCGGCCGCATATCGTTCCTGTACCTGGACGACACCGACATTGCCCTGGGCAACTTCACCCTCCAGATCGCCCAGGCCCTGCAGCGCATCCTGCCCCGCCTGGGCTCCCGCCCCAAGGCCCTGCAGATCTGCTTCACCTGCGCCTTCGAGGTGCTGGGCGTGGACTATTCCACCATGGTGGAGGAGCTGGAGGACGAATTCCCCGGCATCCGCTTCTACACCTTTCCCATCCACCACCTGACCACCCATGATGCCATCCGTCCTCCGGAGCATCGGGAGCTTTCCCTGTACCAGGCCCTGCGGGACCCCCTGCCCACGGACCCGACCGCCGTGAACGTGGTGGACTTCACCATTTCCACCAGCAGCCAGAACGAGCTGCTGACCGCCCTGCGGGATTGCGGCATCACGACCCTGCGCCAGCCCGTGCTCATGAGCACCTACGAGGAGTTCTGCCAGGTCACCGCCAGCTGCCTGAACCTGCGCATAGGCCGCTGCGGCGTTCCGGCCTGCGAGTTCCTGGAGCGGACCTTCGGCATTCCCACCCTGCACGCCCCGGAAACCTATTCGCCCCTGCGCATCCAGGACTCCGTGACCCGCGTGTACGAGCACTTCGGCAGGCAGCCCCGCAGCATGACCGCCCAGGTGGACGCCGCCATGGAACAGGGCCGCCGCGTGGCCGCCCTGTTCGACGGACGCCCCCTGGGCATCCTGGAGGCCAACACCATAGACTCCGTCGACCTGGCCCTGTCCCTGCAGGAGATGGGCTTCAACGTGGAGCTGGTCAACTGCATCCAGCCCACCGCCTACCAGCTGCAGCTCTTCGACCAGCTGCGGGAGCAAAGCCCCACGGTGCGCATGGTGGACACCCACGAGCAGTCCGGCATCCAAGTAGCGCCGGAAACGGTGCTCATGGGCAGCCCCCTGGCCGCCATCGAGGGCGGAAGCCTGTTCTTCCGCGCCCGCTCCCACGGCGACGACTACGGCCTTGCCCGCACCGAGCACCTGCTGCGCGACCTCGAGTCCTTCGCCCGAAGGGAGCTTTAGCCATGGCCTACGTTTCCCTGAGCATGCCCACCGCCACCGGCGACTTCTCCGGCGCAGCCGTGGCCCTGTACGACCTGCCCTGCACCTGCCTGGTCCTGGACCCCAAGGGCTGCACCATGGACTACCTGGAGGTGGAGGACCCTCGCCTGCCCGAGCCCTACCTGGACGTCCGCTCCGCCCGTATGGACGACGTGGACGTGACCCTGTGCGACTGCTCCCGCCTGCTGCGCATAGCCAAGGACGCCGTGGAGCAATCCCGCCCCGCGTTCCTGGCCGTGATCGGCAGCACGGTTTCATCCATCATCGGCATGGACGTGGACATGACGGCCCAGGAGCTGGAAGAGCAGCTGGGCCTTCCCGTGGTGGGCGTGGACGCCGACGGCTTCACCTCCTACGCCCAGGGCATCCACCTGGCGACCCGCGCCGTGATCGAGCGGTTCGGGCAGGAGCAGGACGAAAGAAAGCCCGTGAACGGCCCCGTTGCCGTGAACGTGCTGGGCATGACGCCCCTGGACTTCGCGTCCCCCGCGGACGCCGACGCCATCCGCTGCGCCGTGGAGGCCTGCGGCTTTGCCGTGAACAGCATGCTGTCCTACGGCTGCACCCTGGATGACGTCCGCCGAGCGCCCCAGGCCCAGCTCAACCTGGCCGTGACCAGCGCCGGCTACCAGACCGCCCGCTGGATGCAGCAGCGCTACGGCATCCCCTTCGCCACCTGCTGCCCCATCACCGCCGACGACCCAGCCCTGCCCCGGGCCCTGGCCGCCGCGCTAGAGGGCAGCCCTGTTTCGTCCCCTTGCATGGAACCTGACGCGCCGGCCGCAGAAGGACCCGCCACACTCATAGTGGGCGATGCCGTCATGGCGTCGAGCCTGCGGCAGTGGGTGCGCTCTCGCGGCCACGCCGCCCCCGTGGACGTGGCCAGCTTCTTCCGGACCGCCGACCCGCTGCCCGGCGTCGCCTACCTGCAGGGCGACCTTGCCCTGGTGGAGCTGGTGGAGCAGCGGGGCTACGCCCACGTCATCGGCGACCCGCTGCTGGAGCGGCTGCCCGGCATGGACCGGGTCCGCTTCACGCCGCTGCCCCATCCGCCCCTGAGCAGCCTTATCCATCGGGACGCCATGCCCGCCCTGGCCGCCCACGACCCCCTGTTCGAAAGGCTCCTTCGTGACTAGCAACCGCACGCGCAAACGACTGGCCTCTGCGGCCCTGGCCCTGGCGCTGGGCTCCTGCACCGTTGCCCTTTCCGGCTGCCTGGAAAGCGACGTGCTGGTGAACTACGTCCACGACCAGCAGAACGGCACCGTGGACCCCACCCGAAAGGAAAAGATCTACGTTCCGGACGAAAACGCCGCTCAGACCATGGAAAACGTGGCTACGGCATCGCACCAGACCACTGAGGAGCTCCACAAGACCATCAAGGACCAGGCAGCTCTTTCGGACAAGCGCAACACCGAAAAGAAGGCGGAGAAGACCCGCAAGACCAAGGTGCAGGACTCCCCGTCCACCGCGCCCAAGTCCAAGCCCAAGAAGGACGGCACGCCTAAGAAGAAGCCCGCCAAGAAGAGCGACGGCAAGAAAGACCAGGAGCAGACCACGCCTCCCAAGCCCACCACCCCGGAGGAGCAGGGCAACCGCAACTCCAAGGTCACGGAAAAGAACAACGTGCACGACTCGTCCATGGGCAACACCGAAGACCTGCCCAAGGACGTCATGAAGGCCTGCGCGACGGGCGAAGCTGCCACCATGGTCATGAGCCTGGGCGGCAAGGGCGCCCTGGCGGGGTCGTCCAAGGAGTACCTGGCCAACAGCCACATCAACAAGGTGTTCAAGGACCGCGACGTGGCCAAGGCCGCCACCTGCTGGAGCGGCTACGGCGCCGGGTCCAAGAGCTTCGACGCGGACAAGGTCATCAAGTCCGCCGCCGACACGGTCTTCGTCATAAGCGGCCTGAACACCCTGACCCCCGCCCAGGAAAAGAAGCTGGGCCGCGCCCACGTCCGCGTGGTGGTCCTGCCCGCCCTGACCAGCGACACCAACATCCGCACGGCCATGACCATAGTGGGCAAGTGCTTCAGCAAGGCCACCGACGGCGCCTCCGAAAAGGCCGCCAAGGCCTATGCGGAAACCGTGGACGCCGCCCTGGCCGACGCCAAGAACGCCCACGGCGGCAAGGTGGCCACCTACGCCGAGCGCGACTACAACAACGCCGGCACCAGCTTCAAGACCGTTTCCGGCAGCATGCCCGACCCCAACTGGTGCCTGTACGTGAACGACTGGGACGAAGACGCCGTGGTCAGCGCCAGCTACGAGGGCAAGTCCGTGTGCTCCAACGCCCGCGGCGTGGCCACCACCTACGTGGGCTGGACGTGGAGCCCCATCAGCTACTACCTGAGCTGCGGCGGCGCCCTGAACAACGGTGCGGCCTATGGCGAGAAGCGCTACACCAGTATCCATCGTGCGGTGCTGCAGTTCAGCGAAAACATGGTCAGCTACTCCTGGACCCGCAAGCCCGCGGACGTGACCCTGGGCGGCAAGGGCGGCGCCTTCGACGACCATGACAGCTCCCTCATGAACGGCTACGACGCCGTGGACTCCCCGTCCCTCAACGACGCCCACCCCATAGGACAGAGCGATTTCACCAAGATGATCGTGCGCACCAAGCAGATCAAGAAGGCCGTGACCGAAGCCCAGGGAGCCAACCTGTACGCGCCGGCGTCCTTCCTGCGCCTGAACGGCGTCCAAGGCTACGGCGTGGAGGTGGACGGCAAGCTCATGTACACCTACAGCACCCGAAAGGACACCACCCACACAACCGACGACGGCCAGGTGATGGACACCGGCTACCAGGTCGTGGTGAACCCGGAGGGCCTGGTGGGCTCCTGGACGGCCGGCAGCATGGAATCCTTCCTGGAGGCCCTGTGGATCAGCTCCGAATACTACCCGGACGCCGTGTCTACCAGCCACGTGAAGACCCGCATAGCCGACTTCTACCAGCAGTTCTACGGATACGAGCCCACTGACGACGAGCTGAGCAACATCCTGTCGGGCTCCTACGCCAAGTAGCTCATGGCAAAAGGGAGGCTCGCGACGGCCCTTTCGCCCTGATGATTCAGACCAACCGCGAGGAAAGGAACGCACATGACCCCAACCTACCCGACCGCCCTCCGAAGAGCGGGCGC
The DNA here is from genome assembly GCA_030526515.1 of Coriobacteriia bacterium. Lineage (GTDB taxonomy): Bacteria > Actinomycetota > Coriobacteriia > Coriobacteriales > Eggerthellaceae > SUG1186. The sequence continues at coordinate 35,189 of JAUNCQ010000002.1, forward strand.
GGCGGCGCTGCTGGCATTTGCCCTGGCAGCGCTGCTGGCCCTGGTCCCCGGACTGGCCCGAGCCGACGTGGGCCAGACGTTCACCCAGGACGGCATGGCCTTCACCATCACCGGCCAGGACACCGTCAAGGTGGGCGCCGGCGCCAGCGGTGACGCCGTGGCCATGGACGCCGTGGACGTGACCATCCCCGCCACCGTGGAGCACCAGGGCACCGCCTACGACGTGACCGCCGTGGGCGGCTATGCGTTCTCCGGCCACACCGCCCTGAGGTCCGTGACCCTGCCCGCCAGCGTCACGCGGCTGGAGGAGTACGCCTTCGCCTACTGCGGCACCCTGGACGACAGCGCCGATCCCATATCCGTGTCCGGCCTGGTGGACTTCGTCCTGCCGGCCAACACCAAGCTCAGCTACATCGGCAAGAGCTGCTTCTACCAGGACTACGCGCTGAAGGACTTCGTCATTCCGGCAACGGTTTCGGTCGTGTCCAGCTGCGCCTTCTACGACTGCCTGTCCTTCAAGCACCTGCAGTTCGAAGAAGGCTCCACCGTCCAGGAGATCGGCACCAGCACCTTCGAGCTCAGCTGGAAGAAGCGCCAGGTCAGGCCCCGCGAATGGACGGACACGGAAAGCTTCGTGTGGCTGGACGAGGAATGGGTCGACTGGGACTGGGAAACCGGCATCAAGAACTCCCCCGACTACGGCGGACTGGAATCCGCCGAGCTCCCCGCTTCCCTGAAGGTCCTGAGCGACCGCTGCTTCTTCAACCAGCGCAACCTGAAGGAGCTTTCCTTCAAGGGCGACGCCGTGGACGCATTCCATAAGTACTGCTTCGGCTTCTGCACGTCCCTGAAGGAGGTCGTGCTGCCCGACGCCGGCTGCAAGGACCCCGGCACCTACACCTGGCGCCTGGGATTCGGCTCCTACACCTTCGTCGAGTGCATCAACCTGGAAAAGGTCACCTTCGGCCGCAACAAGTCCGGCCAGGGCCGCTGGAACACCATCCGCATGTTCGACGGCTGCAAGAAGCTGAAGACCGTGGTGTATCGCTACAACCGCATCATCCCCACGTCCTTCTGGACCAGCTCCGGCTTCGACGGCACCTCCGTTGACGGCAAGTCCCTGTACGCGTTCAACTCCAGCGAGCCGACCCTGTACCACACCGTCTACTTCTGCGCAGACAAGGATGACCTGGGCCGCGACAAGGCTTCCCTGGGCACCGCGGTGATCCGCGAAGGCATCAAGGCCTACCAGGTCCGCAGCGCCCTTTCGCCCCAGGACGAAGAAGGCGCCGTCATCCTGGAGGGCGCCGTTCCCGCGCTGCCCGCCGGCTACGACACCTGGGCCCTGACCACCTGCAAGAAGCGAACGGACCTGCAGGCCAACACCAAGATCGAAGAGCCCTGCTACGCCTACCCGGCCAAGACCTCCGACCTGACCCGCGGCTCGGCGGTTCTTTCGTCCGACGCCTACTGGTTCTCCAACGAAGCGCACAAGCCCGACGTCAAGGTCGTCTCCGCCCTGGGCCAGACCCTGAGCGAAGGCACCGACTACACGCTGGCCTGGGAACGCATGGTTCCCCAGGAGCCCTCCAAGGAGGATTCGGGCGAAAAGGAAAAGGAATGGGACCCCAACGACCCCACCGACCCTCGCAACGATGACGACCCGGACAACGACGATCCCGTCGAGCCGGACACCACCGTGTGGGAGCCCGCCAGCGACTTCACCAACGCCGGCACCCTGCGGGTGACCGCCACCGCCGTGGAGGGCAGCGGCTACGAGGGCAGCACCCGGGCTACCTACACCATTGCGTACCTGAAGCCAGGCGCCACGCTGACGTCCGACGGCGTGACCTACATGGTGACCAAGGGCCAAACGGCCACCTCGCCCGCAGAGGTCCAGGTAGGCGACGGCGAAAAGCCCGCCGTGGACGAGAACACCGAGGGCACGGTCACCATCCCCTCCCGCATCCTGCTGGAAGGCTCTGCTAATCCCGTGGTGGTGACGGGCATAGGCGCCATGGCCTTCGGCTCCTCCGTCCCCTCCAATGCCAACCAGGGCATTACCGAAGTGGTGCTGCCGTCGACCCTGACCAGCATCGGGTCCTTCGCCTTCGGCTACATGCCCAGCCTCAGGACCGTCACGCTGCCGGCCAGCCTGCAGAGCGTGGGCAACGACGCCTTCTACTCCTGCACGCTGCTGGGCTCCGTGACCTTCAAGGGATCGAAGATCAAGACCATCGGCAGCCAGGCCTTCGGCTTCTGCACCAGCCTGAAGAGCCTCAGCCTGCCCACCATCAGCGAAAACCTGCTGGGCCTGGCATTCCGCGACTGCACCATGCTGCGTGAGGTCACCTTCCGCGGCACCGTGGCCGGCAGCCCCAAGCGCGGCCAGTTCAGCGGCTGCACCCGCCTGGAGACCGTGCAGTACCTGGGCGGCTGGTGGGACTACTCCTACGGCAGCTATCCGACCATCACCAGCCTGGCAGGCTCCGGCTCCGGCAAGGCGCTGTACACCGTGACCTCCGCCACCCGCAAGACGGTCACCTATGCGACCTGCAAGTACACCGGCAAGGCGGCCAGCGTTCCGGCCATCGTCAAGCTGGGCGACGTCACCTACCAGGTGACCAAGATCGGCTCCAAGGCCTTCGCCGGCTCCAAGGCCACGTCGGTCAAGGTAGCCCGGACGCCCTCCAGCGGGCTTTCGTCCGCATTCACGGGCTCCAAGGTGACCACGATCACCTGCCCCGGCGGCTCCAAGAGCACGGCAGGCACCTACGTGATCACGTCCCGCTCCAAGAAGACCGTCACCTACGCCAAGTGCACGTACTCCGGCAAGGCGGCCAGCGTTCCGGCCACCGTCAAGCTGGGCGGCACCACCTACAAGGTGACCAAGGTGGGCTCCAAGGCGTTCTACGGCGCCAAGGCAACTTCGGTCACGGTCAGCTCCAAGACCGTGACCAGCTTCTCCAAGGCGTTCTACGGCTCCAAGGTCAAGACCGTGAAGGTCCCGGCCTCCAAGAAAAAGGCCTACGCCAAGCTGCTCACCAAGGCCCGCTGCGGCAAGGCCGTCAAGGTCAAGTAGCCCGCACCAGCGGCCGGTCCCCATCCAGCACGCAAAAGGGCCGCAGCTCAGATTCGAGCTGCGGCCCTTGCTTTCGCCCGCAAACGCAGGACGCTACAGCCGGAAGAACAGCGTCAGGGCGTACTTGGGCTTGCCCACGTACGCGCACACGTTCTTGTAGAACACGCCGTACAGGTCGGCGCACACCTGCAGCTCGGACTCGGAGGGCAGATGCTGGCCGTACACCACGTCGCAGTACATATGGGCCAGCTCCTTGTAGGTGGCGCCGCCCGCGCCGGCCTCGAAGGGCGCGTAGGCGGTGGCGTTGTCACATGCATAGGCATAGGGCGAAGAGGCCGGCTCCTTGACCAGGCCCAGCTTCTGGAACCGCTTCTGGAAGAAGAAGTAGAAGGCCTTGACCTGGTCGTCGGCGGGCAGTGCCCGCATGCGCTTGAACCGACGGGCCCGCAGCGCCTTCTTAGCCGCAATGACCAGCACCACCAGCAGGATCACGCCCAGCACCACCAACGGCCACCAGGGGCTTTCCACCCAGTAACGCACGGCGCCGGCGGGATCATCGAAGCCGGTGAGCTGGAAGCCCTGGCTGCCCTGGTCCTTGGCGTTGCCGTCGTCCTTTTCGTTGCTGTTTTCCTTGTTGGTCTGGCGATCGCCGTCCTTTTCGCGATCGGTCTTCAGCTGCTCGTTGATCTTGTGCTCGTACTGCTCGAAGCCGCTCACGCGGACTTCCTCCAGCGCATAGTAGCGGGTGATCAGCTTCAGCTCCAAGGCCGGCGGGTTCAGGGGCGCAACCACCACGAACCACACGCCCAGGGAAAGCACAGCCGCCGCCAGGCACAGGCCGGCGCCTACCGCCAGCGCGCTCAGACGGGAAACCGCGCCCTGGGCCAGCGTCTTGCCCGCGGCCTGCTGGGAGCTGCGCACCAGCAGGGCCAGCGCCGCCACCAGGAAGATCACGAATCGAACCAGCAGGCCGTTGCCGTACAGGAACTGGATGAGCACGCACGTGAAGGCGCCCAGCACCACGTACAGCACCGCCGTGCCGCGACGCCTGGTCAGCAGGTACGTCAGTGTGGCACAGACGAACCCCAGCAGCAGCACCGAGCCCAGGTTCCCGTACACCTCATCAAAGGGGCTGTGCCCGCTCATGGCCGACGCCGCGAACACGGCGCCCATGCCCGCCACGGCATAGCCCACGCCGCCCGCCACCACGGTGCGGGGGCTGTAGGACGCCAGGGTCAGGGCCAGCGCGAGCACGAAGGACCAGCCTACGATCAGGGCATAGTTCGCCCGGACCGCATCGTCTACGTGAAAGCCAAAGGTCAGGGTGGAGAACAGCGCGCTAGACGCCACCGTCAGGAACAGCAGCTCCGGCAGGCGCTGCAGCAGGAAGCCCTTGAAGCTAGCCAAAGCACACCTCCTCCACGTCGGCGGACGGATCGAACAGCGCGCAGCGCACGCCCTCGGTGCCCAGGCTCGCCAGCGGCGCCCGCAGGGCCCGCTGCTCCTCCGGATCCAGCTCACTGGGTACTATCAGCAGCAGCGAAACGGTCTTACCGCGCTCCTTCGCCTCCCGGATGGCAACCACCATGCGGTCGCTGATGCAGCTGGTCACCACGATCATGTTGGCATCGGCGAAGGTCGAACCGGAAACGTCCCGCAGCAGCTGGGGCAGCTCGTTTTCGTCCCGTTCGGGCGAAGGCAGGGGCATGCGCTCCAGCAGGTCGTGGAAGTCGATCTCGTCATGGTCGGTAATGCGACACAGCTCGCCCAGGGCATCGAAGAACAGCAGCTCTGTGCGGAGCGAATGGTGGCGGCCGAACTGGTGCAGCGACGTGCCCAGCTCCATGACCGAGTCGTAGACCGACATGAGCGCCGCCTGGTCCTGGCAGCTGGAATGCAGGTCGCACAGCACGTCGATGCCCGGGTTGCCCGAGGACTCGTACAGCTTGGTGTGCAGGGTGCCGGTGCGCGACGATATCTTCCAATGGATGGTCTTCATGGGGTCGCCCATGGCATACTCGCGCACGCCCATGTAGTCCATGCCGTCCTTCTGAAACGGCGTCATGGACAGCACCGACTCGCTCATCTCAAGGTTGCGGATGACCTCATCGCTCACGGGAATCTGCCGCGGCGTGACTTCCACCACCTGGGGCTGCGGGTCAGGCAGGCGCAGGGCGAAAAGGCCCAGCGGATCGTGGACCGTCACCTCCTGCACTCCCAGCTGGATGCGGCCCACGTGGGCGAAGCATATGCCGTACTCGAAGTCCTTGGAGGCCCGGGGCTCCAAGGAAAGAGAGAAGCGCTTCAGCACGTCATCGGTGCCGTAGGAGCTGGACACCCGGAACGTGGCGTCCACGCGGGTCACCGGCAGCACGAAGTCGTTGCGAAAGCGCACCAGGAACTTGGCCTGGGTGTTGCGGGGGCAGGTGCCCTTGCTGGAAATGCCGCCGAAGGTGATGGACCGGGCCGTCAGGCGCAGGTACCCGTAGGAAAGCGCCAGCAGGAACACCATCATGAGGGGCGGCAGGTAGCCAATGGGGTGGTTCACGAAGAACACGGGAGCCAGCAGCAGGCAGAAGACCACCAGGCACACCAGGGCCTTCAGCAGCCGGTGCCGCTTGAACCCCGCGTCGGAGCGCCAGTCGCCCGCGGCCTTGCCCTTCCTTCCCAGGCGGCTCCTCAGGTTGCCGATCGGATTCTTCACCATGCCGACCTACTCCCACGTGCGCTGCTGGCGCGCCACGATCCACACGAAGAACGGCAGGCAGACCAGCGATGCCACCACGCCAATGGGGAAGTCGAACAGGAAGCCCGCCTTCCACAGCACAATGGACAGCAGCGCGGCAATATCGCGGCAGACCAGCACCAATATGGCGCCGATCAGGATGTTTCCCACCAGCTGCTTGCGAGACTCGGCCCCGAAGAACGCGCGGGACAGGAACGGCACGATCAGCGCCGCCATGCCCACCATGCCCGCATGGGCCATGGCCACTATCACCATGATCGTGGCCAGGAACAGCATGACGTAGCGGAAGCGATTCAGGTCAACGCCCATGCCGCGGGCCTCGGTTTCCGTGAAGCTCAGGGCGTTCAGGCGGAAGCGGATCAGGAACACGGGAATGAAGGTGACCAGGAATCCCACGATCAGGAACGCGTAGGCAACGGGCTCGGTGTTCACCTGAAGCACCTCGTTGATGGTGGTGTAGATCAGGAATGTCTCGTCATCGAACACGTAGTAGGTCACGTACAGCACGATCTGGCCGAACACCTGGGACACGATGCTGCCCACCAGCAGCATGTCCACCACGGAAAACCATCGCTTCCCGTTGATCAGCCTGCTCAGCGCCAACACCAATATAAGGGCGAAAAATCCGCCCAGGTACGCGAACAGGTAGTGGGCCGTGGTGGCGTACAGCGCCATGGAGCCGTACACGCCCACGAAGATCAGCAGGCCCATGTTCAGGCCGCCGGCCACGCCCAGCATGGTGGGAGCGGCCACGGGGTTGCGGAAGACGTTCTGGTAGATCATGCCCGACGTGGTCAGGACTATGCCGCACAAGATGGCCATGACGCTGATGCCCGCGCGGTCAAGGACCTGGAAGTAGTTCGGACACAGGTCCGTCAGGTCAACCGTCGTGTAGTGGGCGCCTTGGAACATGGTGGCAAAGCTGGTCTGCACCCAGGTCACCAGCGCAGCAACTGCTTCGCCTGGCGAATACACCTGGTACGTGGTGACGGAAATGCACAGGGACAGCGCATAGACCACCAGCAGGACCACGACCAGCGCCACGGTCTTGCGGCGGAATGCGGCCTGGTCGTGGCGGATGCCCTGGGGAACCACCGAAACCCCCGCGGCTTCCCGTTCCAGGGCCGCGGCTTCCTGCTTAGAATTCCTGCCTGGAACCTTCATGGGGCACCCTCCTTTCGTTCACGATCGCGAACAGGAACACCACCGCGCCAAGGCAGGTGGTCACCAGGCCAACGCCGCCGTCAGCTCCGGGAATGCACGAGTAGGCGTACTGGACCGCTATGGTGAAGGCCGCACCCGCCAGGGCGGAGGCTGGCAGAAGGTAGCGGAAGTCCGGGCCCACCACACGGCGGACCAGGTGCGGGATCATGAATCCCACGAAGCCCACGGCGCCCACGAAGGACACGATCACGGCCGTGGCCAGGGTGCTCACGCCGATCACGATGCCCCGCAGCACGCTGGGACGAGGGCCCATCATGCGGGCCTGCTCATCGCCGAAGGCCAGCAGGTTGAGCTTGCCGGAAAAGAAGATCAGCACGCCTATGCACACCAGCACGGGAATGCCCATGAAGAACAGGTCATATATGTAGCCGATGCGGGTGAAGTCACCGGTCTGCAGGGAAGCCAGGGCGTTCACGCCATCCTGGCCCGCCGTGGTCTGCAGGAACAGCCTGAACAGCACCACTATGGCGCTGGCAATGGCTCCGAACACCTGGCCGGCAATGACTATGGTGGCGTTGCCCAGCTTCCCCTTGCCCGCCAGCTTGGCTATGAGCACGGTCAGGAACACGACCACCAGGGCGCCCACGAAGGACCAGAGCACGCCCTCCACCTGGCCAAGGTACACGCCAAGGGGCGAAACAGCACCGCCTTCGAAGGCAGCGGCCTGCTCCTTGGTGGTGACCACCAGGCGGGTGGCCTCGATAGCGCCTCCGGCCCCGACGATCATGTACAGCACCATGCCGCAGGAGGCGCCGCTCATCACGCCCAAGGTGGACGGAGATGCCAGGGCGTTGTTGAAGCTGCCCTGGTAGGCGGCGCCCACGGCACCCAGGCCAGCGCCGGCAATGCCCACCAGCGCAAAGACCAGCAGGCTGCTGTGGGAAAGCCCGTTGGCGGCCTTGCCGGAAAGGACCAGTCCCAGCTGTCCTATGTTGGCCTGCATCAGCTCGGAGAAACGGGCAGCTGCGGCATCGCCGCTGAACAGCACCGTCACCAGGTTCTGGGGGAACAGCACCGCGCAGGCGTACACCACCAGCAGGGCAACGGCCAGCAGGGCAATCGACCGCAGCCGCTTGTCCATGGCAAAGCGCTCGGCGCTGCCATCGGCAGACGCGACGGCGGCCTTCAGGGCGGAATCGTCCACCATGGTCTGCCGCGCCCGCTTCCTGCCGCCACGCCCCGAGCTCACCGGATCCGCGGAGTCAACCTTGAGAAGCTCCTCGGCGCGGGCCCGCTTGATCGCCTGGCCCTGCTCCGCCTTGGCCCTTGCCTGCTGGCGATTCTGGGCCTGGACCGCCTGATCCTGCTCCAAGGTCTGGCCGTCAGCGTAGCTGCTTACCTCCTGGGCGCTGAACAGGTCATCGCCTGCTCCCTTTCGTCCCCATGCCGCCATGGCTCACCCCGCCCTACGGCATGTAGTCCAGCATGAGCTGTTCCAGCTCAGAGGCAGAAAGGGGCTCGGGTATTACCAGCTGCTGGTTCTGGGCCACAGCCCGGGCCAGAACCCGGTACTCCTGCGCCTGGGCGGAGTCAGGAGCGTACTCTATTACCGTCCTGCGGTTGATCTCGGCCTTCTGGACCATGGGATCGCGGGGAATCACGTGGACCACCTGGGTGCCCACGCGCTTGGCGAACTCGCGGACGAGCTCCTCTTCGCCCTCCACGTTGCGGCTGTTGCAGATAACGCCGCCCACGCGGGTGCCGCCGCGCTTGGCGTAGCGGGCAATGCCCTTGCAGATGTTGTTGGCAGCATACAGGCTCATGTACTCGCCGCTGGTCACCAGGTAGATCTCCTGGGCCTTGCCTTCGCGGATGGGCATGGCAAAGCCGCCGCACACCACGTCGCCCAGCACGTCGTACATGACGTAGTCCAGGTCGTCCTCGAAGACATCCTTGTCCTCGAGCAGGTTGATGGCGGTGATGATGCCCCTGCCCGCACAGCCAACGCCCGGCTCCGGGCCGCCGCTTTCCACGCACTGGACGCCGGCAAAGCCCTGCTGGACCACGTCCTCGAGCTCCACCATCTGGGCGTCGGTTTCCCGCAGCTGATCCAAGACGGTGGTCTGCATGAGCCCGCCCAGCAGCAGGCGGGTGGAATCGGACTTGGGGTCGCAGCCAACCACCATGACCCGAGCTCCTTGATCAGCCGCCAGAGCAGCTGAAAGGTTCTGGACCACGGTGGACTTGCCAATGCCCCCCTTGCCGTAGATTGCAATCTGTCGCACGATAACCCTCCTCAATTATTTATACCTGGTTAAGTATATTCTGTTTTGAACCAGATTACCTACCTGGGCGAAAACGAATTTATTATCTAAAAGATAATTATTTCTTTTTTGGATTATTCTTGAACATGATTATAAGGACTCTTACAATCCCGTTTATCTATTCTGTATTGGAAATAGTCGAAAGGCTGGGATATGAGCGATCACGAATCCACCGCATCCATTCCTCAACTTGACTGCACCCGCCGCACCCTGGTAGCGGGCGCCGCCGCCCTGGCAGCAGCTGTGGCCCTTTCCTCCCTGGGTCCCGTTCGCGCCGAGGCAGCCACCACGGCCACCATCCAGTGGCCCATGCCCTCCGGTGCACGCAAGAACGAAATCGACGGCAAGCAGGTGCTGAAGTGCTACGCGCCCTCCACCAACACCGTCATGACCGAGATCCTGGGCCTTTCCAATCCCTCCTTCTACAACCAGGAGTACACCGAGTACTCCGGCAACCTGGCCACCTGCCCCACGCTGGGCGTATGGGGCTCCAGCGCCAACGCTCAGCCCAACGTCTTCTACTCCAACCTGCTGTACCGCGACGTCCTGAACCAGAAGGTGGACCCCAAGTACACCGCCGTACTGGGCTCCGCCCTGCAGGGCACGTCCCAGCAGGCTGCGTGGGATGACGTCGACGGTCTGCCGCTGTTCATGAAGCACCGCCCGGAAATCTACGGCATCACCGACGCTGACTCCTGGAGCAGCGCCAGCAAGACCACCGCCGAGCTGATCAAGACCATCAACGGCTTCACCCCCGACGACGACCGCTATCAGGAAGGGGACGAAAGCTACAACCCCTCCTTCGTGGACTTCCGCGCCTACTACGGCAAGAAGCTGGGCTACATGTACTCCATGTGGGAGGTCGCCGAGGCCGCCCAGAAGATCCTGGACGCAGACAACACCAAGACCGCCCGCTACGGCTCCCCGCTCGACCAGGCTGCCATGGTGGAGAAGTTCATGGTGGGCACCCAGTACGCCATCCTCCAGGCCATCGATGAGAAGCGCGTTCCCCGTCGCATCGTGGCCGTTGTCGGCGCTGGCGACAACAACTCCCTGAACGGCGTCGACAAGACCTGCGGCCGCGCCCGCATCGACGAGTTCGAGCCCTCCGAGCTGGGCTTCGACAAGTCCACCCAGTGGGGCTCCAGCACCGCCCGCAACGTGCGCTACTACCACGCCGCCTCCGCCATGGAGAACGTTTCCGACAGCATCGTGACCAAGTTCACCCCGGTGGACAGCGAGGACCTGACCATCGACGCCCCCATCGTCCGCGACAAGAACGGCGTCCTGTGGGCTCGCCCCGAGGCCCTCATGGCCTGCGACGCCATCATCGTGCGCACCCAGACCACCATCGCCACCATGCCCGGCAAGGACGACCTGTACGAGCTCCTGCGCGGCTTTGGCTACACGGACGAAAGCAAGTGGCCCGACATCTACACCGGCTTCCCCCAGGCAAACGGCTACGGCGCCTCCAACGCCGGCGGCTACTTCTGGTGGTACTCCTACATGCTGTTCGTGTACCCCGAGGTCATCAACCCGGCCTTCATGAGCCGCTACCTGCTGAACAACATCTATCACATTGCCGACAGCTACACCTCCGACGCCATGGAGATCACCTGCGGCAACATGTCCCTGCCCCGCGGCTACGAGCTGAGCACCGCAGGCTACAGCAAGAAGGCCATCGACGACATCCTGGACAACGGCATTGCCTGGTACCAGGCCAACAGCGAAACCGTCGACAAGGACTACCCGAACCTTGCCATGACCAAGCAGATGGCCGGATGGGTCGAAAACCACAAGAAGCAGCCCGAGCCGCAGCCGCAGCCGGTCCTGAAGGACCCGAAGGTCATCACCGGCAAGTCCGAGTACTCCACCATGTGCAACGAGATCCTGAGCGCATGGGGCAGCGCCAGCACCATCGTGGTGGTCGGCAGCATCTACGGCGCAGCCATCGCCACCCCGTACGCCAAGCAGTACGGTGCTCCGGTGGTCGACGCCGAGGCCATCAGCAAGTCCTACACCACCGTGAAGTCCATGGTCAAGAAGCTGGGCGCCAAGAAGTACATCATCGTGGGCAACAAGAGCGCCGTGCCCTCCTCCGTGGAATCCAAGCTGAAAGCAATGGGCCTGGTCGCCCGCCGCAAGCGCATCACCGGCACCAACAACGGCTCCCTGTCCCTTGCCGTGGCAGCTACCAAGACCGCTTGGGGCAAGACCGCCGTGGTCTGCAGCACTTCCGACCTGATGGGCCTCATGGGCGCCGCCGCCTACGCACGTGCCATCAAGGCTCCCCTCTTCATCGTGGGCAAGACCCTTTCGTCCGCCCATAAGAAGGCCCTTAAGAAGTTCAGCTCCGCCGTGGTCGTGGGCAGCTCCACCGTGGTCAGCAGCGCCGTCTACAGCGCCATCCCCTGCAAGCGCAAGAGCCGCATCTCCGGTACCGGCTCCAAGCTGGCGGCAGCCATGGCCTCCAAGCAGCTGGGCGCCGGCATGAAGGCGACCAACTCCCTGCTGATCGCCCCCAGCGGCAAGTCCTCCGCCATCGCGGCCGCAAGCGTTGCCGGTCGCAAGTCCGTGACCCTGGTCCCGGTCTACAAGGCGAACGTGGCGACCGCCGCCAAGTCCGTCCTGGCAAAGAAGCCGACCATGCTGACCGTTGCGGGCGCTTCCTCTGACGCCACCAACAAGCTGGTCGCTGCTGCGAAGAAGGCCATCAACTAAGCAGCATCGCACTACCCCTTGGAACGCAGGGCGCGCGCCGAATGAGGAGCGGCGCGTGCCCCCTTTGAGGACAACCGGATGAAGAGAAGAGAGAACCTGCAAGCATCGCAGAGTCGGAAGGACATGGCGCGAGCCCCCTTCCTTTTCCGCGTTGTGGCAACCGGCGTGCTGGTATCCAGCGTGGCACTGCTGCCCGGCTGCAAGACCAGCCAGACGCTGACCGAGATCCTGTTCGACCAAGAGTCGGATCAGGTCGACCAGAACAACCAAAGCCGTTTCCTCAGGAATGTCCTGGACAGCTTGGACATGACTGAAGAGCTGGCTGAAAAACTGCAGAAGAAGACGGAGCTCAAGCGAGACACCGTCGACGAGCAGGTGGTGAAGGGCAAGGACAAGAGCAAGCAGGAGGTGGCCAAGACCACCTACGAGGAGCATGCTACGTCCCAGTCCGAATCGGCCCAGCAGGGCACCGGCAACACCACCTCCCGCAAGACGAACCCCGGCAAGAAGAAGGGAGCCTCCTCTTCTCAGGGCGAAAAGGCCGACAAGGGCAAGGGCAAGAACAAGGGCACCGGCAACAAGAAGCCCTCCAAGAAGCCCCAGAAGCCCAGCACCCAGAAGGACGAGCAGGACAAGCGGCCCATCTACCGCGGCAACGGCGGCGATGGCAAGACCTACGGCGATGAAGGCACCTACGAGGAGCTGCCCACCGGCGTCCAGACCGTGGTGGCCTTCGACGAATGCGCCAACATGGTGGTCTCCTTCGCCGGCAAGCACGCCCTGATGGGCGCCAACGTCGAGTTCCTCCACAACACGTTCATCCAAGACGCCTTCAAGGACAAGGACATTGCCAACGCCCGCGTCATCAAGGCATCCGCCAAGGGCGTGGTCGACGCGGATCGCATTGCCGAGCTCCAGCCCGATGCGGTGCTGCTGAGCGGAACCCGCTACCAGATCAGCTCCGCAGGCATAAAGAAGCTCAAGGACAAGAAGATCGACGTGGTCTACCTGCCCGACATGGCCTCCGCCAGCCACATCACCAAGGCGGCTGACGCCATCGGCAAGATGTTCGGCAGCCAGACCCTGAGCGGAGACGACGCCGCCCAGGCCGCAAACGAGTACCTGACCTGGCACGACGAGGTCATGAACGAGGCCCTGAGCGGAGCCGGCGACCTGGTGGGCCCCACCAACTTCGACACCGGCAAGGGCAACGACGGCCCCGAGGGAAACCACACCATATACGTGTCCGACTGGGACGGCGCCACCTACTACGCCACCCCCGACAACAAGCTGGCCTGGACCGACAAGAACGGCGTGGCCATCACCCAGGCGGGCTACAAGTGGTCCCCCATGAGCTTCTACCTGAGCGCGGGCGGAACCCAGAACGCCTCCGCGACCTTCAAGAAGTCCTTCTACGACGTCACCGCCAAGTACTACGTCTGGCAGTTCAACCTGGGCCGCGTGCCCACCGTCTACCAGAAGAACTGGTCGGGGCAGAGCATATCCACCAGCCCGCTGAAGAGCTCGGGCGTGGACGACCTGATCACCCGCACCTCCGACGGCACGGGCCTGGGCGCAAGCAACTTCCCCTACGTGATCACCCGCACCCAGAAGATCACCGCGAAGATGCAGAAGTCCGTGCAGGCCAGCGCCAAGTCCGGAAACGGCCTGTACCACGCCTATTCGCCCACCCGCGGCACCAACGGCAGCGGCATAGGCTTCCTGAGCGGAACCGGCAGCTACTGCTCGTCGACGATCACCGGGTCCTTCAAGGTCAAGACGAACCCCTGCGGCCTGTACTCCAGCTGGATCGACGGATCCCCCGAAAGCGTGCTGGAGGCAACCTGGGCCAGCGACCTGAACTACGGAACCGACCGCACGTCAGACCGCATCAGGGAGTACTACCAGCTGTTCTACCACAAGGAGCTTTCGTCCAGTCAAGTTAAGAAGATCCTAGCCGGAAAGGAGGGGTAGGAACAATGGCGAAATACGACTTCAACAACCCGTCTTCAGGCTCGACCAGCAGGTTCGGCGCCAAGCGCAGTGCCGGCAACGCCGCCGTGCCCGGAGCCAACACGGGCAACTCCAAGCTCGTGGTCCAGGCCAAGGAAGACAAGCCCATCGAGGAAAAGGACGTGGCATCTGCCCTGTTCGCCCCTCCTCCCGAGGATGACCTGGGACCCCAGTTCGAAAAGAAGCGCCGCCGACGCCGCAAGAAGGACGAGGTCAGCGTCTACGAGGAGCAGATGGACCAGCGCTTCGCCTTTGACAAGCGCGCCAGGAACACCATCATAGTAGGCGTGTCCCTGGTGGTGATGTTCCTTGCGGCGCTGCTCCTGCCCGCAGGCCTGTTCGGCATCAACTCCACGAACCCCACCATATCGGGCCTAATCAGCGGCGTGTCCACCAACACGCAGGGCCTGCTCAACTACCTGAGCGGCGCCGCGCCCACGGACCCCATGGGCTCCAAGCTGTTCCGCTACATCATCATCATCATCGCCGGCGCCGCCCTGGGCATCTCCGGCGGCGTGTACCAGGGCGCCCTGAAGAACGCCCTGGCCTCCCCCACCACCCTGGGCGTGATCAGCGGCGGCACCCTGGGCGCCATGGCCTACGTGATCTTCTTCATGCCCCAGGACCTGCCCGTCGGCTCCTCCTACGACGCCCAGCAGCTGCTGGGGTACCTGGAGGGCCTTTCGCCCATGGAGTACTTCACGGCCATGTACGGACAGATCGGCTGCACGCTGCTCGGCTGCTTCGTGGCCGTGGCCTTCACGGTGACCGTGGCGCTGCTGGCCGGCAAGGGCAAGATCTCCAACCCGGTGCTCATCATCACCGGCCAGGTGGTCACCATGGTGGCCGGCTCCGTCATGACCCTGATCCGCACCTACTATGCGTCGGGCGAAGGCAGCGAGGTCACCGCAAACGCCCTGTCCGCCGTGCGCTCCGCGTCGTTCTCCGGCATCTACACCATCCTTGACGTGGTGCTCATGGGCATTCCCATCCTGTTCGCCATCGGCGTCATCATCATGCTGCGCATGCGCCTGAACGTCCTGACGTTCTCGGACGAGGAAGCCCGCTCCATGGGCCTTTCCACCACCGCGACCCGCAACCTCATGGTGGGCGCCTGCACGCTCATGACCGCCGTGGTAGTGGCCTTCTGCGGCAGCATCGGCTTCGTGGGCTTCGTGGTACCCCACCTGACCCGCAAGGTGATCGGCCCCGACTTCCGCTACTACATTCCCGCAACGGCCCTGGTGGGCGCCCTGTTCATGGTCTGCGTGTGCTTCGCGTCCTCGTTCTTCGCCCTGGAGGCCCTGGGCGGAAACCGCCTGCTCACCTCCGTGATCGGCGGCGTTGCCTTCATTGCCATTGCACTTTCCGGCCGAAGGAGGACGACCACTGATGGCTTCTAAGACTCACGGCTCCGTCACCGACTCCCTCGGCTACGAAGCACCTAAGAAAACCTACGCCAGCGTCACCGACGCGCTGTTCGGCAAGGAATCCTCCCTGGCCCCCGGCCAAGCGGAGGAGCAGGACCGCCGTCTGAAGGAGTTCGACGCGGCCCTTGCCTTGGGCGAAGACGCCTTCGAGGTTGACCTGGACCAGGCCAGCATCATGTTGGCGGAGGAAAACCGCGAGCTGCGCGGCAAGATCATCGGCTGCGGCGTTCTCTTCGCCATCATATTCCTGGGCTCCCTGTGCATCTCCCCGTCCCTGGGCGTGGGCTTCATCAACCCCGCCCTGGTGCTGGATGCCCTTGCCGCCCACGTGCAAAGCTTCTTCGGCTCCATCATCGGACAGCCGATGGACCTGACCATGGAGCAGATGATCCAGCAGCATCCGGCCTACTACATGGTGGAGCTGCGCTTCGGCACGTCCCTGGCGGCCGCCCTGTGCGGCGTGCTGCTGGCCGTGGCGGGCTCCCTGTACCAGATGGTCTTCAAGAACCCCATCGCCGCCCCCACCATGCTGGGCGTGTCCAACGGCATCAGCCTGGGCATCTTGCTCTTCGTCCTGATCTTCAGGGAAAACGCCCTGGTCATGGAAGGCCAGCGGTACCTGTTCTCCTACGGCGGCGCCGTGATCGTACTGCTGCTGGTCCTGGGCCTGACCAAGGCCATCTGCGGCCGCGGCAAGGCGTTTTCCGTGTTCGAGCTGCTGCTGGTGGGCTCCATCTTCAGCCAGCTGTGCGGCGGCGTGGTCCAGGCCATCACCGACACCGCCATGACCGACCAGCTCTTCGAGGTCTACACCCAGATCAACGAGGTCACCGGCGTCCAGATGGGCGTTGCCGGCATCGTGGTGCTCGCAATCATAGCGGTGGTCACCCTGGTGCCCGTGTTCCTGGCCCGCTACGCCATCAACACCATCAGCTACTCCGACCTTGAGGCCCGCCTGATCGGCCTGGACACCGAAAAGCTCAAGGTGGCCTGCCTGTGCTTCGGCACCGTCATGGTCACCGTGGCCCAGGTGGCCGTGGGCACCGTGTCCATGATCGCCCTGATCGTGCCCTTCATCTCCCGCGCCCTGTTCGGCACGGAGTTCAAGCACCAGCTGTGGGGCGACATCCTCATCGGCGCCGTGCTGCTGCTCCTGTGCCGCGACCTGGTCGTGCTGTTCCCCTTCTCCCACATGGAGCTGACCCTGGGCTCCGTGGTGGGCTTCGTGACCCTGCCCATTTACGTGTGGATCATCGCCAGCAAGCAGAGGGGATGGAAGTAGATGAAACTGGAAATCCGAAACATTACCTACGGCTTTGATCCGGAGCTGCCCGTCCAGAGCAACGTGAGCTTCAGCATGGAAACGGGCGAAATATGCTGCCTGCTGGGCGCCAACGGCTGCGGCAAGTCGTCGCTGTTCAACGCCATCCTGGGCCTGGTCCCCGTGTACCGCGGCGACATCACCCTTGACGGCAACAACGTGAGGGACTGGCCCGCCCGCAAGCTTTCCCGCGTGCTGGGCTACGTGGCCCAGACCCACGAGCCGCCCTTCCCCTACAAGGTCCGCGACGTGGTCATGCTGGGCAACGCCGGCCGCCTGGGGTACACCAAGCAGCCCAAGCCCAAGGACTACCTGGCAGCGGAAAAGGTCATGCACGACCTGGGAATCTACGAGCTGCGCAACACCCCGTACTCCGACATCTCCGGCGGCGAGCTGCAGCTGGTCATGATCGCCCGCGCCCTGGTGCAGGGCCCCCAGATCCTGATGCTGGACGAGCCCACCGCCGCCCTGGACTACGGCAACGCCCTGCGGGTGCTAGGCGTGATCAAGCGCCTGGCCGAACAGCAGGGCCTGGGCGTGATCATGACCACCCACGACCCGGACCACGCCTTCATGTGCAACTCCAAGGTGGTCCTGCTGCAGAAGAACGACTTCCCCCGCGTGGGCATGGCAAAGGACGTCATCACCGAAAAGAACATGGCCCAGGCCTATGACACCCGCGTGAAGATCGTGGAGTACGTCAACGAGAGAAACGAGATCATGCGACGATGCGCACCCGAGTTCTAAGCGCCTTCCGAAGCGTGGGAGCGTTCTTCAAGACGCACGCCTCCACCATCCTGAAGGTCCTCATAACCGTTGCGCTGCTGGGAACGGCTGCCCTTCCCGCAGTGCTGGACAACACCATAATCGGATACCTGCCCCTGCTCATGGTAGTGGCGGGCATCCTGTTCTCCTTCGCCTACCTGCAGATCCTGAAGCGCAGCGTCACCTTCCAGGAGACCGGAACCCAGGGCAACTGCCTGCGCGGCGAAGCCTCCTCCATCGGCGTGAAGGTGACCAACGGCTCCTTCCTGCTGTGTCCCCGCATCGAGGTGGAGCTGTTCGTGTCCGATCTGGAGGGCAACGTGGACGCCGCCACCTTCGAGCGCATATCGCTGCTGCCCAAGGAGGAGCGGGAGCTCATGCTGGCCGCCCGCTTCGACCACATCGGCGAATACCAGGTGGGCCTGCGCTCCTTCACCATCTTCGACCTGTTCGGCCTGTTCAGCTCCCAGATGAAGACCGCCCGTCCCAGCGTGGTCAGCGTTGCCCCGCGTCTGGCGGACCTGAGCGGCCTTGACGTGGTGCACCAGTCCGAAACCGACGTGCTCAGCATGAACCGCTCCGTCATCAACGACGGCTTCGACTACGTGGGCATGCGCGAGTACGTGCTGGGCGACACCATGAAGACCATCCACTGGAAGGCATCGGCCCGGTTCGGCGACCTGATGACCCGCCTGTACGAAAAGCAGGTCAACCCGGACATCTGCGTGGTGCTGGACGCCACCAGCCGCTGGCCCCACGGCGAGCAGATGATGTGCCTGTACGACGCCGTCATCGAGGGCGTGCTGTCCATGGCCAGCTACGCCGTGGAAAACGGCATAGAGAGCACGGTGGCCACGGCGGACGAAAACGGCGTTCCCGTGGAGTTCCTGTCCCGCGGCTCCTGGGGCTACGAGGACCTGATGCGCGCGGTGCCCAAGCTGCGTCCCAGCAAGGAAAACGCCGGCACCGCCCAGCTGCTGCACCGCATGACCATGGGCATGTACAGCTCCAGCAACATAGCGGTGTTTTCGTCCAACCCCACCGAGCAGCTGCTTTCCGAAGTCATTTCCGCCCATGCGGCCGGCAAGCACGTGCAGTTCCTGATGGCGCACCCCGCCGACTGGGAGCGCGCGGAGGAAGAGCACGTCAAGCGTATGCTTTCCCGCCTGTCCGCCGCCCGGGTCCCCTACTACCTGTACTCGACAGCCCAGGATCTTGAGGAGGTGCGCATATGAGCCGCTTCGTAGCCTACATGGCGTCCCAGGCCTGGGACTGCCTGCTGACCGTGCTGGTGGCAGCCAGCGCCTCCGGCCTGGTGGCCACCGCCTACTGGTCGGGCGATGCCTTCGTGGCCGCCCCCTGGCTGTTCTCCATCCCCAGCGCGCTGGCGCTGATCCTGCTGTACGCGGCATCCTTCAGCAAGCGCGGCATGATCATAGGCGCGGTGGGCATCCCCGTGCTGACCGTGGTGGCGCTGGTAGCGGCATCCGCCGGCTTCAACGGCGCCATGTTCGACGACACCGCCGGCAACCCCTGCCCGCCGCTGCTGGCCACCATCGTGACGTCGGTCATAGCCTTCCTGCTGACCCGCCGCCGCCCGGGCATCGTGGTGCTCATGTTCGTCAGCATCCTGCTCATCGGGTACCTGCAGTTCATCTACAAGGAGGGCCACGTGGTCCTTTCCATGGTGCTGCTGTGCTCCCTGGCGGCCATGCTGGCGTTCCGCGGGTTCACCCAGTCCCGCTCCCAGACCGTGGCCCAGCAGCTCACCCAGACCCCCAAGGCCCTGGCCCTGTGCCTGCTGTGCGCCCTTGCCCTGCTGGGCGTGGGCTCCGGCGTGTACGCCGCCGTGGTGGCACCGCTGAACCCGCCCACCATGGAGATCAAGCTGATCAAGGAGCTGCTGGCCCTGCCGCAGGTGGACATGACCGGCATTGCCGACCGCACCTCCACCGAAGACAAGGACAAGACCAGCAACAAGACCAACGACGAAGAGCAGCTCTCCAACAAGAAGGGCGACGACAAGACCGACCAGAACGACCAGGGCAAGGGACAGGACGAAAAAGACGACCGCACGTCCGCCTTCGATGCCTTCGACCCCTCGGTGCTGAAGGACGGCTACGACGCGGTCACCCATGACCTGCCCCCCGTGGCCATTGCGTTCCTGTGGATGATCCCGCCGCTGCTGGTGGCGCTGATACTGTTCGGCCTGGTGCGGCTGAAGCTGCATCGCCGTGCCCGCAGGCTGCGGGCACTGAAGGAGCTCCCGGCCGCCGAGTGCGCCATCCAGAGCTACCTGGCCGTGAACGCGCTGTTCAACAAGATCAAGATCCCCGCTCGCGGGGCAAAGACCCCCACCGAGCACGCCGCATCCGTGCGGTCCTTCACCCAGGCGTTCCGCGGCGCAGACGGCACCGACTTCTGCGCCCTGACCAACGTGTTCGTCCAGGCCCGTTACGGCCACCACGACCCCAGCCCCGAGCAGATCCAGCAGGTCAACTCCTTCATGGACGCCCTGTACGCCAACTGCCGAGCCCACCTGGGGACCCCGTCCTACCTGCTCAGGTTCTTCCGACTCTAGGAGGCTGCATGCCCATCCAACTGTTCAGACGGTCCTTCCTCCCCGGCCCTGGCGGCGCAGAGGGACCCCGCACCGACTTCACCTTGTTCGTGGGAACGGTGCCCTGCTTCTACCATAACCGGGGCGGATCCATTGCGGACGAAAGATCCGCGGCATTCTGCCCCTCCGACGCCGACCAGGCCCTGGGCACCGTAGAGGACCAGATCGTCCAGGCCATGGCCACCATCAAGGACCACGTGGACTTCCCGCTGGAAAGCGTCACGGTGTTCAGCGCCTGTCCGTCCGCCTTCATGGGACTGGACTTCGACCGCGTGAAGGCCGACATGCGCGACCAGCTGGGGCTGCTGTGCCTGCACCAGCAGCGCTGCCGCATCCTTCAGCAGGGCCCTGGCAGCATCCCCCGCGGGCCTGGCCGTCCCGGCCCCGACCGCGGCAACCAGGATGCCCAGCCCTTCCAGCAGCTGCTGGAGCTTGCCCCCGACGCACCGGTTCCCGGCACCCGGTCGCTGCTGGTGCTGGGCGGGAGCGCGGCCTTTGCCCCGGAAAACGAGCTGGTGCTGGCCGCCAAGGCCTGGGGCTTCACCCAGGTGCTGGGCCTGGGCAACATCACCTCCCCGAGCACCCTGGCTGCCGCCCGCAGCTGCGGCCTGATCCTGGCAACCGACGAGTCCTTCGCCCCGCTGGCCCAGAAGCTGGCGGGCGAATGGGGCGCCGACCACCTGGTCATGCCCGTCAGCTACAAGCTCGACCAGGTAGACGCCTGCTACGACGACCTGCAGTCCGCCTACGGGCGCCTGTCCGGCCTGGAGTCCTACCGGGCCCAGGCGGAGGAGGCCCTGGAGGAGCTGCGCTGGACCTTGGGCGAAAGCGCCGTGGAGATATCCGACGCCGAGCGCATTGCCGCCGACCTGCGCTGGCAGGGCCTGGACGTGCGCCATGCGGAGCCCGAGAACCCGTGGGGCCGCAGGCCCTTCGGCGGACCTGGCGGCCCGGGCGGCCCCGGCCCCCGCGGACCCCAGGGACCCGGTCCCGGCGGCCCCGGCAACCCCGGCGCATCGGGCCCGGGCAAGCGCCGCCCCCGTCCGTTCCGCAGCGGCGACCCGCACTTCCCCACCGCCGGCGGCCCGCCGCAGATGAACGCCAAGGGCCCCGGCGGCAAGCCCGCGCCCCGACCCCCGTTCATGCAGCCGTCGACCCTTCCCCGGGAAGGCGAGCGCTGGGGTTACTGCGCCATATTCGACCTAGCCACCCGACTTGCCCAGGAGGTCCGGAAATGAGGGGACTGTTCTACCAGCTGAGCCCGTTCACGCCGGACACGGTGGCGGCGGCATCGTTCTTCACCGACACCAACGCCCTGGTCATAACCGTGGACATGAACGGCACCATATCGACCTATCGCGGCCGCGTGGGCGTGCGCCAGGAGTCCCCCGTGACGGTGTGCTCCGTCCTGGACAACCGAGAGATCTCCTACGTCATGGGAGAGGACAGCAGCTTTGCCCAGGAGTGCCTGGACCTGATGGCCGACTTCGACCACGACTACACCGTGCTGCTGCACGGGCCGGTTTCGTCCATGGTGGGCATTGACCTTGCCAGCCTGGCCGACGAACTGCAGGAGCGGGAAGGCAAGCCCGTGGTGGCCGTGGAGTGCACCGGCAGCGGCACCTACGAGCAGGGCCTGGCCGCCGCGGCGACCACCGTGCTCAAGCGCGTCCGCGCGCTGCCCGCCGAGCCCCAGCCGGGCGCCTACAACATCCTGGGCGTGAACGCCGTGGACCACAACGTATTCAGCCTGCGAGACCTGCTCATCGAGCGCATCCAGGACAAGATGGGCCAGCCGACCCTGAGCGTGTGGGGCTGCTACGACGTCTGGGAGGACTGGGAGCAGGCCCGCTTCGCAAGTGAGAACATAGTCGCGTCCGTCAGCGCACTGCCCCTGGCCAAGGCCATGAAGCGCGCCTGGGGCATTCCCTGGCGCCGCGTGGACGAGCTGGGGCTGCTGGACGACCGGGCCCTGGAGCCCGCCGCCGCTCCCCGCAAGGTCCTGGTGGTGGGCGAAACCCTGCTGGGCACCCTGGTGCGCCAGCTGCTGGAGCCCGCCGGCCACCAGGTGACGCTGGCCACCTTCTTCACGCTGCCGTCGAACATGGCGCGCATGGAGGACCGTCGCCTGACCTGCGAGTTCGACCTGCGCGATCTTGCCCGCGAGCAGGACTTCGACCTGGTGGTCTGCGACGACCAGCTGCGCTGCTGCTGGAGGCCCGACCAGGCCTTCTACTGCCTGCCCCACTCCGCGGTGGCCCAGTCCGCCGACCAGTTCCACGAGCCCACGCCCCTGGGTGACCAGTGGATAACCGGGCTGCGGGACGCGCTGGCGGATATTTCGTCCCCTTCCGAAGAGGAGGGCGCATGACGACGAGCACAGTGCACGAAAAAGACCGGATCACGCCCGAGTACCTGCAAAGCCAGGGCGAGCGGGCCGAGCTCATACAATCCAACATCCTGGCGTGGCGGCGCATGTACGTTGCACTGCAGCGTCGCTCCAAGCTGCGGTTCCATCGCGGCGACTCCATGGTCAAGTACGACCCCGTTGTGGGCAAGGGCAAGATCCTGGCCCGCTTGGCCCAGGAGGACGGGCAGACCCAGGCGGACCTGTCTCGCGAACTGGGCATTCGCCCCCAGTCCCTGGGACCGCAGCTCAAGCAGATGGAAGCCGACGGCCTGGTCGCCAAGTCCAAGAGCAGCACGGACAAGCGCGTGCTCCACGTGCACCTGACCCCCAAGGGCCTGGCCGCCGCCCAGGCGCTGCGGGAGGAGCAGCGCTTTTCCGGATCCATGTTCGAGATCTACTCCAAGGAGGAGCTGGAGACCCTGCTGCCCCTGGTCACGAAGCTGGCCGTGCGGCTGGAGGCGGAGTACGAAGCCGCCACCTCCTACGACCAGCTGACAAGCACGCCCGCCGCTGACGAACCGACCGATTCCGACTAAGGAAGGAAGCCCATGAAACGAACCGTAGCAAACCGCGCCACGCACATTGCCCTGACCCTGGCATCGGCCGGCCTGGCCAGCGCCCTGTGGGTGCCCTGCGCCCTGGCCGCGGAGCCCGCTGGCGACGGCACCGGCACCGGCACCGAGCAGCCGGGCGATCCCGCCGAGGACCTGTACTTCACGCTGGCCGAGTCCCAGATGACCATCGACTCCGGCGGCGTGCTACGCACCTCCGACCTGATCGACATGGTCGAGCGTGACGAAGACAGCAGCGTGACCATGAGCCGCCACTTCGAGTACCTGGTGGCTGACCCCGACCTGCTGAAGGGCACCCGCCACCACGGACTCAAGCTGGCCAAGGAAACCACCGAGGACCTGACCACCACCGTGACCATCCGCTACGTGGAGGGCACGTCCGCCAGCGGCGTGTCCAACGACCCCTGCGCAGACACGACCCTGCTGCAGGAGGAGCAGCTGCAGGTCACCGTTGCGGGCCAGAGCTCCCAGGCGATCGAGTACGGCGCCCAGGGCACGGACCTGAAGCTGACGGCTCTTTCGCCCCAGGTAACCGCATCCCGTCTTTCCGGCAGCACCTACCGCAACGTGCTCGAGCCGCAGGAGGCGGGGACCAGGCTCAGGCTTCCCCTGAAGCACAGCGCCGGCATGAGCCAGCTGCTGAACAACTACCAGCGGTGGGGGTACCTGAACCTGCCCGCAGCGTATCGCGGCGTGATCGGCAGCAAGCTCACGTACATCTGGCCCTCCGGCAAGATTGAAAACGGCAGCACCTACGGCGGCAACGTGGGCGCCGCCGACATCAGCAGCTCGGGCGGCACCTTCCTGATTCCAATGGGCGAAAAGACCGGCACGGCCTACGTGATCATCAGCCGCGACCTGTGCACCTACGCTGACGACGACCGCGCCGAACCCAGCAAGTACCTGGGCGCTGACCTGGTGTTCGAGATTCCGGTGACCGAAAGCACCTATGTTGACGAACCGGCCAAGCCCCTTGCAGGAGCCTCCGCCACGCTGGCGTACACGGAAGCGGCCTACGACTCCTCCGAGCACCAGCCCATGGTCATGGAGATCACCCTGGCTGACGGCTCCGTGGTCACCACCGGCTTCTTCGTGAGCTACCGCAACAACGTCATGCCCGGCACCGGCATTGCCGTCATCCAGGGCGACGGCATGAACCTGGAAGGCACCCTGGAGGTCCCGTTCACCATCACCAAGGCCGGTCAGTTGGTCGACGCCGCCAAGGACACCTTCAGCACCAGCTACGGTAGCCGCTCCTTCACCCTGGGCGCCATGACCGGCGGCAACGGCAAGCTGAGCTATGCTTCGTCCAACACGAAGGTGGCCACCGTCAGCTCCACCGGCCGCGTGTACGTGAAGGGCGTGGGCACTGCCAAGATCACCATCAGCGCCGCCGAGACCAGCACCTACGCCAAGGGCCGCAAGGTCGTGACCGTGAAGGTGGGCAAGGGCATCCAGAAGCTGAGCATGTCCACCGCCAAGAAGACCGCCAAGCGCGGCGGCTATACCAGCACCGTAAGCGTGACCGGCGCCAAGACCGCCAAGACCTACAGCAAGGTCAGCGGCTCCAAGTACCTGACGGTGACCAAGACCGGCAAGATCAAGGTCAGCAAGGCGGCCAAGCGCGGCGCCACCTACTCCGTGAAGCTGAAGGCATACGCCAAGAGCAGCACCAACTACAAGGCCGCATCCAAGACCGCAACCATCAAGGTGAAGGTCAAGTAGCGAACGACGCGCGCTCAACCGCACGACCCGAGGCGGGCTCGATCAGGACGAAAGCCTGGCTGAGCCCGCCTTCTGTTTCGCCCTGAATCTGATCTTCCGCCTGCAGGCCGTGGCGCCGCACGGCAGCGGCAGTCGTACAATGGAGCCGACGCCCGACGAAGGAGGAGCCATGGCACGCATCCAGCACCAGCATATGCCGCCCAAGGACATGACCAGCCCCATGCTGGAGGTGTCGGTCGGCTGCACCCACGGCGCCTGCCTGTTCTGCGACATCTTCAACGGCATCCCCTTCGAGCCCATTCCCCTGGACGAGGTCATCCAGAGCATCGAGGATCTGGCCAAGGTCACCATGCAGCACAAGCACCGCGTGTACCTGGCCGGTGGCAACCCCTTTGCCCTGCCCACGGAGCACCTGATGCGCATCTTCGACGAGGTCGAGGCCCGCATGCCCCAGATCAACGGCTACGGTGGCTTTGCCCGCATCGAGGACATTGCCAACAAGTCCGACGACGAGCTGGCGCTGCTGGCCAGCCGCGGCGTGGACGAAATCGGCATCGGCGCGGAAAGCGGCTACGACCCGGCCCTGGCCTTCATGCAGAAGAAGTGCACCGGGGCCGACATCGTCGAGCAGGGCCGTCGCCTGCACGCGGCGGGCATCAACTTCACCTTCTTCTACCTGACCGGCCTGGCGGGCGCGGGACTGGGGCAGGAAAACGCCCTGGCGTCGGCGCAGGTGTTCAGCCAGGCCGCGCCCAACCGCATCTTGGTGGTGTGCCTGACCCCCACCAAGACCTGGAAGCTGAAGGCGTGCATCCAAGACGGCAGCTGGGTCCCGCCCACGGAGCTGGAAATGGCGCAGGAGATCCGCACCTTCATTGCGAACCTGACCTGCCCCACCAACATAGTGGCGTCCCATGACTCGGACATAGTGAAGTTCGAGGGCATGGTGCCCAAGGACCAGGAAAACATGCTGAAGCTGCTGGACGCCCGCATGGAGCACTGGAACGAGCGCTCCGCCCGCAAGCTGCGGGACCTGATCCACCACGCCGGCTTCTACGACGACTAGCTCGGGGCGAAAGACCCGCTAGAACTGGCGGGTCTGGTACACCTTGGCGGACAGGGTGGCGGCAGCGGCGAACAGAACCACCGCGACGGCGGTCAGGAACAGGCCGATGGGCAGCGGGCTGGCAGCGAACCAGGCATCCAAGTCAGCGGACAGGCTGCCCAGGGCAACCATGGATCCCAGCGCCGTGGCAATCACGAAGCCGAAGGCGAAGACAGCCAGCGGGATGAAGCGGATGGCCTTGGTCATGCCGAACTTGGCAGCAAGCGGCAGCGTGACCAGCATGAGGGTCGCCACCAGGATCAGGGCAAAGCCGCAGGACAGCACCAGGGACGGCCCGTCGAAGATGAACCTTTCCGCGCTAACCGGCATCAGCTGGCCCCAGGTGGCATCGATCAGCGGGAACGCCGCGCAGGCCACGGCGCTGGCGATCACGCCCACCACCAGGGCGCCCGCAGTCACGGCCGCCACGAACAGCACGCGGCCCGCCATGATGTCCCGACGGGTCAGGGGCAGGGTGGCGCGGAAGGCGTCCCAGTGGTTCTGCTCGTCCAGCGCCATGGCGGAAAACGCCGCGGAAACGGACACGATCGCCACGCAGGTGGGCACCACGGAGTACACGCTGCCCAGGGGCAGGGCAATGACCAGGGAAATGATCACGGCGGTCACCAGCTGCTGCCTCAGCTGCGGGCCCAGGATCCTCAGGTCAGTCATAACGGCGGTCTTCACAGCTGCTCCCCCCTCAGGGTCAGGGTCAGGTAGTCGTCAATGGAGGCCCGGTCCACGGGAACCTCCGGGAATGCCTCGGCGAACTCGAAGCGGTTCGGCACCAGCACGTCGGTGGCATAGGCGCCGCGCTTGGCCCGCAGCACGCCGGGAGCGTAGGCACGGCTGGCAACCAGCGCGTCCAGCGCGGCGGCACCGCAATGGGCCACGCCGGCCAGGTCGGTGATCTCATCCACCGGCAGGTCGAAGATCAGTCGGCCGGCATCGATGCACACGATCCGATCCGCCGCCTTCTCCAAATCGCTGGTGATGTGGCTGCTGATCAGCACGCCCCGCTGCTCATCGGCCACGAACCCGCGGATCACCTCCAGCACCTGGTCGCGGGCCAGGGGGTCCAGGCCTGCGGTGGCTTCGTCCAGCACCAACAGGCGCGGCTCGTGGGCCAGGGCAAAGGCCAGGGACAGCTTCATGCCCATGCCGCGAGAAAGATCCTTGACCTTCTTGCGCGCGTCCAGGCCGAAGTCCCGGCACAGCTGCGCGTACACGGTCCCGTTCCAGCGGGCGAAAGCCCCGGCGCCAATCCGCCCCACCACCTCCACGGTACACTCATCCGGGAAGGCGCAGGCATCGGGCACGAAGCCCACGTCCTGCATAAGCGCGGCGTGCTCGGCGGCGTCCACGTGCTCCGGGGAGCAGCTGGCCACCTCCCGGCCGAGCAGCCGTACGGAGCCGCCGTCCGGGAAGACCGTGCCCAGCAGGCACTTGATGGTGGTGGTCTTGCCGGCACCGTTGGAACCCACGAAGCCCACTATGCTGCCAGGCTCCACGGTCAGGTCGAAGCCGGCCAGCTCGAAGTCGTCGTAGCGCTTCGTCAGGCCGGAAATGGCAATCAGTTCGTCTTGCATGATGATCCCTCGATCGGTACGTTGCGTTTAGTCCAGTGCCAGCGCGTCCAGGATCCCGTGGATTTCGTCCAGGGAAACGCCTGCCGAAGCGGCCTCGTCCAAGGCGCTGGCCAGGTGGGACTCTATGCGCTTGAGCCGCTCTTCCCGCAGCATCTCCGCATTGCCCCCGGCTACGAAGCTGCCCTTGCCCTGGACGGTCCGCAGGAAGCCCTGGTCCTCCAGGTCCGAGTAGGCCCGCTTGGTGGTGATCACGCTCACCCCCAGGCTGTTGGCCAGGGCGCGGATGGAGGGCAGCTGATCGCCCTCCTTGAGCACGCCCTGCATGATGGCGGCCTTGATCTGGCTGGTTATCTGCTCGTAGATGGGCTTTCCGCTGGAGTTTGAAATGACAATGTCCACGTCTTCGGCCCTTCTGATCCGTTTCCTGCAACCCGGTTCCGCAGCGCGGCGCCTGCCCCGCTTCCCCGGCACTGACCGGCGTCCCGATCAAGAGTGTATATACCCTATATGCACACTATATACACGCATATACACACTGTCAACAGCGACCGACGGCATTTTCGCCCCGGGCAGCTTGAAAAGCCAAGGGACGAAAATGCCGCCGGTCCGCAACGCAAGAAGGCGACCCGGAGACCTTGCTCCGAGCCGCCTTCGGCAACGATCGATTCCGCTTGCACCGGCTAGGGCCGCACCGCGAACTCCTGGAAGAACCTGCGGGGCTCCATGCCCTCAACCGTCGGCGTCATGTCCCTGCCCAGCACGAAGCCGCCGGTCCAGTCGCCGAACACGCGCAGCTTGCGCTCCCAGGTGGGAAGCGCCAGGCCGTGGTAGCCGCGGTGGGCCAGCCACGCCAGCGGGCCCTTCACGATGAGCTTCTTCTTGCCGCTGGCAAAGATGCCCAGGCCAAAGCCCAGGCCCGCCACGCAACCGGCATTGGCATGGTAGTAGGTTTCCACCTTGCCGCCGCGGATGGTGTTCACCACGTTTTCCACCAGGACCTTGGCCTGGCGCATGGCGTGCTGGGCCGTAGGCGCGCAGGTGCCGTCAGGCAGGCCGCCGCCGCTGGCGTCTTCGATGCGCGTGCAGTCGCCGCAGCCGAACACGTCGTCGTAGATGCGGGTCGGGCTCTCCACCCGCATATCGGTGCGGCAGCACAGGCGGCCGCGCTCGTCCAGGGGCAGGCCCATTTCCTTCAGCACGGGGTTTGCCAGGGAGCCCGCCGCCCACACGATCAGCTCCGTGGGGAACTCGTCACCCGCGGAAGTCTTCACCACGCCGTCCTCGGCCGAGGTGACGAAGGTGTTCAGGCGCACGTGGGCGCCGCGCTTTTCCAGCTGCTCGATCACCCAGGCGGACTCGGCCTGCGGGATCTCCGGCATGATGTGGTCGGAGGCCTCGATCAGATGGAAGCTCAGCTCATCCGCATCGATGGTCGGATAGTGCTTGAGCATGTCCGTGGCCAGATCGTACATTTCCGCAAAGCCCTCGGCGCCGCTGAAGCCGCCGCCCACCACCACGAAGGTCAGAAGCTTCTTCCTGCGGGGGTTGTCCTTGTACATGCTGCTGACGCGGTTGAAGTTGTCGATAATCTTGTTGCGGATGCACACCGCCTCCTCCACCGACTTCAGGCCCACGGCGTTTTCCGCAATGCCCGGGGTGGGGAACGTCTTGGTCACCGCGCCCAGGGTCACCACCAGAATGTCATAGGGCAGGGTCCAGGCGTCGCCGTCCTTGTTTTCCAGGTAGACCTCCTTCGCGTCGGGCGAAGCGCCGGTGACCTTCGCGCAGACCACGTCGGTCCGCTTCAGGTGCTGGTGGAAGGGCACCTGCACATGGCGGGCGTCGATGGCACCCGATGCCACCTCCGCCAGGAACGGCTGGTACACGTTGTGGGAGCGCTTGTCCACCAAGGTGATCTTGGCCTCCGTGGGCTTCAGCTTCTTCTCCAGCCCGCGGGCGATGGTGAATCCCGCTTCGCCGCCGCCCAGAATCACTACGCTTTTCATGTTCTTCTCCTATCCAAGAGCAGCCGCTAGTCCAAGCCGTTGAAGGCCGGGTAGGCGGCTTCGCCATTTGCAACAACATCCAGGCCCATGACCTCGGCATCGCGGTTCACTCGCAGGGAGTTGCCGAACAGGGCCTTGGCCGCGAGCCCCAGCACGGCGGTGCCCACGCCCACGAAGACCACGGTCACCACCACGCCCAGAACCTGGGCTATGAGCAACGTGGGGTCGCCGGTGTACAGCAGGCCGCCGAAGTCGGTCCAGGAAAGGTCCGGCCTGCAGAACACGCCAGTCAGCACAGCGCCCACCATGCCGCCCACGCCGTGACAGCCGAAGGCGTCAAGGGCGTCGTCGTAACCCAGCTTCTGCTTGAGGGTGGAAATGCAGGCAAAGCAGATGGGCGAAACAATTATTCCCATGACCACCGCAGCCCAGGGCTCCACGAACCCGCAGGCCGGCGTGATGACCACCAGGCCCGCCAGGAAGCCGGTGGAAAGGCCCACCACGGTGACCTTGCCAATGCGCTTCTGCTCGCATGCAGCCCAGCATGCCGCCGCAGCGCAGGCGGCAACGACGGTGTTCAGGATGGCCAGGGCTGCGTTGCCGTCGGCCACCAGCGCGGAGCCGCCATTGAACCCGAACCACCCCACGAACAGCAGGCCGCCGCCCAGCATGACGAAGGGAACGTTGTGGGGTCGGTAGCTCATCTGCCTGAAGCCATGGCGCGCTCCCAAGATCACGCACAGCACCAGGCCGGACAGGCCGGAGCAGATGTGGACCGCGGTGCCACCGGCAAAGTCGATGGCGCCGATGGCGTTGGGGTTGCCGATCAGGCCGCCGCCCCAGACCATGTGGGCCATGGGCGCGTAGATCAGCAGCGGCCACACGCAGACCAGGAAAGCCCAGGCGCCGAATTTGACGCGTCCTGCCAGGGAGCCGGAGATGATGGCCGTGGTCACCATGGCGAAGGTCGCCTGGAACGCCACGGAAAGGGCTCCCGGGTACTGGCCCCAAGCAGAGCCCGCCAAGGTGGCGCCGTCGCCCAGGGCCTGGTTGGCCGCCACGACCTCGTCCACCGACCAGCTCGAAAGCAATCGGTCGCCGCCACCCACGAACAGGCCCAGCAGGTTGACCAGATTGCCGTTTTCGTCATAGGCGTCAGCTCCGCCGTAAGCCAGGGAGTCTCCCAGCAAGATCCAGCTGCAGCCCACCACCGCCATGGCAAGCAAGGTCATGGCCATGGTGTTCAGCACGTTCTTCCGGCGGGACAGGCCGCCGTAGAACAGGGCCAGGGCCGGGCTCATCATGAGCACCACGGCGGTGCTGAACAGCATGAAGGCAGTCGTACCGGTATCGTACATGCCCCTCACCTCCTAAAAAGGAAAGGGGCGGGAACCGAGCCCCGCCCCACGGACGTTGCAGAACTTAGAACAGGTAGGGCTCATCCCACAGGTTGAGCTTGGTGCCGATGCCCGCCGCCTTGGCGCGCTCGTACACGGTCTTGCCCCAGGCAACGTCCTCGATGGGCATGCCGCCAATGGAGTAGATGATGATCTGGTCGTCGCTGGCGCGGCCGGGGATCTTGCCGTTCAGGATGGCGCCCAGGTCCTCCATGCGCTCGGGAGCCAGCTTGCCTTCGTGAATCATGTCGGTGAACTTGGAGCCGATCAGGAACCAGGTCTCGAAAGTCGGGTACGGGTACTCCTCCGCCCAGGCCTCGTACAGGCCGGTGTTGTCCACCACCAGCTTGGTGTTGGGGTCCATGATCAGCTCTTCGGAGGTGGTCATGGCGCCGGGGCCGCAGATCAGGGCGCCGGGCTTGATCCAGGCCGGGTCGATGTAGGGGTAGCTTACCTCGCCGCCGGTCGGAGTGGAGGTGGCGAAGGACAGGATGTCGGAGCCCTTCACGCACTCCTCGATGGTGTCAACGACTTCAATGGTGGTGAACTGCGGGCACTTCTCCTTGACGTAGGCAATGCAGCGGTCGATGGAAGCGCGGCCGCGGCCCTTGATCTTGAGGGTGTGCAGCGACGGACGCAGCTTGGCGAAGGTTTCGACCGTGATGGAGTTGATGACGCCCGGACCGACGATGCCCAGGACCTCGGCGTCCTCACGGGCCAGGTGCTTCACTCCCACGCCGGGGATGGCGGCGGTGCGGTAGGCGGAGATCAGGTTCGCCGACATATGGGCGATGGGCGCGCCGGTCTCCTTGTCGTTCAGGGTCACCATGAGGATGGAGCGGGGCAGGCCCTTCTCGCGGTTTTCCACGTTGGAGCCGTACCACTTGACGCCTGCCATGTCGAAGGAGCCGCCCAGGTACGCCGGCATGCACATGAAGCGGCGGTCGGGGCCGTCCTTGGGCATGTTCGGGAACTTGTCGTACTTCGGATCGTCCGGGAAGAAGACCATGCAGCCGTGGGAGTTGCCGTTTTCGCCGCCCATGCGGTAGTCGCCCTCATCCAGGAGCTTCAGCACCTCCTCCATGGTTTCCACGCAGGCGGTGGTGTCGGTGACGCCGGCCTCGATCATGTCGGGTTCGCTCAGGTACAGGAAGTCGATCTTCGGATATGCCATGGTGTCCTCCTTGGGTGGTTGGCGGTTCCTTATGGCACGCATTTAATTACAGTCCCCGTTGCCGTTCTGTTTCACGATGCGCGGCACCTGCCGCCGCAACAGCACCGCAAAGAACCGGTGACGCTGACGCAACCAAAGCGAAACACTTTTTCATCCAACACGGCTCTGACCTGGGAAAACTACTTTGTTAAATGGGCTTTTCCAAAATCTTTCGCCCTCATGTCCCAGATTTACCGGCCGGTTATGGCCCTTGGAACGGTCGATAACGCCCGACACTCGGCGCGTCTGTTTCGCCCCCGTTAAACGTAGATTGCGCACGCTGGCGGATTAACTAGCGCGAAATATTGCGCCCATATCGTTTCGGCATCCCAACGCAACGCCGTGGGTTCATCCCCGAAGGAAAGGAAGTACGGGCATGAGAATCGAGCAACACCCCATCATCGAAACGTACCAAAAAGGGCGTGAGGTGAGCTTCGTGTTCGACGGCCAGCAGATCACCGGATGCGAAGGCGAGTCCATCGCAGCGGCCCTGCACGCGGCCGGCGTCATGACGCACCGCTACACCGCACGACAGCACAAGCCCCGTGGCATCTTCTGCGCGATCGGCCGCTGCACCGACTGCGTCATGATCGTGAACGGCCAGCCCAACGTGCGCACCTGCATCACCCCGCTGGAGCAGGGCATGGTCGTCCAAACGCAGTACGGAGTCCAAACGCAAGAGGAATGGGAGGCTGATCACGAATGAAGCGCTATGAGATGATCATCGTCGGCGCAGGTCCCGCTGGACTTTCCGCCGCAATCGAGGCAGCTGCCCTGGGCATGGACGTTGCCGTGTTCGACGAAAACGCCCGCCCCGGCGGCCAGCTGTTCAAGCAGATCCACAAGTTCTTCGGCTCGAAGGAGCACCACGCCAAGGAGCGCGGCTTCCGCATTGGCGAAGACCTGCTGAAGCAGGCGGAGGAAACCGGCGTGCACGTGTTCCTGAACGCCACGGTCATGGGCATTTATGACGAAAAGGAAGTCATGGTCAAGATGGACGGCCAGGTGGTCCACTACAAGGCCGACACCGTGATCATTGCCACCGGCGCCGCCGAGAACATGATTCCCTTCAAGGGCTGGGACACCCCGGGCGTCATCGGCGCCGGCGCCGCCCAGGCCCTCATGAACCTGCAGGGCGTCATGCCCGGCAAGCGCGTGCTCATGGTGGGCTCGGGCAACGTTGGCCTGGTGGTTTCCTTCCAGCTGCTTCAGGCAGGCTGCGAGGTGGCTGCCGTGATCGACGCCGCGCCGCGCATCGGCGGCTACGGCGTGCATGCCTCCAAGGTGGCCCGCACGGGCGTGCCGTTCATGACGCGCCACACCGTGGTGGAGGCCCTGGGTACCGACCGCGTGGAAGGAGCCGTCATTGCTGAGGTCGATAGTCACTTCCAGCCCATTCCTGGAACGGAGAAGACGCTTGATGTGGACACTATCTGCATCGCCGTGGGTCTTTCTCCTATGAGCCAGCTGGCGGACTCCGCAGGATGCCAGATGGAGTTCGCACCGCGACGGGGCGGCAACGTGCCCGTGGTGGACGAGTTCGGCGAAACCTCCGTCCGCGGCGTCTACTGCGCCGGCGACGTGGCCGGCATCGAGGAGGCGTCCTCGGCCATGCTGCTGGGCCGCATCTCCGCCGCCCATGCCGCCGTTTCCCTGGGCTACCTGGACCAGGAGTCCTTCGACCAGCGCGTCAGCTCCTACCATGCGTCCCTGGGCCAGCTGCGTGAGGGCATGTTCGCCCCGCAGAACCGCGGCCGCACGGACATCACCCAGACCGATGAGGGCTTTGCCATTTCCCAGAGCCTGCTGGCCCACGGCTACGTGACCGAGGAGGAGCTCAAGGCCTTCCCCGCGGCGGCCACCGGCAAGAAGGGCATCCATCCCGTCATCGAGTGCACCCAGAACATCCCCTGCGACCCCTGCCAGGACGCTTGCAAGTTCGGCTGCATCAAGGTCGGCTCCAACATCACCAAGCTGCCCGTGGTCGATCCCGACCACACCTGCTCCGGCTGCGGCATGTGCGTGGCCTGCTGCTCCGGCCAGGCCATCTTCCTGGTGGACGAAACCTACGAGCCCGGCTTCGCCACCGTGGGCATTCCCTACGAGTTCGTGCCCTACCCCGAGCCCGGCAGCAAGGGCACGGCGCTGGATCGCTCGGGCGCCCCGGTCTGCGAAGCCGAGGTGATTTCCTGCAAGGCCGCCCGCGCCATGGACAAGACGGCTCTGCTCACCATGAAGGTCCCCGTGGAGTTCGCGTCCACGGCTCGTTTCTACCAGGCGTAAGGGAGGTACATCATGAGCAAGATGATTCGAACCGCGCCGACCACGGCGTTTCAGGAAATGCCCGATGACAACATGATCATCTGCCGCTGCGAGGAGATCACCAAGGGCGAGATCCGCCGGGCCGTCTACGACGGCTTCCGCACCACCAACGAGGTGAAGCGCTGGCTGCGCTGCGGCATGGGCCTGTGCCAGGGCCAGACCTGTCAGCGCAACTTCCAGAACATCATTGCCCGGGAGCTGGGCATTCCCGTTGCCGAGCTGGGCATAATCACCGGACGCTGTCCGGTCCGACCCGTAGAGATCCAGACCTTCGCCGACGAGGTCGTGAACGCAGAGGAGGCCTAGCATGGCAGCAGAGAAGAGAACCGCCGACGTCGTCATCATCGGCGGCGGCATCGTGGCCTGCGCCACGGCATACAACCTTGCGAAGCGCGGCATGACCAACATCCTGGTCCTTGAGCAAAAGGAGATCGGCAACGGCGGCTCCTGCCGCAACGCCGGTGGCGTCCGCCAGTCCGCCCGCGACCCCCGCGAGCTGCCCCTGGCCATGCATGCGGTTTCGCAGATCTGGCCCACGCTGGGCGAAGAGCTCGGCTGCGACGTGGAGTACGTGCAGAAGGGCAACCTGCGCCTGGGCATTGAGGAAAAGCACCGCACCGTCCTGGAAAACCACGTGAAGAAGTCCACCGACGTTGGCCTGGACGTGTGGATGGTTTCCGGCGACGAGGCCCGCGAGATCTGCCCCGCCATGAGCGAGCGCGTCCTGTGCGCCAGCTGGTGCCCCACCGACGGCCACGCAAACCCCCTCAAGACCACGCTGGGCTACTACCGCCGCGCCCTGGCCATGGGCGTGACCTTCGTCAGCGGTGTGACGGTTACGGGCATCCGCAAGGTCCGCGGCCGGGCCCGCTTGGTGGAAACCACCGACGGCGTGTACGAAGGCGAGCAGATCCTGCTCTGCGCCGGCTACGAGTCCCGCGCCATCGCCAACACCGTGGGCATTGACGTTCCCGTGGAGCGTCAGTTCAACGAGGTGCTGGTCACCGAGGCCTGCCCTCGCAGCTTCGACGTGATGATCGGCGTTGCCGGCGGCGAGTTCTACGGCCACCAGAGCGACCACGGCTCCTTCGTCCTGGGCGGCAACTCCGGCCTGCAGGCCTTCGAGTCCAACCGCCGCACCCGCTTCGCCACCGACAGCCGCACCGCCCCCTCCATCTCCCGCGGCATCATGACCTACTTCCCGTCGCTGGCAAACGTCAAGGTGGTGCGCACCTGGGCAGGCGCCTACGACCAGTGCGTCGACGTGCTGCCGGTCATCGACCGCATCTCCGAGGTTCCCGGCCTGACCGTTGCCTTCGGCTTCAGCGGCCACGGCTTCGGCATTGCCCCTGCCACCGGCGTTGCCGTGTCCGAGCTGCTGCTGGACGGCGCCTCCACCACCATCGACATCTCGGCCCTGACCTACGACCGCTTCAAGGCTAAGGGCTAAGGGGACGAAAGACCCGCGGCCATCCCCCAACACCCACCTGAAACCACAGGGAGCGCCTCGTGCGCTCCCCGTGTTGTTTTCGCCCTGACATCGTGTGCTCCCTGTGTTGATTTGGCCCCGAGAACAGAATTGCGCGGGAGCACGGCAAACCAACCAGGCGAAGGAGTACACTAGGTCCCACGTACCCAGCAAGAACAAAGGAGATCCCATGAAGAAACTGCTGGTAGCGGCTCTGTCCGCAACGCTGTGCCTTGGCTGCCTGGCCATGACCGGCTGCGGCCAGTCCGCCGAAAAGTCCGCCGACAAGCCTGCCGATCAGAAGACCGAGCAGAGCGCCCAGGTCGCCAACCCGGTCCACGAAACCGGCAAGCAGGGCGTGCTGGAGGCCACGGGCATTGAGCTGAACGCCCCCAAGGGCGCCACCGACGTGACCTACTCCTTCATCGACAACGGTGACGAAAAGAACCAGGCCACCGCTCAGATGGAGTACACCGTTGACGGCAAGCGCTTCTGCTATCGCGCTCAGAGCGTCAGCGACACCAAGGCCGTTGACATCAGCGGCATGAACTACACCTGGGAAAAGGGCGGCAACCAGGTCCTGGACGTCAATGAGGTCGAGGCCCACTACCAGAGCTGCAAGGACGCCACCGTCCTGTACTGGCTCGACGTGGTTCCGGGCGTTGCCTACAGCCTGTCCACCGACGGCAGCGTTTCCGAGCAGGACATGGTCGCTGCCGCAAACGCCGTGTTCCAGACCACCCAGGGCGAAGTGTAATCGCCTAACCTGCGAGCATAGTCGCTGACCCGAAGGCCCGAGGCGCCCCGCGTGCCCCGGGCCTTCTGCTTTACCCAGGGCGAAACAACCGCCCCTCCTCCCCCTGTGCTATTATTCATATATGTAGATATAGCCATTGGAGGATATGTTGCATCCCGATCAAACACCACCCGAGTTCGCCCTGAGCCTGTGCGACGTGCTGCCCGCCGCGGCGGCAACGCCCCAGGTCGTGGCGGACATTGCCGACCGGGCGCTGGCCGAATCCGGCGCCGGGTCCTTCCGTCGCCTGTACGTGGGCTCCTACTTCTGCGACCGGCTGTTCCTGACCCAGGTGCCCGCCCAGGCCCAGGCCGCCGCGGACTTTGCCGACCAGTACGGCCTGCAGCTGACGCTGGTCCTGCCCATCTGCTCCCAGCACCTGCTGGAGCCGGTGAAGCAGCTCACCCGCCAGCTGCTAGACGCCCATCCGGCCATCGACGAGCTGGTGGCCAACGACCCCGCCATGCTGCGCTTTGCCGCCGATCTGGCCGAGGCCGCACCCCGGCCCCTGAGGCTGGCCACTGGCCGCCTGCTGGCCCGCAGCCAGCGCGACCCCCGCTACTTCGAGCTGGAGGCCGGCCCCCAGCCCTTCGCCCTGGACGACGAAGCCGCGTTTCGCCTGGAGAACCTGACCCGCTGCCGCATCAGCCGCGTGGAGGTCGATCCCTTTGCCCCCGTGGTCAGCACCTGGCGCCTGACCCAGACTCCCCTGGCCCTGCACCTGCCCCACGCGGTCATGACCACCGGGCACATCTGCGCGCCGGCCAGCAGCGACCTGCCCCCGGAGCGCAAGTTCCGTCCCGACGGCCCCTGCCAGCACCAGTGCCTGCAGCGCATCACCGTACACCAGGCCGCCAACGACCGCGGCCAGGACGTGTTCCTGACGCGACAGGGCCGCACCGTGTTCTTCGAAAACCCCGCCTGCGTCATCGACGGTCCCCAGCCCCAGCGCATCATCTGGACGCCGGCGGACTTCCTGTGCAGCGAAGGAGGCTCCCCATGGGATCAGTTCTAGCACCGGCCAACGGCAAGGGCGCCGTGATCAAGCTGGTCGCAGCCGGCGCCCGCGAGCTCTACCTGGGCTTCCACGACGACGCCTGGACCCAGGCCTTCGGTCCTGACGCCCCGCTGAACCGCCTTTCCGGCTTCGGCCAGACGGCCAACTCCCTGAGCTTCGAGGAGCTGCTGGACGAAATTTTCGCCCTGAACCAGACCGCTCCCGCCCTGGGCGTGGGGCCCCATGACCCCATCAGCACCTACTGCGTGTTCAACGCCGCCCGCTACAGCAGCGACCAGGTGCGCTACATCGCCGACCGCCACCTGCCGCAGCTGGCCGACGCGGGCCTGACCGGCGTAATCCTGTCCGGCCCGGAGCTCATTCCCGCCGCTCATGCCAACGGCCTGGCCGCCGTGGCCAGCACCATGTGCGCCATCTACCATGAGGACCTGGCCCGCCTGTACCGGGACTGCGGCATGGACCGCATCATCCTGCCCCGCGACGTCACCCTGGACGCCATCGAGCAGATCCGCGCCGCCGTGCCCGAGCTGGAAATGGAAGTATTCCTGATGCGCAACGGCTGCATCTTCGCCGACTCCCACTGCATGGGCCTGCACAAGGCCGATCAGCTGGCCCTGTGCCGCACCCTGAGGGAGGCCCCGTGCTGGGACCAGCTCAGCGACCTGCTGGCTCCTGGCCAGGAGGGCGAAAACGCCGCCCAGGAAAACGACCGCCTGTACAAGGATCGGTTCCACCTGAACACCTGCGGCCTGTGCGCCTTGTGGCGCTTCGAGCAGCTGGGCGTGAACGCCTACAAGGTGGTGGGCCGCTGCGATGGCCTGGACGACCTGTGCGATGACGTGGAGCTCATAGCCCGCAACATCCGCATTGCCCAAGGCTGCTCCTCCGAGCAGGAGTACCTGGAGCGCATGGAGCGCCCCGAGGGCCTGCTGGAGCTCTGCGCCAACCAGGGGCTTTCCTGCTACTACCCCGACGTGCGCTTCTGATCTGCCGTCGCACGCAAAAGAAAGGGCCGGCCACCGCTGAGGTGACCGGCCCTTTCGTCCTCTATGGGCTGAATCTACAGGCGCGGCGGCAGCGTGTAGGGGTAACGCAGCTCCACCGGGTAGCGGTCTCCCCGCTCCCAGCCGTAGCTGTCCTTGTCCACCACGATCAGGGCGTTGGCCTGGTTGGAGCCCTTGAGCACCGGCTCGTCGGGATCCGCCTGATGCACCCACGCCACGAACTGGTCGTCTTCGTCCCGGCGCAGCACCGCGCGGCGGACGAAGCTCATGGGACGCGGGGACGACGGGCAGTCGTCCAGCATGACGGCCA
This sequence comes from Coriobacteriia bacterium, assembly GCA_030526515.1. Taxonomy (GTDB): domain Bacteria; phylum Actinomycetota; class Coriobacteriia; order Coriobacteriales; family Eggerthellaceae; genus SUG1186. The sequence goes on from JAUNCQ010000002.1 coordinate 74,310, forward strand.
TGACCGTGGGCGGGTAGTCCGCAGCGGCGCCCAGGTACAGGTCCACGAAGGGCTTCACGAAGAAGTCCGTGGTGAACTCGGCGCCCAACGGCGGGCCGGAGATGCCGATGACGGGCTTCTGGTCCAGCAGGCTGAAGGAGCAATGGCGACCGGGCCCCTGGCTCACCTCGTGGAAGAGCACTTCGCCCTCCCGCTCCAGAAGCTCGCAGGTCCAGTCGTCGCTGCCCTTGGAGGAGCCGGCGTTGATGACCACGATGTCCGCCCAGGCCGTGCCCTCGCGCAGGGCCGCCAGGATCTGGTCCGGGTCGTCCGGCACGATGGCGTGATGGCGCGGCTCGGCGCCCCACTGCTCCAGCTTGGCGCAGATCATGTTGCCGTTGCTTTCCACGTTCTTGCCGCGGGGCAGCTCGATTTCCGCGGGAACCAACTCGTTGCCGGTAGGGATGTACATGACGCGGGGCCTGGCCACGACCTCGACCTCGACGTGACCGCCCATGGTCAGGCATGCGATCAGCGTGGGGGTCAGGACCTCGCCGGCCTGGACCAGGACCTCGCCCACCTCAAGGGTGCTGCCGGGCATGGACGTGCTCTGGAACCGCTCGTCGGGAGCGCAGTCCAGGGCCTCCAGGGTCTGGTTGTCCTCCGAAACCGTCACGTTCTCAATGGCGATGGCGGTGTCGAAGCCCTCCGGCATGGCAATGCCGGTGTTGGCGAACTGCCACTGCACGCCCCGCTCCCAGCCGGAGATGTCCGGCATGCCCTGGGCAAAGTCGTCGAAGCGCACCGCAATGGCGTCCATGTTGCAGGTCAGCGCATTGGGCAGCTGGTTCTTGGAAACCACCGTCGTGGCGCACACGCGCCCCTGGGCCTGGGCGACGGGCACCACCTCGGTACGGCGCTCGAAGAGCCAGCGGCTCATGAGCGCTCCGATCACCTCATGTCGGGAGCCCACCTTGTGGGTCGAATGATCACGCATGCTGCGTCCTCCTATCCATTTCAGGACGAAAATTATCCTTCGCCCACTATAACCCTTACCTGAGGACCATGTCCTAGATGCGCCAGAACTTCCACAGCCACTTCACCTTGCCCGTGTACTCCCGGGCATTGCCGAAGAACTGGCGGTAGTAGCGCTCCACGCGCTTGTAGTCGCGCTCGGTCACGTCGCCGGTGCCGTAGATCACGCGCTGGTAGATGAGCGTCAGGGTCAGCAGGTCAACGCCGCCGGTGCCCTTGGTGAAGGGCATGAGGGTGCGACGGCTGGCCATGGCCCACTCCATGGGGGTGAGCTGCTCCGGCTTGCAGATCTTCAGCCGGTGGAAGCGTCCCATCAGGAAGTCGTACAGGTACACGATGCGATTGCCCACCGGCAGGTCGGCGATCTTCTGCAGGCGCCGCTCCCGCCACCAGCGGCGGGCCAAGATGATGGCCGCAATGAGCAGCGCTATGAGGGCCACTACGGAAACCGAGGTCAGCACCACGGTCTCGTAGCCGATGGCCTGGAACTGCTCGGCCCATTCGTCGGCATCAAAGGAGGTCAGGGCCTGGGCCACGCCTTCCAGCGGGTCCATGGTGGGCGCCGTGGAGTCCTGGGACTGCTTGCCGCCGGGGACCTCCTGGTTGGTCTGCTGCTCGTTTTCCGTCAGCGTGCTGGTGTACTTGTTGGGATTGATCACCTGCTGGCGGCTGAAAGCGCCGGAGTACTCGATCACCGGGCGCTGGTAGTAGTCCGTGAAGGGCTTGATGTTGGGAGTGGAAATGCCCAGGGCGTTGATCAGGCCGAAGAACACCAGGGCGCCCACGGCCACGCACACGCCGGCGATCAGGGCGGCAAAGCCGAAGGCCGCAGGGAAGGCCGTCTTCTTCACGCGCTTGGCGCCGTACACGCTGGAGCGGTAGGTCTGGTAGATCATCATCATGCCCACGGCGAAGAACGAGATCAAAAACGCCGCGGTGCCGGAGCCCATGGCGGTCCAGTCGCGGTACAGGAACTGGATGGTGCCGCAGGCCAGCACGTCAAGCACCAGCAGGGCCACCACGCCGGCACGCCTGCGGGAAAGCAGATACACCGCCACCGGAACCACGACCACCACCAGGGCAAAGACCACGTAGTTCTGGTCCACGTCGTTCACCATGCCGTCCACGAACAGCTCGGTGCCCGCGGGCATGGCCATGGCAAAGCCCACCACAATGCCCACGGCCAGCAGCACGGTGACCACCGCTGACGGCACCAGGGCCTTCTTGGACCAGGAGCCGGCGAACATGGCCAGCAGCAGCGGAGCCGTGCAGGCCGCCTCCAGCATCCAGTTGCCGCGGAGGGAGGCCGCGCTTTCGAAGCCGTAGGAAATCGTGAAGGTCAGGGCAACGGAGGCCACCATGACCAGGACGAAATCGAAGAGCGACGATTCCAGGAACAATCGCAGTCGCAGCTTGTCTACGCTCATGCGCTCACCCCCGCCAGCTCGTCGGACTTGGAAATCATCACGTAGCCGATGTTGGCCGCGTCAAGCTGCACCAGGTTCTTGCAGTAGTCGGTACGCTCCTTGCCCACCAGGTCGGAGGGAACCACGGCCACCACCACCGGGTGGCGACGGCGCATCTTGGCGGACACCACCGCGGAAACCAGCTCCGAGCTCAGGTTGGCCGTGCAGATGATCAGGTTGTTCTGGCCATGGGCCACCATGGTCATGCCGTTGATCAGGTTCACCGCATCCAGCTTATGGGCGGGGTCGTTGCTCATGGGCGGGATGTCGGCGATGAGCTCCGGCAGGTCCTCCTGCTTCCAGGAAACCACGCGGGCCTCTTCGCCCTCACGGTTCTTGTAGGTGAGCTGCATCTCCATGGCGGAGCGGCGGGCGTATTCGCTCATGGAGAACGCGCTCTCCACCACCGCGTCGAACAGACCCATGAGCACCGCGGGGTCCTCCGCCGGCGCGTAGAAGTCCATGACAATGCCCACGGCAGGGTTGGTGGGCATTTCGTACAGACGCGTCATGTAGCCGTCGGAGCGGGCCGAAAGCTTCCAGTGGATGGTCTTCAGAGGGTCGCCGGGCACGTATTCGCGCACATAGGCGTAGTCCATGGAGTCCGCCAGGATGGTCTTGGCCGCCGATGCGGATTCCAGCAGCGCTTCGTTGGACAGGGTCACCTGCTCCACCCGCTGCAGCTTGGGGGTGACGTTCACCTGCTGATGGGCGGTGTTTTCCATGGAATAGGTGAACAGGTTCAGGAAGTCGCTGACCACCACGCGCTTCAGGCCGGCCTCGTAGGTGCCGATGTGCTCGAACTTGGCGGCAAAGCGCAGCTCGTACTCTTCGAAGGGAGTGAGCGAAAGGGTGGTCATGGCCTGGCTGGCGGAATTTCCGTACAGGTCGGAGATGAAGAAGTGGGCCTCCACGCGGAACAGGAACAGCGGCGTGGTGTTCTTGAAGTGCACGGTGAACTCCACGTCGCGGTCGCGCTGGCAGTCCGCCAGGTTGGATCGCTCCTCCACCACCAGGCTGCGCTTGATCACCTGCAGGTAGGCAAAGGCCAGGCCGATGGCCGTCACCACGGACACCAGCGGAATCCAGCCGATGGCCGTTGCCTGGTAGTTGCTGTTGCCCACCATCACGGCCAGGAACGCGCACATGAGCACCAAGCCCACGCAGGCGCAGGCCTTCAGCACCCGGGTGCGCTGCTCGCGCCGGACGCCCTTGAGCTCATGGCTGCGCTGGGCCCGCTTTCGCTCGGCCTTACCGTACTTGTTGCGCAGGTCTGTCAGGTTCGGAAGTCCCACGTCTTAGCGCTCCGAGCGGAAGAAGCCGCAGCATACCTCGGAGCGGCTTTCGTCCGCGGACGAAACCGGCTGCTGGACCGCCGGCTGCTCAGCGGCAGCAGGCTGGGCGGCGGGCTGGGCGTCCACGTCGCGGCCAAGGGTCACGCCCTGGGACGTGGCGGCCTCGGGCATCTCCGCCGCGGAAACCGTGGGCACCGCCACGGAGTCCAGGATGGCGCCGATGATGTCCCAGGGGTTGCGGCCGCTGACCTTGGCCTCATGGGTCAGGGTGATGCGGTGGGCCAGGACGTAGGGGGCCAGGTACTTGATGTCGTCGGGCATGACGTAGGTGCGGCCGCGCATGAGGGCGTTGGCGCGGGCCAGGGCCACCAGCGCAATGGAGGCGCGGGGCGATGCACCGCAGCTGCACTCCTTCATGGAGCGGGTGCTGGTCACCACCTGCACGGCGTAGCGGGCCACCGGCACGGAAACGTGCACCTCCTCGGCCAGCTTGCGGATGCGCAGGATCTCATCCATGGTCACGATCGCATGGATGCGGGCCTTGGCGGCCTTGGACTCCAGCACGACCTTGACCTCTTCGTCCAGCAGCGGGTAGCCCATGGACAGCTTGATCAGGAATCGGTCCAGCTGGGCTTCCGGCAGCGGGTAGGTGCCGTACTGCTCGATGGGGTTCTGGGTGGCCAGGACCATGAAGGGCTCGGTCAGCTTGTGGGTTTCGCCATCGACCGTGACCTGGCGCTCCTCCATTGCCTCCAGCAGGGCCGCCTGGGTCTTGGCGGAGGCGCGGTTGATTTCGTCCACCAGGACCAAGTTCGACATGACGCCGCCGGGGCGGAACTCGAAGTCATGGGTCTTCTGGTTGTAGATGGAAAAGCCCGTCACGTCGGAGGGCATGATGTCAGGGGTGAACTGGATGCGGTTGAAGGCGCAGTCGACGGACTTCGCCAGGGCCGAGACCAAGGACGTCTTGCCGGTGCCCGGCAGGTCCTCCAGCAGCACGTGGCCCTGGGCGATCAGGGACATGACCACCAGCTCGACCTGCTCGCGCTTGCCTACGATGACCGTCTCCACGTTGTCGGCAATGCCGTGGAGCTTCGCCGATGCCTCTTTCGCCATAGATTCGCTAATCATTGGTGCTGTGCCTTTCTATTACCTAGTCCCGCCGAACTCAGGGGCGCAGGTGCGCATGATCTCCTGGTTGTCGTGGGTGAATTCCACCAGCTTCACGTTGATGCCGTAGGCATCCTGGATGTTTTCCCGGGTGATGACGTCGTACGCCGTGCCGAACCGCATGGGCTTGTTGCGCATGAACAGCGCCACGTTTGCGCCGGTCATGAAGGCGTGGTCAGGGTTATGGGTGATCATGAGCACGCCGTAGCCTGTTTCCCGCAGCTGCCGCACCTTTTCGATGATGCGCACCGCGTTGCCGTAGTCCAGCGCGGCGGTGGGCTCGTCCATGATCAGGATGCGGGGCTCCTGGGCCAGGGCGCGGGCGAACATGACCATCTGCAGCTCGCCACCGGATATGTCCATGTAGGGCTTGTCCCGCAGGTGGCTGATGCCCATTTCCTCCATGGCGTTTTCCACTATGTTGTAGTCCTTCTTGGTGGGCTTGCCGCTCATGGACTTGCTCTTGCCCACACGGCCCAGCATGACCACGTCCTTCACCTGGTACGGGAAGGGCTGGTTGTGGTGCTGGGCCACGTATGCCACGCAGCTGGAGAGCTTCTGGGCGGACCACTTGGTAATGTCCTCGCCGTCAATGGTTATGCTGCCGCCGAACAGCGGGTTCATGCCCAGGATGGTCTTCACCAGCGTGGTCTTGCCGCAGCCGTTGGGACCCAGGATGCAGCAGACCTCGCCGCTGGAAACGCTGAAGTTCACGTACTTCTGAATGGGCTTGTCGCGGTCATACCCGATGAGCGCGTCACGAACAATAAGCTTCATCTACTCCCACCCTCTTAAGGACTTGGCCATGACCAGCACGAACAGGGGCATCAGGACCACGCTCACCACGGAGCTGATGGCAATGCCCTCCCCCACGAAGGGGATCATGTCGGTGATGTCACGGCAGATTAGCAGCAAGATGGTTCCCAGGCACACGTTGCCCGTGAACTGCTTGCTGAACTCGCAGCCGAAGGTGCTGCGGGAAAGGAACGGTACCAGCAGGGACACCAGGCCCACCATGCCGGTGTGCACCTGCGCCGCCAGGATCATGATGGCGCCGCACACCAGTGATATGCCGCGCAGCTTGGTCAGGCTCAGGCCCATCAGACGCGCCTCCACGTCGTCCAGGGCAAGGCCGTTCATCTTGTAGCGCAGCAGGTAGATGGGCAGAAGGGAAATGGTGGCCGCAAAGCCCAGGCTCATCCAGGACACCAGGGACGTGTCCACCGTGAGCATCTGGGACAGGTTGTAGAAGGTCAGGTAGTCTTCCTCGCTCATGACGAACAGGGTCACGTAGCTCACGATGAATCCCAGCAGCTGGCTCAGGATGGAGCCGATCAGCAGCATGGTCACGATGTCGAAGGGCTTGCCCTTGCCGGAAAGCTTTCGCCCGGCAATTATGACGAAAATCAAGATGGCGGCGCCGAACCCGTAGCAGTACAGGTAGCGCTGGGTGATCATGGCCGGAGCCGCGGCGCCGTTCAGGTACACCAGCAGCATCATGCCCAGGGAAACGCCGCTGCCCACGCCCAGCATGCCCGGGCCGGCAATGGGGTTCTTGAACACGTTCTGGTACAGCATGCCGGCGGTGGCCAGCAGCACGGCGCACACCAGGGTGATGCCCACCACGCCCGCGCGGTGCGGGATGGCCCAGTAGCCGGGCACGTTGGCCAGCAGCCAGGTCTTGGAGTGGGGCTCGAACAGGTGGGTGGACTCGGCAATGGCGTTGTACGCGTGCATGTACAGGCACTGGGCCACCTCCCACGGCGTGTAGAAGGCGTAGCGGGACGCATAGGGGTAGTACTCGCCCGCCGCGCCCATGGGGCACAGGGAAAAGAACACCAGCACCAGCAGCACGACCACGCACACGGCCACGCGCTTGGCGGTGGCGTCGGACTCCGCCCGGTACAGGGCGTTGGTCTGCTTCAGGGTCAGCAGGTGGCGCACGGCGCCGTTGCCGTGGCGGGCCTGGGCGGGCAGCTCCTGACCGTTGCGCAGGCGGGCGATGTCGGCCGCGGAGTACTGCAGGCCCACGGCCAGGCCCTTCTTGCCGTTACTGGAACTGGCCACGGGACCCTCCCTTCCCGCTCAGCGCGGTCACCAGGAACACCGTGGCGCCGCCGATGGATATGAACATGCCCACCATGGTCTCGTAGTCCGGGCCCAGGGTGGCGGACATGAGAATGTAGGCCGTCAGGACGAAGACCGCGCCCATCACGGTGGCCATGGGCAGCAGGTACGTGAAGTTGGGACCCACCAGGCGACGGGCCAGGTGCGGGACCAGGAAACCCACGAAGCCCACCGTGCCGCAGAAGGACACGATGATGGCCGTGAGCAGCGTGCACAGGCCCACCACGATGATGCGCATGCGCTTGGTGTCCACGCCCAGAGCGCGGGTTTCCTCCGCGGAAAGGGACAGGGCCATCATGCGCTGGCGGAAGTGCATGACCACGGCGAAGGTGGCTATCAGCGGCACGCCCAGGGCAATCAGGTCGATCCAGGTGAACTGACGGTAGAAGCTGGCAATGGCCAGGTCCGTCAGCAGCTGGGCCTTGGGACCGTAGGGGTTGCCGGCCACGTAGTAGTAGCGGATGGTGTTGCTGATGGCGCCGGTGATGCCGCCTATGACCTGGCCGGTGATGATCATCATGATGCCGGACATGCCGCCGGCAAGGCGCATGACCAGCAGCACCAGGCTCACGATGAGCAGGCAGCCCACGAAGGACAGGATGGCCAGCGAATAGGAGCTCATCAGGTAGCCGAAGGGATCCTGGGCCGCCGCCGCGTTGGAGGCGTTTGAGCCCAGCCAGGCCACGTTGCTGCCGTCGTCGTTCACGAAGAACACCACCCAGACCATCATGCCCAGGGTGGCGCCGCTCATCACGCCCAGGGTGGAGGGCGAAACCAGCGCGTTCTTGAAGGTGCCCTGGTACACGGCGCCGCAGACCGCAAGGCCCGCGCCGGAGAGGGCAATGACCACGTAGCGGATCATCAGGGACGCGTAGCTCTTGGGACCGTTGTCGTTGCCCGTGAGCACCGCCACCAGGCCGTTCACGTTCTCCTGCAGGTCCTGCAGGAACCACGCGAAGGAGTAGCCGGACGCGTAGCCCGCGTTGTGCAGGGCGGAGTTCAGCATGTCCTTGGGGATGATCAGGCCCACGAAGTACACCGCCAGGAGCACGACCACCAGCACGAAGATCTTCTGCGCGCGGGGGTCCAGCTTATGGCCGGCATCACGGGCCTGGGCGAATAGGTTTTCGTCCTCTTCATCCAGGAGCTGTATGTTTTCGTTGCTCATTGCCATTAGAAGTTGATGCTTTCCGTCACGCCGTCCTCGAGCTCGGCGAATTCCTCTTCCTCATCCGGGCGACGGCGCTTCACCAGCCACCAGGCAATGCCGGCGGCTGCCGCCAGGATGGCGGCCACTACTCCGTAGAATCCCATCACGTTTCCCGTCCCGTCTTCCTTTTCCTCGGAGGCCTCACCAGCGGCGTCTTCGCCCGCCTGGTCGCCATTGCCGGAGCCGGCTTCCTGCGCGGCATCCGGGTCGGTCGGCTCGTCGGACTCCTCCTCGTCGAAGTCCACGTCGTCCGCGTCCTCGGCGTCGTCGTCCTGGTAGGACGGACGTACCGTGGGGCGATAGCTGCTGCCGGAAGAGGAGCTTCCACTGCCGTTGCTGCTGTTGTTGTTACTGCCGTTGTTGGCGCCGGGTTTCTTGTTGGGCGAGGGATCGTCCTTCTTCGGGGCGTCCGTGGCCGTGGTGTAGGCCACCACCAGGTTGCCGTTGGCGCCCAGCGTGTACTCGGCAAAGTTCAGGGACACCACGCCCTCTTCCACGGTCTTGGTGCCGGACGCGCCTGCCGTGCCGTCAGCACGGACCCAGTACAGGCGCACCTTGGTTCCGTTGGCGCGGCTGGTGGGCACCTTCAGCTTCACGATGCCGAAGCCGTTCTTCACCGGGACCTTCTTGCCCTGCTGTTGGAAGCCGAACCAGGCCTGATAGACGTCGGCCGCCTTGTAGCCGTCCTTGGCCAGGCGCTTGGTCAGCACGCTTTCGGCCCCCTTGGCCTTAGCCAGGGTGAAGCCGGCGCTCTGCACGGACGCCATGTCCGTGCGCTGCAGGTAAGCCGCCGTCACGTCCGCCTTGGCCTTGGAGCCGGAAGGAACGGTGGACGAAAGCTTCTTGTACGTGGCATACAGGTCCACGTCGTTGTCGACGGTCCTGTCCAGGTCGAAGGGCGTGCCGTCGTACTCGGACCAGCCGGCGAAGTAGTAGCCCTTCTTCGGCGTCAGGTCGGGGACGATGCCCGCCTGGGAAAGGACCTGGTCAGGCTTGACGTTGTGGGTGACTATGACCAGGCCGTCCTCCTGATGGAACACCACCTCGGGCTCGTAGGCCCAGCCGAACACGGCATACAGGGTGACCTGGTCGTTGGAGCCGGTCTTGTTGTACTCCGCGCCCACGGTGGTGGTACCGCCGCGGTCGGCGCTGGTGGCCGTGGGGCTGGTGGACCAGCCCTTGAAGACCTTCAGCTCGCTGGGGGCGGCCGGAGCCTGGGCGCCGGAGGCCTTGAAGGCCGCGTCCAGGGTGGTTCCCAGGGACAGGTCGCCAGCAGTGCCCACGGTCTGGGTGCCGCTCTTGAAGGTCACGGTGATCTTCTGCTCGGTGGCCTCGTAGATGCCGTAGTACATGGTGTCCATGGCGCCGATAGCCGGCAGCTCGTCCGCGTACAGGGGCTCCTTGTCCGACTTGCGGGTGGACCAGCCCTTGAAGGTGTAGTGCACGCCGTCCTTGGTGACGCGATCGCCAATGCGCACGGCCTTGCGGGCGTGCTCCGTGGGATCTTCGCCATAGGCAATCGGAATCTTGTCGGACGCGGTGTAGACCACGCCGTTGGCTCCCTGGCGCCAATAGGAGAAGCGCAGGGATTCCATGACGCTCTGGCGGGCGAAACGGGCCGTGTAGACCACGGGATCGCCCGGCTGGTCGATCTTCGGCAGGGCGCCGACGAACACGTTGGCGTCCGGGTTCCACAGGGACTCGATGCTCCAGCCCGTGGCCCAGCCGCGGAACGAGTACGCATAGCCGGTTTCGGTGCTGGCCTTGGTGGGGACCGCGCGGCCGGTGCCCTTGACGGCGTCGGCGTAGTCGGGGCGCTGGCCCACCTTCACGGCGTAGGAGCACACGGTGTTGTCGACCTTGAAGGTGACCAGGCGCTCGTCGTCGGCGACCTCCACGTAGGACGGCGTCAGCTTCACCTGGCCCGTGATCACACCGGCCAGGCGGGAGTCGACGTCCAGCTCCTCCAGGGACTGCACGTCCAGGGGCGTGGAGCCGCCGGCGTTCCAACCAGTGAACACGTGGCGCATGCCCTGGGCGTCAGTGAAGTCCTGGGGCACGGGCAGCTGCACCGCCTGGCCCTGGGCGTCATGCGCCTGGGTGGCCTTGCGACCGTACTCCACGTACACCGTCTGATCGGCGGTTACCTTGCCGTTCTGGTCGCGCATGCCGCTGAAGGTCAGGGCCACGTCCTGGCCCACCACGCGGTACACGGCGTAGAAGGTCAGGTCCCGGTCAACGGCCAGGTTGCCTGCCACAATAGCGCCGTTTTCGTCCACCAGCAGGTCAACGCGGTCCGTTGCCGCAGGATCAAGGCTGGTGGCGTCCTTGTCCGTGGACCATCCCAGCAGCTGGTAGCTGCGCATGAACTCGGGGCTCTTGGCCGCGGTGGCGGCCGTGGGCAGTCCCTCCAGGGACGCCAGCAGCGTAGAATCGGCCACCTTGCCCATGCGGGCCACCTTCTTTTCGTTGGCGAAGAAGGTCACGGCATGGGTCTGGGGCTCGGGGCTTTGGTCCCCTTCCTCCGGAAGCTGCTCCTCAGGGGCCACGGTGGCACCGCCCTGGTTTTCCACCACGGGCTGGCCCTCCTTCACCAGGTTCACCGTGGGGGCAGCCGTCAGGGCACCTGCGACGCAAGGCTGGTCGGCGACCACCTGCAGGCCCGACGTCTTGGGATAGCAGATCTGGTCTTCCTGGTCGGAGGGGAACTGCAGGTAGTCCCGCAGGTCCAGCTTCTTGGTCTTCACCTGCTCGGTGGTGGTGGCGGCGGATGCGCTCAGGCACGCGCCGGAGATGGTCCAGGTGCCGGTGCCGTCAGCCTTGACCGCGTAGGCGTTGCCGTGGGTGCTCTGGCCGGTCACGGTGCCGGCAATGTGCGCGTTGCCCGCGAAGTCCGAAGCCGCGGTCACGGCCTGGGCCGTGGGCACCGCCGTGTACTCGGACTGGACGAAGATGTGCTTGGCAACGATGGCATCCGGGCTGCCGGCGTCCGCGTTGGACACCGGGTCGGAGTAGGCCCAGATGATCTCGCCCGTGTCCAGCACCATCTCCGTGGCGTAGTAGACCTGGGCATCGTAGACCACAGCGGTCGCGGACTCCAGGGAGCTGTCGAACTTGGCCACCTGGCGGAACTTCTGTTGGATGCGCTCGTACAGGCTGCTGCCCGGCTCGGGGAAGATCTGCCTGAGGGTGGACTGGGAAAGGGAGTACGAGTTGGTGGGCGCGCTTTCCGGGAACACCACGGAGCCGCGGACCAAGGTGGTCGCGTTGCTCAGGGCCCGGACCTGGGAGTCCGCGCTGACCAGCAGCGCGTCGCCGGTGGCCTTCGCCCCGGCGTACAGGGCCGTCACGGTGGTGGCGCCGTAGCCGGTCGCCAGCGCCCCGTCCTCTTCCCTGCGGTTGGACAGGGCCTCCACGGTGCTGCCGTTTTCCACGCGCACCGCGCCCTTGACCACCGCAATGGCGCGTACGGACGCCTCAGCCGAAGCGATGGAGCTGCCCGTGTAGCTGACCTGCAGGTCGCAGCCGTCAACCAGCAGCGTGCCGCCGCCGGTGACCGCAATGCCCTGGTAGGGGGTGGCGGCGCTGGTGTCGTTTTCGCCCTGAACGCCCACGTTGATCTGGATGGAGCCCGCACGGTCAGCGGAGGAGTCCCTCAGGGTCAGGGTGCCCGCGCCGGCAAATGCCAGGGCGGCGCCGGTTCCCGCCGTACCGCCCGATGCGGCCGATCCGGCGTCCACGGTCAGCACGTGGCCCGCCACGTCAAGGGTGATGCCCTCCACCTTGACCGATCCCAGCAGGCGCGCGTCCTGCACCAGGCGCACGGTGCTGCCGGCGGGAGCCGCAGCCAGGGCGTCGGCCACGCTGGCGTACGATGCAGCGGGCTGTCCGTCCACCAGCACCTGGGCCACGTCCTGGTGGGTCCAGGCCAGCTGGGCGGCGCCGTCTGCGGTGCGGGTCTGGGGCGTCCATCCCTCGTAGGCGGAACCGGCAGCAGCCACGAACATATCCTTGGCGGGCGAAAGATCCACTCCGGACTCCGCCTGGGCGAAGGCGCCGTCCTGCAGGCCGGACGCCTGCACCACCACGGGCTGGGCCGCCTGCTGCAGGGCCGTCGCGTACGCGGAGTCGACGGTCAGGGCGCGGGTCTTCAGCTGCACGTGGGTGCCGTTCACACTGGACAAGGTCGTTGCGCCCTGCAGCGTCCAGTCGGCAGCGTAGAGCTGGCTGCCGCTGCCGGCGGAAAGGCACCAGTAGGGATTGCCGCTGGCGCCTGCATCACTGGTCACGGAAACCGCGCAGTCCTGCAGCTGAGCCGCAGACGCCGCGCTGGTCAGGCGCAGGCCGTAGGCGGACGACGCCTTCTTCTCGGTATTGACGGAAACCGACGGCCTCTTGCCGTCGGCGCCGGGCAGGAAGGCGAAGGAGCCCTTGCCATAGACGCCGGCAGCATCGCCGGAAACGGAGGACACGTTCACGCTGGTGCCGCTCAGGCGCGCCACGCTCTTGTCGGTGGTGGTCTGGATGCCGTAGGCCGCCAGGCTGGCGGAGGTGGTCACGGCCTGCACGGAGCCGCCCTGGGTTTCCAGGGTACCTCCGGTGTAGTCCAGGTGGATGCCGCGAACCGCGCCCGTGCTGGACTGGGCCCGCACGTCCACGTCCTGCAGCCTCACGGGACCGGTGCCGTGCAGCAGCACGCCCACGGCCGGTCCGCTGGCGGACTTGGCCTGCACGTCCACGCCGGAAATGCTCAGCACGCCGGTGCCGCTCATGTACACGGCAGCGTCATGGGTGCTGTCCACGCCCTTGATCTTCGCAGCGCCCTCCTTGTCGGAGGAAACCACGTTCAGGGTGCAGGCGGACGAATGGGACAGGGTCCCCAGGGTATGCCCCGCAAGGTCCAGGGTGATCTGATCGGATGCCTGGCCCGAACGCGCGAAGGATGCTGACGGGCAATCTGCCAGCAGCTGCACCGTCTGACCCGGCTGTGCAGCGCTCAGGGCCGCCGCCAGGGACGAATAGCTGCTGCCGCCCAGGATGCGAGCCGCGGCGTTTTCCTGGCTCAGGCGGAACACCACCTGCTTACCGTCCACCGCCAGGGTCGTGGCGCGGCTCACCGGGTTGACCAGCTGCTTTGCCATAGACGCCCGCTTGTCCGAAGACACGCTATCTGCGAAGGACACCGCCACCAAGCCCGCGTCGTTGGCGCTTGCCGTGGACGGATCAACCACCACGGGCACGCTTTCGCCCGCAAAGCACGGACCCAGCACGAAGGCGGACTGCTCGGCGGAATACAGGCCCGTGGCGAGCTTGGAATCCGCGTTACCGCTGAAGTCCAGCTCAACGGGGGCGTTCAGCGTCACGCCCTGGGCCGTGGTGCTCTCGAAGCCTTCCGAACGCACGCCGCCGTTGACGGCAACGCTCAGCTTGCTGCCCTCCACCGTCATGCTGCGGGCGCGCAGGCCAACCGCAATGCCGCGGGTTGCCTGGGCCGTGTACGAGCCGCCCTGCACCATCACGGACTTGCCGGTGGCAGCGTACAGGCCATAAGCCCAACCCAGGGTGGCATCCTGGTCAGGACCCTGGGCGACGTAGGGAGACGTGATGGCGGTCACGTTGCAGTTGGTCAGCTTGGCACTGGTCACGCCCGATGCCAGGTACACGCCGGACGGAGATCCCTTCAGGGACTTGGTTGCGCTGGAGGACGTCTGCTGCTGGTCGGACAGGTCAATGCTCACGGTGCAACCGTCCAACTGGACTTCGCCCGTGACCACGTTGATGCCCTTGGCATCGAACTTGGAGCCGGTGTTGTTCTGGCGGTTCGGCTTGCCCTTCACGGTCAGGCCCTTCACCACCAGCTTCTTGGCGTTGGATTCCAGCACGCTGCCAATGGTTCCGCCCTCGAAGGCCAGGGTCGCGCCGGCGCCCTGGATGGTCACGGTGTTGGCAGCCTGGATGCGCATGGCCACCGGCTGGCTGGCATCGGTGCTGGTCAGGGTGTGGCCGCTGAAACTCAGCGTCACGTCCTGCCCTGCGGCGTTCACCACCAGCGGAGCCGACGTAGTCAGGTCGGCGGTCAGCTCGTAGACGCCGCCCTTGGAGATGGTGAAGGCGGTCTTCACGCCATTGGCCTGAGCAGCCCACGCAGCATTCAGATCCGTCCCCGCCGCACAGGGCTGCAGCTGCGCGGAAGACGGGCCCGAAGATTCCGGCTCGTCCGCAAAGGCCAGCGTCGCTCCCGTGGCAGGACACGTCAACGCGGCGGTCAGGACAAGGGAAACCGCTTTGGTGGCAAGGTGGTCTGTCTGTGTTGCGTTTGCTGCCGTCATGTTCCTTCGTCTTCCTAGCAGAAATATGGGGAGGCCCGAATTGCCGAGCCTCCCACGTTATCCTGTTATCCGAATTATACAAATTTTCGGATAATTTTCAAACAACATTATTCTTTTCCCAGTTCAAAGAGGGCGAAAGCAACGGCATGCGGTCGCTTTCGCCCCTTCTTGCCGAGTTCTTTACTTGACCTTCACCTTGATGGTCGCGGTCTTGGAGCCTGCCTTGTAGTTGGCGGACTCGCGGACGGACACCTTCACCTTCACGGAGTAGGTGGCGCCGCGCTTGGCCTTTGCGGAGACCTTGATCTTGCCCGTGGAGGTCACGGTCAGGTACTTGGAGCCGCTGACCTTCTTGAAGGACTTGGAGGTCTTGGCGCCCTTGACGGTCACCGCGGAGGTGTACTTGCCCTTGGCGGCGGTCTTCTTGGCGGTGGACACGGTCAGGGACTGGCCCTTCTTGGCGACCTTGACGGTCACCTTCTTGGTCGCGGCCTTGTACTGGTCGGTGGCCTTGGCGGAGACGGTGATGGTGGCGGTGCCGGCGCCCTTGATGTACACGCGGCCGGTGGAGCCCACGGTCACGACCTTGGCGTTGGAGGTCTTGTAGGTCAGCGCGGTCTTGGCCTTGGCGCCCAGGCTGAAGGAGGCGCCGCCGTAGGTCACGCTCCAGGTGGACTTGGCGGTCGTGATGGTCTGGGCAACCGGGTCAGGCTTGGCGTTGGGATCCTTGTACTCGATGGGCTCGATGTAGCCCTTGCCTTCTGCGTCCTTGTTCAGGACCAGGGCGGCGGGAACATCGTCGGCATTCAGCTGCTGGATGTAGGCAATGCCCTGGTCCAGCTTCTCCTGCACGTCGGCCTTCTTGTAGCCGGCGGCGTCATCCTCGGTCCACACGGTGCGGTCAACGTCGGTGGAATCCCAGTTGACCACGCCGGTCATGGCCTTGGCCATGAGGTCGCCCAGCTTCTCGGAGCGCACGTGGTAGAACTCATCATAGTAGTAGGCGATCAGCTGGTCCTGGTCGATGTAGTTCGGGTACAGGCAGCCCAGGATGCGGCCCATGTCCTGGGCGTTGTCCACGGAGTTGCGGGCCACGGAGTACAGGCAGCCCACGCCCTGGCTGGTGGCGTAGTAGGTCTTCTTCTGCATGTCCGCAGTGAAGCCGCCCAGCATGGAGCCCGTGTCGGTCACCGTGGTGTTCAGGATGATCATGTCGGCCTTGGCCAGCTGATCGGCCGTCACGGTGGTGGTGCTCAGCTCGTCGGCCAGGTTCTTGGACACGTTGCGGACCACCTCAAGGTAGCGCAGAGCGGTGGCGCTGCCGGAGGTCTCGTTCATCAGGGTGTAGTTGCCCTCGCCGTCCACAGCCATGACAATTGCCACGGTCTTCTTGTCGGCATTGTCCGCGTTCAGGCGGGACAGCAGATAGCCCTGCAGGCCATGGATGTACTTCTCGTAGTTCTTTGCCACGGACATGGCGTCGGTGTTGTAGCGCAGCTTCTTGGCGCCGTTGCTTTCGGCCACCACCTGATCAGCCGCAATGGCCAGGTTGTACATGGAGTCGATGATGTCGCTGATCTCGGTGTACTTGTAGGTGACGCTCTTCGGAGCATAGTCGCGGAACTTGTCGGCATTCGCCTCGATCAGCGGATCGCGGTACTTGGCGCTGGTGTAGTCGCAGGTGCCAGCGGCAGTGCCCATGATGACGTCGGGCTTGAGGTCCCACAGGGCATTCACGTCGTCGCTGAAGCCGTACACGGCCAGGCCTGCGTCAGGGTTGCCGCCGGCAGACTTGGTTTCCGTACGCACGGTCTTGTTGCCGCCGACCACAGCCGTGGGCTGGGCGATGTTGCCCGGGCCGCCCGCCTGCGCGTCGTTGTAGTTGATGACGGCGTTGACGAAATACGGGTTCGGATTGGAGTTGTAGTCCGCGGAGCCCATGATGTAGAACTTCGGGGATGCCCAGGTCTGCTGGCCCAGCACAGCGGAGATGCCCGCGGGGTCGCACTCGACGTCGCTGATGCCCAGCATCTCCAGGCCCGGCGCCGGCGGACGCGGGGATGCGCCGGTCACATAGCCGTCGGCAGACGCTGCGGTGGCAGCGAACGCGGAGGTTGCACCCACCGACGCCAGGAACGCCGTGGCCGCAGCCGCCGCGATCATGGAGCGCCAGGGAATGGTCTTTCCGAATCGATTCTTCATGTAGCTTCCTTTCGCCCTGTCTTGCTTGGTTTGTTTTATGCGCTTCCAAACCTATTCATACACCAGAATAATATGCTTGGACAGGACGTCTGTGTCATTTGCAACAAATCCCTATTTATTTTTTAGTGCGGATAACGCACCACGGGACTTCGCCGCTCCAAGGATGAAGGCGGCCCTTTCGCACTGGTCGAGCAGGGCGAAAGGGCCGCTGTTGCTTAGTCGTTGCGGGAGGTCGCGCCTCTTACTTGACCTTCACCTTGATGGTCGCGGTCTTGGAAGCCGCCTTGTAGTTGGCGGATTCCTTGGCGGAGACCTTCACCTTGACGGAGTAGGTGGCGCCCTTCTTGGCCTTGGCGGACACCTTGATCTTGCCCGTGGAGGTCACGGTCA
>JAUNCQ010000039.1 GCA_030526515.1 Coriobacteriia bacterium
TGGGGGCGAACTCCACCAGGTCGCCCATAAGGAAGAAGGCGGCGTAGTCGGACACGCGCACGGCCTGCTGCATGTTGTGGGTGACCATGACCACGGTGTAGTCCTGCTTGAGCTGGGCCACCAGCTCCTCAATCTGGCCGGTGGAGATGGGGTCAAGGGCGCTGGTGGACTCGTCCAGCAGCAGCACGCGGGGCTTCACGGCCAGGGCGCGGGCAATGCACAGGCGCTGCTGCTGTCCGCCGGAAAGGCCCAGGGCGCTCTTCTTCAGGCGGTCCTTCACTTCGTCCCACAGGGCGGCGCCGCGCAGGGACTCCTCCACCACCGCGTCCAGGTCAGCCTTGGCGCGCACGCCGTGGATGCGGGGGCCGTAGGCCACGTTGTCGTAGATGCTCATGGGGAACGGGTTGGCCTTCTGGAACACCATGCCCACGTTCTTGCGCAGGTCGGTCACGTCCACCTTGGGCTCATAGATGTCCTGGCCGTCAAGCAGCACCTTGCCTTCGATTCGCACGCCTTCTACCAGGTCCTGCATGCGGTTCAGGGTCTTCAGGAACGTGGACTTGCCGCAGCCGCTGGGGCCGATCAGCGCCGTGACGCGGCGGGAGGGCAGGTCCACGTTGATGTTGTGCAGGGCATGGTGACTGCCGTACCACAGGTTCAGGTCGCGGATCTGGAAGCTGGAGGCGGAGGACTTCACGGGGGCGGCGATGCTCGCGTTCGTGGCGGCCGCGGGGACGTTCTCAGGGGCGGCGGCTTCCGCGCCGGTAGTCAGGTTGGTCATGGGTTACTCCTTCTTAGGGCCGAGCTTGGCGGAAGCCAGGTTGGCGGCAAAGTTGATCAGCAGGGTCAGCAGCATGAGGATGGTCGCCACGGAGAAGGCCACATCGATCTGACCGCGCTCGGTGGCGTACACGTACAGGGCCACGGTCAGGGTGGCGGACGAGGACTGCAGCGCGGTCATGAAGCTGTTCAGGATCAGGCCGAAGCCCGCGGTGTACAGCAGCGCCGCGGATTCGCCGATGATGCGGCCCACGGCCAGGATGCAGCCGGTCACGATGCCGTCGAGCGCGTTGGGCAGCACCACGGTGCGGACCATGTGCCACTTGCCGCTGCCCAGGGCCAGGGCACCTTCGCGGTACGCCTGGGGCACGGTCTTCAAGCTCTCCAGCGTGTTGCTGATGATGGTAGGCAGAACCATGACCACCAGGGTCAGGCCGCCGGCCAGCACGCCGGCCTGCAGGCCCAGCAGCTGGATGAAGAACAGCATGCCCACCAGGCCGAAGATCACCGACGGAATGCCGGTCAAGGTCTCAACCGCAAAGCCCACCAGGCGGACCAGGCGGCGGTTGGTGGCGTACTCGTTCAGGTAGACCGCCGCGCACACGCCCAGCGGGATCACTATGGCCATTGCCACCAGCACAATGTAGAGGGTGTTCAGGATGTTGGGCAGGATGCCGATGGTGTTCTGGGTGTAGCTGGACTGGGTGGTCAGCAGCTCCGCGGTAATGCCCGGCACTCCACGGAAGAAGATGTACCCGATGATCAGGGCCAACACCAGGCAGACCACCACGCCGCTGCCATAGACCAGCGTGCGCAGGACGCCGTCCTTGGCCCGGCGCATCTTATGGTGAGTGGAAGCCATCTAGTCCTCCTTCTTGCGGGCGATCAGGTTCAGCGCCACGTTGACCAGGATGATGAACACGAACAGGACCAGGGCGATGCTGAACAGAGCCTCACGGTGCAGGCTGCCGTAGGACGCGTAGGACATCTCGCTGACGATGGCGGTGGTCAGGAAGCGCACGGACTCGAAAAGGCCGGGCATGTTGGCCACGTTGCCGGCCACCATGATGATGGCCATGGCCTCGCCCAGCGCACGGCCCACGCCCTGGATGATGGCGGTGGCCACGCCGCTGCGGGCGGCATGCAGGGAAACCTTGAAGTAGGTCTCGGTCTCGGTGGCGCCCAGGGCCAGGGAACCCTCCTCGTACTCACGGGGCACGGCATCCAGCGCGGTGGTGGACACGTTCACGATGTAGGGCAGGATCATGACCGTCAGCACCAGGATGGCCGCCAGCAGGGTGGCACCGCTGGACAGGCTGAACGCCGCCTGGATGGCCGGCACCAGCACGATCATGCCTACCAGGCCGTAGACCACCGACGGGATGCCCGCCAGCAGCTCGACCGCGCTGCGGATCACACGACCCGAGCGACGTCCGGCGTACTTGGACAGGAACAGCGCCGTGAGCAGGCCCAGCGGCAGGCCCAGGACAAGCGCGCCCAGCGTACCGTAGACGCTGGTCAGGATGAAGGGCAGGATCCCGAACTGCTCCTTGCCGGGATTCCACGTCTGGCCCAGCAGGAACTCCACCGGACCCACCTTGGCAATGGCCGGCAGGCCGGAGATCACCAGATACACCGTGATGCCCACCGCAAACGCCACCGCCATCATGCCGCAGGTGAAGAACACGCCATGGAACACGCGCTCCACCAGAGGCTGCTTGCTTTTCATGCTCGCTCCTTAGAAGCTTCGAGGGACAAAAGGCGGCCGCCGGGGGTGCCGGCGGCCGGGGCTTTCGTCCTGGGGACTTGTTGCTTACTTGCCCTGCGGTGCGGGGACTGCACCGGCGGCGCGGATCAGGTCAGCTGCTGCCGGGCTGACGGCGAAGTCAGCGAAGGCCTGGGCTGCGTCAGAGAGCTGAGCGTCCTCTGCCACGATGAAGTTGAAGGGGCGCTGGATTGCGTAGGTGCCGTCCAGGATGGTGTCCTCGGTGCACTCGACGCCGCCCACGGTCACAGCGGTGATGCCCTCCTGGCCCTCAAGGGAGCTGAAGGATGCGTAGCCAACAGCGTTCTTGGAGCTGGCAACGGCGGTGATCACGGCACCGGTGGAGGTGAGCTCCTGGTCAAGCTTGCAGGCGTCCTTGGTGTCGGTCACGGACTCGAAGCCGTCACGGGTGCCAGAGCCGTTCTCGCGGCCGATGCAGGAGACCTCCAGGTCAGCGCCGCCGACTTCCTTCCAGTTCTTGATCTTGCCGGTGAAGAGCCCGGTGATCTGCTCCATGCTCAGGTCCTTGACGCCGGACTCGGAGTTCACGATCACCACGATGCCGTCAAGGGCCACGGTGGTGCTGGCCAGGCCGGTTTCCTCGTCCTTCAGAGCGCGGGAGGCCAGGCCCACGTCGCAGCTCTTGTTCTTGGCGGACTCGATGCCGGTGCCGGAGCCGGTAGCGTCATAGGTGATCTTGACGTCGGGGTTTTCGGCCATGAAAGCCTCGGACAGGGCGCCGACGACCTTTTCCATGGAGGTGGAGCCGTTGGTGGACACGGTGCCGGACAGAGCCGCCGCGTTACCGGAGCCGCCGTTTTCCGCAGCGGGCTTCTGGTCGCCGCCGCCGCAGCTTGCCAGGCAGCACGCCAGGGCGGTGCTTGCGGCCATGGCGGCCAGGATCATGCCGATCTTCTTGATTTTCATTGGGATTCCTTTCAATAGTTACAGGATTGACGCCAGTCCGGAAGGAGGGCGTCCTTTCTGGCTTGCAACTATTGAACCGCCGCCGAGCAAAGCCCGCGTAACGGTCACGTCAGGTTCGTGCGAGGGTTTTGTAACGGCTTTGCAAAGCCTGCGCCCCTTGTACAAGGGGCGCAAGGTTTCTTGGACGGGAGTTGAAGAGTCGCGCAAAACGCACGGCCCTTGCACAACAGGCGCGCGTTTTTCACCCCCCACGGCCTGCTGCAAACACAAAACATGCAGCCCTTCTACAACAGACATGGGGATTTTCACAATTTCGGGAATTTCTAGACGACTGTTGTAGAAGGGACGCAAACTTTCGCCCCGGGCCTGACCCCTGAAGACATTTTGAACGGCCGTGCTGGAACAGCCGCAAGTCCCGAACGCTCGCACCGGAACGCCGGCATCGAAACGACTGCGCCCGGCCAACTGCGCGCATTGCCAACAGCGAGACACGCGTTGCAAGGACTGTCAGCAGAATCTCCACCAATACCGCACACTATAGTCTTATGCATATATTGTATTCTGTTCACTATCCTGATCACCACGCAGGACGGCGATGACCCAGCTCGCCGCCAATCGGGAAGGCACCACCCAGCAACACTACCCATCCGCGACCAAGGAGCCGCCATGCCCGAGCAATCTCACGACCCTATTTTCCTCACCGGACTCAGCGCAGTGTCATATTGGCTTTCCCCGCGACCGAAGTCGCTGGACTCGGAATTCGAACGCGCTATCATCGAGCAGGGACAGAACCCGCGATCCCCCATCCCCTACCTGGGCGAGCCTATGGAATTGCCATCGCCGACGGTCGTCCCCAAAGGCCTCTCGACTCGACTCACCCGAAACGAGGCGCTGTCGATTCGCTCCACCATCGGCGGCTGGTTGCCCGTCAGCATACTGGCCGACACAGGGCAATCCGGCATCTCGACCCACTTCTACGCACGCGCCGTACTTCCCGCCGCTGCGCCTAGACGAAGCTACATCCGCATCTCCCACAGAATCTACGTCCCCTCGCCCGAGCTAACCCTGGTGCAGGCAGCTCCCCTTTTGGACCTGGTCGATCTCACCGTCCTTTGCAGCCTATTCTTCAGCGTGTTCTGTTTTCGCCCAGACTCAATCCGAACCGTTCCCCGCCGTGCGCTCTGCACTCCCGAGTCGGCGCGCGACTTCATCCGCGAGCAAGCAAACCGTAATTGGAATCCGCCCGGCATCAAGCAGCTCCGAAAAGCCGCGGCACTGGCTGTCAGCCAAACGGCATCGCCTGCCGAGCTCAACTGCGGACTCAGGATGGAGTTTCCCCTGCGCCTAGACGGCTATGGCCTTGGAAGAGCGCGGCACAACGCGACCGTCTCCACTGGCGCAGGGCCCGACGACGTGCGCTGGTGCGACTGGCTCTGGAAGCCGAGTAGACGCCCGGCCGTGGCAGCTGAATATCAAAGCGACGAAGACCATGCGGGCGAAAGGGCCCGCAAGCGGGACCTGCGAAGGGACAACGAGCTGGCGGCTGCGGGGCTGACCACGTTTTCCCTGCTGAGCGAGCACCTAATGAGCGCCGCAGCCATGGACACGGTGGCCGCCCAACTTGGCAGCGCGCTGGGAAGGCGCCCCTTTCCCGACGACGAAGACTCGAAGGCGGCGCGAGAGCGACTGCGGCGACGTATCGCTACGGCGTTGAACCGCTTCCACGGGCTGGTGGGCTAAGCGGCGCAGCTCCCAGCAAGCCGCCCGGCCCAGCCGGCGCTCCAACCAGGCAACCGCCCTCCCCGCAAAACGCACGGCGCACAAAATGCACGACTGTTACAGCAGGAGCGTCGAGTCTGGACAAGCGGGCGAAGGCGCCGCTGCAAAACGCACGGCCCTTGTACAAGGAACGGCACGAAAATGCCGATTTCGCGATTATCCCTACGGCTGTTCTACAACAGCCGTACGTTTTTCGCTGACGGATCGCGCGCCGCAACAAAACGCACGTCCATTGCAAAAGGGACGTCGAATTTGCGCGACGGGCAAACGGGCTTCCACAAAACGAGCGCCCCTGGTACAAGGGGCGCAGGGTTTCTTGGGCGGGGGTTGGATGGTCGCGCAAAACGCACGCCTGTTGTACAAGGGCTGTCACCGACGCTAGGCCGGCGCGCGCCGCGCTAGCGGGCGGAGGGAATGCGCACGCGGAAGCGGGCGCCGCCGCCGGGGGCGTCCTGCACCACCACGATGCCGCCCATGGACTCCGCGGCGTGCTTGACGATAGCCAGTCCCAAGCCGGTGCCGCCGGTATTGCGGGAGCGGCTGGCATCCACGCGGAAGAAGCGCTCGAACACGCGCTCCTTCAGCTCGTCGGGGATGCCGGGGCCCTGGTCCGCCACGGAAAGGAGCACGTCGGAGTCCTCAGCCTGGGCCTGCACGGCCACGATGCCGCCCTCAGGGCTGTACTCGATGGCGTTGTCCACCAGGTTGTACACCATCTGCTCCACGGACGACGGCACGCCCACCACGGTCACGTCCTGGCAGTCCACGGTCACGTGCACGTCCTTGGCATCGGCCGCCGGAGCCAGCCGCTCCACCACGCGGTCGCACACCTGCCGCAGCCCCACCGGCTCGCCGGAGCCGACGGACTCGTCCAGGCGGGACAGGGCCAGCACGTCATCGATCAGCAGGCGCATCTGCTCGGACTCCTGGCGGATCAGCCCCGCGAACCGCGGAACGTCCTCAGCCGACACCATGCCGGCCTCCATGAGCTCGGCGTACCCGCCGATCACCTGCAGCGGCGTCTTCATCTCATGGCTGACGTTGCCGGTGAACTCACGACGCATGGTCACCGCCCGCTGCAGCTCGTCGTTCTGGGCCTCCAACGCCCGGCGCTGCTCGTCAACGCGGGCCAGCAGGGGCTGCAGCTCCGCGTACGCACCGTTCTCCAGGGGCCGGGCCAGGTCGATCTCCTGCAGGGGCCGCACCACCATATGCGTCAGCAGCCGCGACGCGAAGACCGACAGGACGAAAATCACCACCAGCGAAAGCGCCAGCTGCCACCACATACCGCCCAGGAAGGATGCCAGCGACGTGCGGGTCTCGGCCAGGCGCAGCACCATGCCGTCGCCCAGGTCCACCGCGGCGTACAGGGTATCGCGGCCCAGAGTGTCGGAGCGGCGCAGCAGCGCACCCTGACCGGACTGGCGAGCCTGCATGATCTCGGCACGCTGGCCGTGGTTGCCCAGAGTCGCGGGGTCAGCGTAGTTGTCGAACAGCACCGTGCCATCCACGTCCACCAAGGTGGCGCGGGCATCGGCCAGGGGCGCGGCCTGCAAGGCAGCGCAGCGGGCGTCGGCTCCCTGGACCTCCTGCAGCGCAGACGCGCAGGATTGCACCTGGGTCAGCAGATAGTCCTCCGCCTCCCGCTCATAGGAACGGAAGCTAACAGCCGTGACGGCCAGAACCGCCGTGAGCATAACGGCCACGCACAGCACGAACATGGTGGCGAAGGAGCGCCGGGCCAGGGACCTGCTCCCCACCTCCTCGCGCTCGCCGGTAGCAGCAGCGGCAACGGCCGGCACCATTAGCTGCCGTCCTTAATCCGATATCCCACGCCGCGAATGGTCTGCACCAGATTGCCAGCGCCGGAGCTGGCTGCGTTGAGCTTGCGGCGCAGGGTCTGCACGTGGGTGTCCACGGTGCGGGTTTCACCTACATAGCTGATGTCCCACACGTCCTCAAGGAGCTGCGCGCGGGTCAGCGCGTGGCCCTGCTCCCGCAGCAGCTTGGCCAGCAGGTCGAACTCCTTCAGGGTCAAATCCAGGGAAACGCCGTCGCAGCGGGCCTCGTGGGCAGCCAGGTCCAGCTCCACCACGCCGCAGCGCAGCAGCTCCGCCGACTCTTCCGCCGCACCCGCCGAACCCGCAGCGGCCGCCGTCCCGCGCCCGGCGCGACGCAGCAGCGCCTTGCAGCGGCTGACCAGCTCCATCATGCCGAAGGGCTTGGCCAGATAGTCGTCGGCGCCGGCGTCCAAGCCCAGCACCTTGTCGTACTCGGTGCCCTTGGCGGTCAGCATCATGACCGGCAGATGGGCCGTCCGTCCGTCCGCCCGCAGCTCCTCCAGCAGCTCCAGGCCGTCGGTACCCGGCAGCATGATGTCCAGCAGCACCAAATCAGGCAACTGCTCCTGTAGCGCCTGCCGGAAGGGCTCGGCCGAATCGAAGCCGCGCGTCTCCAACCCCGCGTGCTTCAGCGCGTACAGGGCAAGGTCGCGAACGTTGGTGTCGTCTTCCACGTAGTAAATCATAAGCTCATTCTATAGGACGAAAATCAAGCTCCACAAGGCGCACGGCCTACAAATTCGCGGTCATCAGGGCAAAGATGCACTCGGCCGCCGCCTCGCATGCATCCATGGCATCTTCCAGGGTCTGCAGCACGTCACGGGCCACCTGACGCTGCCCCGCGTCAAGCTCCGCGTTGCCGTACAGGTCGTGCAGGGCGTCCACGTACACCACGTCGGCGGCGCTTTCCAGGTCCTGCACCCGCAGCAGGCGCTCCTTCATCCGGCCGTCCCGCCAGTTGCTGCGGTGCCCCAGGGAGTCCACGGCCTCCAGCAGGGCGCCGGTGCACTCCGGCAGCAGCGCCAGGATCTTTCGCCCACCGCTTCCCAGGCTGGTGCAGTGGTAGCAGTAGGCGCGCATGGCAACGTCCTCAAGGGCATCGCACACGTCATCCAGCACGTGGGCCAGGTCGCCCATGTCATCGCGCTCCAACGGCACCGTGAAGTCGGTCAGCAGGCGCTCGTGGATCTGGTGGTTCACGTGGTCGGCATCGTTTTCCATGGCGTGCAGCGCATCCAGGAGCTCGCGGGTGCCCAACTCCCCCGACAGCACGGCGCTGTGCAGGTTGCAGGCCAGCTCATGGGCGTATCCGGCCTGCTGGCTGTAGGCGCGGTAGTAGTCGAAGCGCTCGGTCTTGCTCATCGGGTCCTCCTAGCGCAGCGCTACATGAACGTCAGGAACAGGTGGGTGAACACCCAGGCCAGCACGCCGCAGCCGGGGAAGGTCAGCACCCAGGTCAGAACCATGGTGCCGGCCATGTCCCAGCGGACCGCACGCAGGCGCTTTTCGGCGCCCACGCCCATGATGGCCGTGGTCTTGGTGTGAGTGGTGGAAACCGGCATGCCGGTGAAGGTGGCCAGTCCAATGCAGAAGCAGGCGCTCAGACAGGCCGCGAAGCCCTGGTACTGCTCCATCTTGACCATGCTCATGCCCACGGACTTGATGATCTTGCGGCCGCCTACGGCGGTGCCCAGGCTCATGACGCCGCTGACCAGGACCACCATCCACAGGGGGAAGCTGCCCATGTCGGAAGTGCCGTACACGCCCAACATGACGCCCAGCATGGTCAGACTCAGGAACTTCTGGCCGTCCTGAGCGCCATGGAGCACCGCCACGCCGGCGCCGGACACGATCTGCGCCCACTTGAAGAAGCGGTTGGCCTTCCTGCGGTCGCAGCCCGCGCACACGATCTTGATCAGGCGCGTGAACAGCCAGCCGGTGCCGAAGCCCAGGCCCGTGCTGATGACCAAGCCGTAAATGACCTTCACCCACTGGTCGAAGTTCACGCCGCCCAGGCCGCCCTGCAGCGCAATGGCGGCGCCGGTGATGCCTGCGATCAGCGAATGGCTCTGGCTGGTGGGAATGCCCAGCGCCCACGCGGCCACGCCCCACACGATGATGGCCACCATGGCGGCGGCAAGGGCCACCAGGGCAGCGTGGTTGTCGCCACCGAAGTCCACCATGCCGAAGATGGTGCTGGCCACCGCCGTGCTCACGCCCGTGATCAGCACCAGGCCCACGAAGTTGCCCACGGCCGCCATGGCAATGGCGGTGGCAGGCCGCATGGCACGGGTGCCCACCACGGTGGCGATGGCGTTGGGGGCGTCGGTGGCGCCGTTGACGATGGTGCCGCCCAGGCACAGGGCAATGATCAGACCCAGAACCGGGTCCTGAACCACCGCGTTGGCCACGGCCATGATCGAAACGTCCACGTTGTCTCCTTAAGATTGACTATACGAGCCCGCACGCGCGGGCGTAGCTTTTCTGCTTACGAAGACTATGCAAGCCCCGGGCAAGAGCTCTGCAAGGTGAATGTCAAGTTTTTGCAAAGTCAGGACGAAAGCCCCGCTCGCAGCCACCTCGGCAGCCAACGCTCGGCACCAGGGCGACCCTTTCGCCCCCTGCTCCCCGACGGGCGCAACCGGCTGGCGCCGCCACCGACCGGCGCCGCCACCGGCAACCCGCCAATGCGCAGGAAATGTGGAGGGTCGCGGCCGTCCGGCCCTCGCGTCCGCTCCCGCGTGCTACAGTTCACGATGGTCAAAATTCAAGCGAGCACTACCGAAGGAAGCATATGATCCGCGTCATCACCGACTCCACCTCGTCCATCCCCGAGGAAATCCGCACCGAGCTGGGAATCCAGGTGGTCAGCCTGAGCATCAACCACGGCGACCACAGCTTCCTGGAGGCGGAGGCGGACCTGGACGCGTTCTACCAGGACATCTACGACTTCATCGACAACATCCCCACCTCCAGCCAGCCCAGCCCCCAGCGCATTGCCGAGGTGCTCTCCGACGCCGCAGCCGCGGGCGACCCCGTGCTGGGCGTATTCATCAGCGACCGCTGGTCCGGCACCTTCAACACCGTATGCCAGCTGGCCGAAGAGGTGGCAACCCGCTTCCCCGGCTTCCAGTACGCCCTGGTCAACAGCCTGGCCAACTGCATGGAGCTGGGCCTGGCCGCCATAGCCGGCGCCGAGGCCGCCCGCGACGGCGCCTCGCTGGACGACTGCCTGGCCGCCACCCTGCGCAGCCTGGACAACTCCCGCATCCTGTTCAGCCCCGAGTCCCTGCGCTTCCTGGAGGCCGGCGGCCGCATTGGCAAGGCCGCGGCGCTCATCGGCAACATGATCAGCATCTGTCCCATCCTGACCGTGGTGGACGGCGAAGCCACCGACCTGGCCAAGGCCCGCAGCCACAAGAAGGCCATGAGCCGCATGGTCAAGGTCATGCAGGAGGACGCCCAGGCCGCCGGTGGCCTGCACAACGTGGCGGTGCACTACATCGGCTCCCGCGACGTGGCTGAGCAGTGGGCGAAAGACGCCATCGACCCGATCCTGGGCCGCCCGGCCATCCTGTGCCCGGCCAGCCCGGTCATAGGCGTGCACGTGGGCCCGGCCGTGGGCATTGCCTACGAGTGCAACGGCCCCGTGAAGGACAAGCACGTCAGCGCCCGTCCGGAGGTCGTCCGCTCCTAGCGCCCGCCAGCGCCCCCAACCGGCCCTCCAACGGCCCCGGCCCGCGGCATCCCGCAGGCCGGGGCTTTTTCATGCCCAGGACGAAAAACGGCCCGAGCCGAAGCCCGAGCCGTCAGTCAGCGGGGTGCGCTGGAGGCGGATGCGCTACTTGGAGTCGTACTGGGGAATCTCGGTTTCGTCCACTTCCTCAAGGTTGCCGTCATACACGTAGTGCTTGGTTTCCCGGGCGATCACCGCGGACAGGCCCAGCACCGCAATGCAGTTGGGGATGGCCATGAGCGCGTTCATGACGTCGGCGAAGTCCCACACGGTGGAGCTCAGGTTGGACACGGCCGCGGAGTTGGCGGCATCGCCCACCATCATGCAGCCCCAGAAGACGAAGGCCAGGAACACCACGTAGTACGGGACCACGGCCTTCTTGCCCAGCAGGTAGCTGATGGCGCGGTTGCCGTACTGGCTCCAACCCAGGATGGTGGAGTAGGTGAAGGTCAGCAGGCCGATCAGCAGGACCAGCGGGCCCAGGACCGGGATCTTCTCGAAGGCGGCGGTAGCCAGGCCTGCGCCGGAGGAGATGGTGCCGTCGGCAATGGCCGCGGAGAGCTCGGGGTTGGCCAGCAGCGTGGTCATGAGCATGAGGCCGGTGATCAGGCACACCACCACGGTGTCCCAGAAGGTGCCGGTCATGGACACCAGAGCCTGGCGGGCCGGGTTCTTGGTGGTCGCGGATGCGGCCACCAGCGGAGCGGAGCCCATGCCGGATTCGTTGGAGAAGATGCCGCGCTTGAAGCCGAACTGCAGCGCCAGGGTCACGGTGGAGCCCACCGCGCCGCCAGCCGCGCCGGCCGGGGTGAAGGCGCCCACCAGGATCTGGCGGATGGCCTCGCCCAGGTACTGGAAGTTCATGCCGATGATGATCAGGCAGCAGACCACGTAGAACAGCGCCATGATGGGCACCAGCTTCTCGCACACCTTGGAGATGGAGCGGATGCCGCCCAGGATGACCACGGCCACCAGGATGACCACGACCAGGCCCACAAACCACTGCGGGATGGCCTTGCCGTCGATCAGGGACGTGTTGTACAGGGCGTCAGCCAGGGAGTTGGACTGGGTGGATGCGCCGATGCCGAATGCGGCCAGCGCTGCGAACAGGGCGAAGAGCACCGCCAGCGCGCGACCCAGCTTCTTGTTCTTGAAGCCGCGCTCCAGGGCGTACATGGCACCGCCGAGCATCTTGCCGGAGTGGTCCTTGACGCGGTACTTCACGCCGATGAACACCTCGGAGTACTTGGTGGCAATGCCCAGGATGCCGGTGATCCACATCCAGAAGATGGCGCCGGGGCCGCCGAACAGCAGGCCCGTGCCCACGCCCACGATGTTGCCGGTGCCGATGGTGGCCGCCAGCGCCGTGGTGAGGGCGCCGAACTGGGTGATGTCGCCGTCGGCGTCGGACGGGTCGTCCTTGGTGACGGACAGCTTGATGCCCGTGCCGATCTTGCGCTGGATGAAGCCGGTGCGGATGGTCATGAACACGTGCGTGAACAGCAGCAGCATGATCATGATGGGACCCCACACGAAGCCGTCGATGGCGTCGATGACGTCCAGGGCGCTGGTGGCCCCCGCAATGCCGCTTGCCAAGCCCGTGAAGGGCTCGACGAAGAACGAGATCAGGAACTCTTCCATAAGGTTGCCTCCTTGCAAAGCCGAATGCTATGCCTATCAGGCTACGAACGCCGCGTTAACCAACGGTTTCAGCGGCGTGACAATTCCGTTTTGCATGGAAACCGCCCGTCAGCGGCATGCCGACCCCGAAAGGCCCTGATTCAGGGGGACGAAAGCCAGCCCCGCCAAAACCGCCAGCGCCCAGCTCGACCCCGCGCGCGAGCGGGGCTTTCGCCCTTATAATGGAAGGCACGCTAAATTCAAGACACCCGCGATCCACAGAAGGGAAGCCCATGCTGAACGTGGAATTCTCCGACCGCCTGAACGCCTTCGGCGAAGAGGTGTTCGCCCAGCTCAACGACAAGCTGCTGGACCTGCAGGCCCAGGGCCGCTCCATCTACAACCTGAGCATAGGCACGCCGGACTTCGTGCCGCCCGAGCACATCAAGGCCGCCCTGGCCGAAGCCGCCGCCGACCCGCTGAGCTGGAAGTACAGCCTGCGCGACCTGCCCGAGCTGAAGCAGGCCGTGTGCGACTACTACGCCGACCGCTTCGGCATTGACGGCATCACCCCGGACATGGTGGCGTCCTGCGCCGGCACCCAGGAGGGCATGGGCCACTTCGGCCTGACCCTGTGCAACCCCGGCGACGTGGTGCTGCTGCCCGACCCCTGCTACCCCGTGTTCAAGGCCGCGGCGGTCATGGCCGGCGCCGAGCCCTACTACTACAAGCTGTGCGCCGAGCACGACTTCCTGCCCTACGTGGCCGAAATCCCCGCCGACGTGGCCGACGCCGCCAAGTACATGGTGGTCAGCCTGCCCGCCAACCCCGTGGGCAGCGTGGGCACCCCGGAGGTGTATGAGGAGATCATCCGCTTTGCCCAAGAGCACAACATCCTGATCGTGCACGACAACGCCTACAGCGACATCGTCTACGACGGCCCCGCCGGCGGCAGCTTCCTGAAGTACCCCGGCGCCCTGGAGCAGGGCGTGGAGTTCTTCAGCCTGAGCAAGTCCTTCAACGTCACCGGCGCCCGCATGGGCTTCCTGGTGGGCCGCCCCGACGTGGTGGGCGCCTTTGCCAAGCTGCGCAGCCAGATCGACTTCGGCATGTTCTACCCGGTGCAGCGGGCGGCCATTGCCGCGCTGACCGGCCCCCGCGAACAGGTGGAGGAGCAGCGCATGCAGTACCAGGCCCGCCGCGACGCCCTGTGCGACGGCCTGGAGGCCATTGGCTGGGAGCGCCCCAACGCCCACGGCACCATGTTCGTGTGGGCCCGCATCCCCGGCGGCCGCACGGACAGCATGGCCTTCTGCCAGGAGCTCATGGAGGAAGCCGGCGTGGTGGTGACCCCGGGCGCCAGCTTCGGTCCCAGCGGCGAAGGCTACGTCCGCATTGCCCTGGTGCTGCCGCCGGACAAGATCCGGGAGGCCGTGGCCGCCATCGAAGCCGCCGGCATCCGCTAGCACGGGACCCGGGGCCTTCGCCCCTCCCCCGCCCCGCAGGCCCGCCGCCTGCGCTACACTGACGTGAACATCGTTTTCGCCCGCTGAGCGCCGACCTGCGCCAACAGCGGGGCCCGCAAGAAAGGACCGCATCCCATGGGCATCAACCTCTCCGGCCGCAGCTTCCTGAAGCTGCTGGACTTCACCCCGGCCGAGATCACCTACCTGATCGACCTGGCCGAGGACTTCAAGCGCCTGAAGCGCACCGGCACGCCCCACCGCTACCTGGAGGGCAAGAACATCGTGCTGCTGTTCGAGAAGACGTCCACCCGCACCCGCTGCTCCTTCGAGGTGGCCGGCCACGACCTGGGCATGGGCGTGACCTACCTTGACCCGAAGAGCTCCCAGATGGGCAAGAAGGAGTCCATTGAGGACACCGCCCGCGTGCTGGGCCGCATGTTCGACGGCATCGAGTACCGCGGTTTTGCCCAGGAGATCGTGGAGGAGCTGGCCGAAAACGCCGGCGTGCCCGTGTGGAACGGCCTGACTACCGAGTTCCACCCCACCCAGATGATCGCCGACACCCTGACCATCCGCGAGAAGTTCGGCCGCCTGAAGGGCCTGAAGCTGACCTTCTTCGGCGACGCCCAGAACAACGTGGCCAACTCCCTCATGGTGGTCTGCGCCAAGCTGGGCATCAACTTCTGCGCCTGCGGCCCCAAGGAGCAGATGCCCGCCGCCGACCTGGTGGAGACCTGCCGCGCCATCGCCGCGGAAAACGGCTGCACCGTCACCCTGACCGAGGACCCCATGGAGGGCGCCAAGGGCGCTGACGTGCTCTACACCGACATCTGGGTTTCCATGGGCGAGCCCGCCGAGCTGTGGGCCGAGCGCATCCGCCTGCTTGAGCCGTACCGCGTCACCATGGACCTGCTGAACGCCGCCAACGACGACGCCGTGTTCATGCACTGCCTGCCCTCCTACCACGACACCAAGACCGAGGTAGGCGCCATGGTGGCCGAGCAGTTCGGCATCTCCGAGCTGGAGTGCACCGACGAGGTCTTCGAGTGCAAGCGCTCCGTGGTCTTCGACGAGGCCGAGAACCGCATGCACTCCATCAAGGCCATCATGTACGCGACCCTGAAGTAGGGCCCGCCTGCACCGCGAACCGCCTGACCGACCATCAAAGGGGCGAAAGGGAGCCGAGTTGACGCGCTTCCCTTTCGCCCCTTGTTTTTTGGGCTTGGGACCGAAGAGGCGCCGGCGGTGCCGACGATAGTGTTGCCGGCGGTGCCCGCAGCGATGCTGGCAACAGTGCCGGCGCGGATGCCGACGCTAGTCGGACAGGGTGAAGACGTTCAGCAGGCTCAGCGGAGAGGACTCGCCGGTCTGGTATTCGTCCACCACCATGCGGGCGGTCTTGGGGTCGTCGGTGACCAGGCGGTCGGCGCCGCGCTCGAGCATGGTTTCCATGAGCTCGGGGCTGCTGACGGTCCACGCGCTCAGGAACTGGCCGTTGGCGTGGATGGTGTCGGCCAGGGGGCGGCGGGCCCAGGTGGACTCCACGCTGAACTCGTCCGCCGCCTCGATGGCGGACACGTTGCCGTAGGCTATGCTCATGATGTACAAGGTGCGGATGTCGGAGCCGCCGGCGGCGCGAATCTTCTTCAGGCAGTCCAGGCTCATGCTGGCCACCACGCAGTCCTGCTGGAAGCCCTCGGCGCGAACCACGTCCACCACGTCCTGCTCGATGCCCTCGTCGTAGCCGGAGGGCTTGATCTCTATCTGCAGCTTCATGTTGGCCTTCTTGGCGGCGCGGATCATGTCGCGCAGCAGCGGGATGCGGGTGCCCTTGAACTGGGTGAACTGCCCGCTCACATCGAACTGCTTGATTTCGTCATAGGTGACCTCCCACACGCCCTTGTCCAGGCCGGCCACGCGCTTCAGGTCGGAGTCGTGCATGACCACGATCTGGCCGTCGGCGCACTTCTGGGCGTCGATCTCGCACCAGTCGGCGCCGTCTTCAGCGGCCTGGCGCAGGGCGGGGACGGTGTTCTCCGGAGCGCTCAGGGCACCGCAGCGATGGGCCACCACGCTGGGCTCAACGGATGCCACGGACAGGCCCGCGAAGGCACCGGTGTAGAAGCCCAGCACGAACAGCACCGCCACCGCATAGGCCGCGGCCACGCCGGCCACGGTGGCCACCCGGGCACGGCGGGGGGACTTCACGGCCTGGGCGTGCAGCACGGGATCGGCATCCAGGACCGCGCACTGCTCGTAGCGACGGTAGAACAGGGTGCTCAGCAGGGCATAGCACAGGGGCACCTGACAGGTGGTCAGGGCCACCACCAGCACGAAGAACACCACCACCGCGCCGGCGGAGGCGACCACCTCCACCACCTTGGCCACGGTGCCCGACGCCTGGAACAGCATGCCCAGGAACAGCACCAGCACCGCCACCAGGGCAAGGGCCACCACGGTCAGCACCATGCCTATGACCTGCATGACCAGGAACAGCAGCACGTCGCGCAGCCTGTGGCGCAGGTCAAGCGTGCGACTCTTGCGACAGGCCTCCCGGAAGGGGGAGTCCTCCAGCACGTAGTAGTGCAGGGCGTACATGTTCAGGGCGGCGCACACGTACAGGAACAGCATGACCACCGCGAACAGCACCATGGTAGCCACGTTATAGGCCAGGAACGTGGCAATGAACTCGGGAATCTCGATGGAGCCCACGAAGCTGGGCACCATGACGAAGTTGGTGAAGGGAATGATCAGCAGCACGATCACGATCAGCGGCGCGTTCCTGGGCCGCAGCACCCGCACCGCCTCCAGGAACGCCTGCTTGGTGATCTGCAGCAGACCGGCCTGCAGGTTCTGGCGGGACAGCTCGAAGATCGATATGCACGCGGAAATGTCCACCATGGCGTACAGGCCCATGACGCCCACCATCACCAGGGCCACCAGCCAGGTAACCGGGCAGGTGATCAGCTGCATCAGGTTGTCTTGGCCAATGTACTCGATGCCGCAGGCAAGCATGCAGGCATGGGTGGCCAGGTGGATCAGGGGGATCATGACCAGCGCGCCGAAGGCCTTGTACAGCACCTCGA
This sequence comes from Coriobacteriia bacterium, assembly GCA_030526515.1. Taxonomy (GTDB): domain Bacteria; phylum Actinomycetota; class Coriobacteriia; order Coriobacteriales; family Eggerthellaceae; genus SUG1186. Next base: position 17,001 of record JAUNCQ010000039.1, read on the forward strand.
ACGCCAGGAAGCAGCGCGCGTTGCGAGTGATGAGCCGAAAGGCGGATGCGAATACGTTGGGCTGCTTGGCTGACACGGCGGGACCTTCCTGATGAGGGGCTGCGCGGATTGCGAGATTCTTCGATATCCCGTTATAGCGCAAAACGCGGCAGCACGGCCCCTGGTCGAGGGAATCCATGGCTTTCAGGACGAAAGATGCGCTCAGCTTGCCGTATATTTCGTCCTGATGACCTGCTGATTCAACCAATGGTTGATTTTCTTAACCGAAGTCAACTAGCATTCGCTTGGCGGGGTTCCGCGCGGCCCGTAAGGTAGAGCCATGGAAGGAAGCCGTACCGAACAGGAGGCCATCATGACCAGCAGCAGCATCGCTCGCAACATCAGCCTGCTCCGCAAGGAGCGCAAGCTCACCCAGGACCAGCTCGCGGAGTTCCTGGGCGTGACGAAGGCGTCCGTTTCCAAGTGGGAGACGGGCCAAAGCTACCCCGACTTCCCCACCCTGCCGCGGCTGGCCACCTTCTTCGGGGTCACTGTGGACGAGCTGATCGGCTACGAGCCGCAGCTTTCCCGCGACCGCATCCGCACCGAGTGCGCCGCCCTGCGGCAGGCCTTCGCCACCCGCGGGTTCGACGACGCGGTGGCCGCCGCCCAGGCGCTGGTGCGGGACTACTACAGCTGCTATCCGCTGCTGGCGCAGGTGGCGTCGGTGTACGTGAACCACCTGGACCAGGCGCCCGGCCCCCAGGAGCGGGAGGAGCTGATCAGTCAGGCCGTTGCGCTGTGCCAGCGCGTCCGCGAGCACAGCTCCATCCCGGCCGACATCAAGATGGTGAACGCGCTGGAGTCCGGCCTGCTGCTCATGCAGGGCCGGGCCGACGACGCGGCGGCACTGCTGGAGGACACCATCACCCCGGAAACCGGCGAGGCCATCATCCTGGCGTCCGCCTACAAGATGCAGGGCCAGCCGGACAAGGCAGCGGCCGCGCTCCAGTCCACCCTCATGCAGGCCCTGGCGCTGAGCGTGAACACGCTGGCCGTCATGGCCGCGGACTGCGCAGGCGACCCGACCCGGCTGGAGGAAACGCATAGGCGAACCGTGGCCCTCATGGACGCCTTCGACTTCGAGCACGTGTTCCTGAACGCAGCCGCCAGCCACCTGCAGTTCGCCCAGGCCTTTGCCCTGGCCGGCAACGCAGACCGGGCCTTCGACTGCCTGAATGACTACGTGCGGGCCTGCCGGCGCATGGAGTTCCCGCTGCGCCTGCATGGCGACGACTTCTTCGACCACCTGGAGGAATGGGCCGACGGCCTGACCTCCGGCGACGCCGCGCCCCGGGACGATGCAGCCGTGAAGGCGTCCCTGGTGGCCGGCGTGCGGGACAACCCGGTGCTGGCCGGCCTGGCCGATGACCCGCGGTTCGGCTGCATCGTGGCCAATCTGGAGGAGCTGGCCCGTTAGGCCCAGCGGCCCGCGTCTGCGGCGGTCCTACGGAAGCCCTGCGCCTGCGGCGCTCCGCGTCTGCGGCGATTCGCGCCCACGGCAGCCCCGCGCCTGCGGCAGTTCGCCGCGGGCGCGGGGCTTTCTTTCGCCCCCTTGAGTCCGCCCCTCCAGCGCCGCTGCTTGCCTAAGCCAACCCTGACGGGCGTGGAAGTTAGCCGCAGCCAACAATTTCATTGACGCGCCCCTGAATGTTAGCTATGTTTAACATCATGGAGACTTTCGCATACATCACCCTCATCACCCTGATCGCGGGCTCGGGCGGCACCGGCCTGGGCGGCGTGGTCGGCGCGCTGCTCAAGACCGATTCCAACCGCACCATCAGCCTGCTGCTTTCCCTGGCCGGCGGCATCATGCTTTCCGTGGTGTGCCTGGACCTGATGGTGGAGGCGGTCGAGTCCGCCCAGCAGGTCACGGGACACGCGCCGCTGCTGGTTTCCGCGGCGCTGCTGGTGGGCGTGGGCGTGGTGTACGGCCTGAACTGGCTGATCGACCGCAAGACCGGAGCGGAAGTCGAGCACACGTCCGATCCGGACCACCCCCAGACCCATGACGACCTGGACGAGCTGATCCACGCGGACCACCTGAACGAGCATCGCCGCAACCAGGACTCCAAGATGTCCCTGTACATTGCCGGTATCGTGATGGCCTGCGCCATCGCACTGCACAACGTGCCCGAGGGCATGACCATCGGCGCCAGCTTCGCCGCGCCCGACGGCGCGCTGGAAAGCACCGGCCTGGTCATGGCGGTGCTGATCGGCCTGCACAACATCCCCGAGGGCATGGCCGTGGCGGTTCCGCTGCTCAGCGGCGGCATGAGCCGCATCAAGGCCGTCCTGACCACCGCAGCCTGCGCGCTGCCCACCGTGTTGGGCGCCTGGCTGGGCTTCTGGCTGGGCGACATCGGTCCCCTGGGCTTGAGCCTGAGCCTGAGCTTCGCCAGCGGCGCCATGCTCTACGTGGTCTTCGGCGAGATCCTGCCCCAGTCCGTCCTCATGCACCGCAGCAAGATGCCGGCGTTCTTCGTGATCGTGGGCATGCTGCTGGGCCTGATGATCATCTACTACTAAAGACTCAAAATCCACGGGGCGAAAAACCCGCCGGCTCTTTCGCCCACCTGCGCTAGCCCTGCTGCAGCTCCTGCGCGTCCAGGGCGCGAATGATGTCGCCCGGCTGCAAGGGCAGGTCCACCAGCGCGTAGTAGTGCTCCGCTGGATGGTCGGCCACCTCAACCGGGTACGGCTCCTCCGAACGCGGCTTCCAGCCGGAAACGCCGCCGTCAGTCAGCACCACCGTGCGGCTGAGCGGGTCGTGACGCAGGTCGGTCATGCGCAGCGGCCGCACGGGCTCGTGGGGGCACAGCACCTCCAGCGGCTCGTCAGGGGAAAAGTTGTTGCGGCACTTGAACTTCACGCGCCACTGGCCATCGCCCGCGGGCTGGCACTCCAGCACCTGCCCGGCAAAGCGGGTCTTGCGCACGTAGACCAGGTTGTCGGGCGTCTGCCGCGCCGGCCCGAAGTAGAAGCCCGTGGAGTACGGCCGATGAGAAACGCACTCCAGCTCCCGCATGAACGCAGATGCCGGCGCGCCATCCAAAACCTGCCGATACGCATTGACCACGCAGGCCACGTAGTAGGCCTTCTTGGTGCGACCCTCGATCTTGATGGAGTCCACGCCCGCCGCAGCCAGCTCGTCCAGATGCTCCAACATGCACACGTCGTCAGCGTTGAGGATATACGACGACTTGCCGTCCTCCTCCACCGGGTAGTACTCCCCCGGCCGCCAGCTCTCCATGAGCGCGTACTCCCAGCGGCAGGACTGGGCGCAGTTGCCGCGGATGCCGCTGCGGCCGTTCATGAAGTCGCTGATCAGGCAGCGCCCCGAGTACGCCACGCACATGGCTCCGTGGGCGAAGGCCTCCAGCTCCATGCCCGCCGGCATGCCCTGCTTCAGCTCCGCCAGCTCGGCCAGGCTCATCTCGCGGGCCGCCACGATGCGGCTGGCTCCCAGGTCGTGCCAGACCTTGGCCGCCTCCGCGTTGCACACACTGGCCTGGGTGCTCACGTGCAGGTCAACGTCGGGGGCATACCGACGCGCCATGGCCGCCGCGCCCAGGTCGCCCACGATCAGCGCGTCCACCTTGGCCGCAGCCGCGCCCTCCAGGAACGCCGGCAGCTCCCGCACGTCCTCCGGATGCATGACCACGTTGCAGGTCAGGTGCACCTTCACGCCGCCGTCATGGGCCTTGGCCACCACGCGCCCCAGGTCGTCCAGGGCAAAGTTCGTGGCCCGGGCACGCATGCCGAACTTTTCGGCCGCCAGATACACCGCATCCGCGCCGAAGCGCATGGCGTACTCCAACTGCTCTTCTCCACCGGCGGGTGCCAACAGCTCCATGGGGCTCCTCCAAAAACGTTGAAATCGAACGAATCTGCAACAAGTGCGAACAGATATACTCCGAACATACTCTTATACCGCATCGCCCCCGCGATTGCACGCGCCGCGGCAAAGCCGCCGCGCAGAACGGAGCCCCATGCAGATCCACACCGAGCGACTGACCCTGCGCCCCTGGTCGGAGGCCGATGCCCCCGCCCTGTTCCGCTACGCCCAGGACCCCGAAGTGGGCCCCATTGCCGGCTGGCCGGTCCACACCAGCGTCGAGTTCAGCCGCCAGATCATCCACGACGTGCTCTCCGCCCCGGAAACCTACGCCGTGGTGCTGCGCTCCACCGGCGAGCCCATTGGCAGCATCGGCCTGATCCCGCCTGCGCAGACCCATACCCAGGTGGGCGAAACCGAGCTCGAGCTGGGCTACTGGGTCGGCAAGCCCCACTGGGGCAACGGCTACATCCCCGAGGCCTGCCGCGCGCTGGTCGCCCGGGCCTTCATCGAGCTGGGCTGCACCGCCCTGTGGTGCGGCTACTACGACGGCAACGTCAAGTCCGCCCGCTGCCAGGAAAAGGTCGGCTTCACCTACCACCACACGGAGCCCGACAAGCCCTGCGAGCTCATGGGCGACGTCCGCACCGAGCACTACACCCGCCTTACCCGCGACCAATGGGAGCAGACATGCGCATAATCATCTCCCCCGCCAAGCAGATGGTCACCGACGACCTGACCACCGGCCCCACGGGCACCCCGGTCTTCCTGGACCAGGCCCGCCGCATCCTGGAGCACCTGCAGGTCCTCACCTACGACCAGGCCAAGGCCCTGTGGGGCTGCAGCGAAAAGCTGGCCCAGATGAATTTCGCCCGCCTGCAGGACCTTGACCTGGAGCGCAACCTGACCCCCGCGGTGCTGGCCTTCGACGGCATCGCCTTCAAGTACATGGCACCCAGCGTGTTCGAGGACGGCCAGTTCGACTACGTCCAGGAGCACCTGCGCATCCTGTCTGGCTTCTACGGCGCGCTCCGCCCGCTGGACGGCGTGGTCCCGTACCGACTGGAAATGCAGTCCAAGGCGGCCATCGACGGCGCCCGCGACCTGTACGAGCTGTGGGGCGACCGCATCTACCAGCAGGTCCTGGACGGTGACCGCGTCGTGGTCAACCTGGCGTCCAAGGAGTACTCCAAGTGCGTCGAGCGATACCTGCAGCCCCAGGACCGCCTGGTCACCTGCGTGTTCGGCGAGCTCACCGACGCCGGCAAGGTGGTCCAGAAGGGCGTCTACGCCAAGATGGCCCGCGGAGACATGGTCCGCTTCATGGCCGAGAACAACGTCACCGACCCCGCCGGCATGCAGGCCTACGACCGCCTGGGCTACCGCTTCAGCCCCGAGCGCTCCACCGAATCCCAGTACGTGTTCCTGAAGGACCCCTCCGCCTAGTAGGACGAAAGGAAGCTCCCATGACCCAAGACACCACCACCTCCGAGGCCGCGGAGGACGCGGCGGCGCTCGCAGCGCCCGAGGCTCCCGCAGCCGCACCCGAGGCGCCCTTCCCCGAGGCAACCGCGTCCGAGGCGTCCGAGGCCACCGCACCCGAGGCCGACCCCAACCTGACGGCCGGCGGCTACCGGCTGCCCGCCAACTGGCTGGCGCGCATCGTCCTGATCTGGGGCGGCTACGCCGTCAGCGCCTTCGCCGGCAGCGCCGCAAGCTACGCGTGCATCTGGTACGTCACTGAAACCACCGGCTCTCCCCTGGCCCTGGCCCTCCTGTACGTGCTGGCCTTCCTGCCCGTAGGCCTGCTGAGCCCCTTCGGCGGCGTCCTGGCCGACAAGCTCAACCGCAAGGCCATCATCATCACCTGCGACGCCATCCTGGCCGCATCCGGCATCGCTTTCGCCCTATGGACCCTGACCGCGGGACCCAGCCTGCTGACGGTTTCCCTGTACTGCGCGTCCTGGGGCCTCACCTCCGCCTTCCGCGGTCCGGCCTTCAACGCCACCATGCCGCTGCTGGTGCCGGCGCGCCATCTCATGCGTATCAACAGCCTGGATACCATGCTGGGCAGCATCTCCATGATCGCCGCGCCGGCGCTGGGCATCCTGCTGTACACCACCTTCGGCCTGCAGGCCTGCATCCTGGCCGGCGGCGTAGGCGCCCTGGCAGCCGTGGTCACCATGCTGCTGGCCAAGCTGCCCCAGGTCGAGCGCGCCGCCGAGCAGCTGGGTGCCTGGTCCAGCCTCAAGGAAGGCGCCGTGGCCCTGGCGGATCAGCGCGGCCTGCTGGTGCTGGTCGTGGTGGTGAGCCTGGGCATGTTCGCCTACGGCCCCATCGATTCGCTGCTGCCCCTCATGGTCAGCACCCACTTCGGCGGCGATGGCTTTGCCGCATCCCTCCTGGCCGCCGTCATGGGCCTGGGCATGCTGGTGGGCGCCGTGACCCTGATGGCCCTGAATCCCAGCCGCAAGCTGCCCCTGGTCATCATCGTGGCGGCCGTCATCGTGGGCGCGGGCACCATCGCCGGCGGCTGCATGCCGGAGGGCGGCTACTGGGGCTTCGTGGGCTGCATCGGCGTGCTGGCCATTGCCTGCGCCTGGTTCGGCGCGCCGCTCATGACGCTGCTGCAGAAGGGCATCGCCGAAGACAAGCTCGGCCGCGTCATGGGCCTGTACACCGCCATGTCCGGCCTGGCCATTCCCGTGGGCACCGCCCTGGGCGGCGTACTGGCGGAAGGCCTGGGCACCCCGGCGTTCTTCGTGGTGGACGGCGTGTTCATCCTGCTGCTGGCCGTGGTGACCGCCCTGTCCCCCAGCGTCCGCAAGCTCATGTAGCCCACAGGACAGGAGGAAGTCACCAAAGCCGGATCGCACGCCCGCTCCAAATGACGCTACCCCAAAACCCTCACGCCCCGCGCCTGCCAGATACCGCGTTGCGTACTTACCCAGAGTGACGCTGCTCCAAAACAGGAGAGACGACTGGTGATGATGGTGTCAAGTTGCGTACTTACCCAGAGTGACGCTGCTCCAAAACGCTGGCTCATCTACTCACCCACGATTACGAGTTGCGTACTTACCCAGAGTGACGCTGCTCCAAAACCAAGGATGGTCAGTTCGCGCTTGCGAAGCAGTTGCGTACTTACCCAGAGTGACGCTGCTCCAAAACCAAGGATGGTCAGTTCGCGCTTGCGAAGCAGTTGCGTACTTACCCAGAGTGACGCTGCTCCAAAACATCTGGTGAGACGGTACTG
>JAUNCQ010000040.1 GCA_030526515.1 Coriobacteriia bacterium
CGGACGCAAAGTACAACAACCGTCTTGTCACCCAGCTGATCAACAAGATCCTGCTTGATGGCAAGAAGTCCAAGGCAGAGGATATCGTCTACGGTGCCTTCGAGATGATCGAGGCCAAGACGGGTAACGATCCCCTGACTGTCTTCAAGAAGGCTATGGACAACGTTCGCCCCACTCTGGAAGTCAAGCCGAAGCGTGTCGGTGGCGCCACCTATCAGGTGCCCATGGAGGTCAACTCCCGCCGCGCAACCACGCTGGCTATCCGTTGGATCGTCGACTACTCTCGTAAGCGCAAGGAGCACACCATGATCCAGCGCCTGGCTAACGAGATCATGGACGCAGCCGAGAACACCGGCGCATCCGTCAAGAAGCGTGAAGACGTCTACAAGATGGCAGAGGCCAACCGCGCCTTCTCCCACTACCGCTTCTAAGGAAGGTCTGAGTAAATGGCGAAGAAAAAGATCACCCTCGAGGACACTCGTAATATTGGCATCATGGCCCACATCGATGCGGGCAAGACCACCACTACCGAGCGCATCCTCTACTACACGGGCAAGACCCACAAGATCGGCGAGGTGCACGACGGTGCTGCCACCATGGACTGGATGGTCCAGGAGCAGGAGCGCGGTGTGACCATCACCTCCGCAGCAACCACGTGCTTCTGGAACTACCCCAGCGGCGCAGCTGACGGCAAGCCCTACAAGATCCAGATCATCGACACCCCCGGCCACGTGGACTTCACCGCCGAGGTTGAGCGCTCCCTGCGCGTTCTGGACGGCGCCGTTGCTGTGTTCGACGCAGTTGCTGGCGTTCAGCCGCAGTCCGAGACCGTTTGGCGCCAGGCTGAGCGCTACATGGTCCCCCGCATTGCGTTCATCAACAAGTATGACCGCATCGGTGCTGACTTCTTCCATGCAATCCAGACCATGAAGGATCGCCTGGGCGCAAACGCTGTTGCCGCTCAGATCCCGATGGGCGCAGAGGACAACTTCTGGGGCATCATCGACCTGGTCACCATGACCGCATGGGACTTCAAGGCTGACGACAAGGGCATGACCTACCCCGAGCCCATGGCTGAGATCCCGGCTGAGTTCGCCGAGGATGCAGAGATCTATCGTCAGGAGCTCATCGACGCCGCCGCTGACTGCGACGACGACCTGATGGAGAAGGTCCTGATGGAGGAAGAGATCTCCGTCGAGGAAATCAAGGCTGCTCTGCGCAAGGGCGTTATCGACTGCAAGATCAACCCGGTCTTCGTCGGCTCCGCTTACAAGAACAAGGGCGTTCAGGAGCTGCTCGACGCCGTGGTCGACTACATGCCGTCCCCGGTTGACGTTCCCGCCATCAAGGGCATCAACCCCGAGACCGGCGAGGAGGAGGAGCGTCCGGCAGACGTGAAGGCTCCGTTCTCTTCCCTGGCCTTCAAGATCATGACTGACCCGTTCGTGGGTAAGCTGACCTACCTGCGCGTCTACTCTGGCAAGCTGGAGTCCGGCTCCTACGTGATCAACGCTTCCAAGGACAAGAAGGAGCGCATCGGCCGTCTGCTGCAGATGCACGCCAACCAGCGCGTTGAGATCGACTCCTGCATTGCTGGCGACATCGTTGCCATCGTCGGCCTGAAGGACACCACCACCGGTGAGTCCCTGTGCGACGAGAAGGCTCCCATCATCCTGGAGTCCATGGAGTTCGCCGATCCCGTTATCGACATCGCCATCGAGCCCAAGACCAAGGCCGAGCAGGACAAGATGGGCATCGCCCTTCAGAAGCTGGCCGAGGAGGACCCGACCTTCCGCGTGTCCACCAACCACGAGACCGGTCAGACCATCATCGCCGGCATGGGCGAGCTGCACCTGGAGATCATCGTCGACCGTCTGCTGCGCGAGTTCAAGGTCGAGGCAAACGTCGGCAAGCCGCAGGTTGCCTATCGTGAGACCGCTACCGAGCCCGCACTGAACGTCCGCGGCTTCTTCAAGCGTCAGTCCGGTGGTCGCGGCCAGTACGGCGACTGCGTCATCAACATGTACCCGCAGGAAGACGGCAAGCCCTACGAGTTCGAGAACAAGATCGTGGGCGGCGTCGTGCCGAAGGAGTACATCCCGTCCATCGACAAGGGCATCCAGGAGCGCCTGAACACCGGTATCCTGGCGGGCTTCCCGGTCGAGGCCGTGCGCATCGAGCTCATCGACGGCTCCTACCACGACGTCGACTCCTCTGAGGCTGCCTTCAAGGTCGCTGGCTCCCTGGCAATCCAGGAGGCTCTGCGTCAGGGCAAGCCGGCCATCCTCGAGCCGGTCATGTCCGTCGAGATCGAGACTCCGGAAGAGTACACCGGCTTCGTCATGGGCGACATCCCGTCCCGTCGTGGCCAGATCCTCGGCCAGGAGAAGCGTGGCAACACGGTTACCGTCTCCGCTAAGGTTCCGCTGTCCCAGATGTTCGGTTACGCAACCGACCTGCGCTCCGGTACCCAGGGTCGTGCATCCTACACCATGCAGTTCAGCTCCTACGAGCGCGTTCCTAAGAACATCCAGGAAGAAATCATCAGCAAGGCCGGCGGCAACGCTTCCTAAGCATTACCGCTGAAAGCTATTGGAGGAAATAAAGTGACTAATCAAAAGATTCGCATCCGCCTGAAGGGATACGATCATGAGATCGTGGATCAGTCCACCAAGCTCATCGTCGATACCGCACAGAAGACGGGTGCCAAGGTTTCCGGTCCTATTCCGCTGCCGACGGAGCGCAACCTGTATTGCGTCGTCAAGGGCCCCCATGTCAACAAGGACTCCCGTGAGCAGTTCGAGATGCGCACCCACAAGCGCCTGATCGACATCCTGGAGCCGACCCCGAACACGGTCGATTCCCTGATGCGTCTTGATCTGCCGGCTGGCGTCGACATCGAGATCAAGCTGTAAGGAGTGACGCCAACAATGATCAATGCAATTTACGGCAAGAAGATCGGCATGACCCAGATCTTCGACGAGCAGGATCGTCTGATCCCCGTTACCGTCATCCAGGCTACCCCGAACAAGGTCGTCCAGGTCAAGACTGTTGAGACCGACGGCTACGAGGCAGTCCAGCTGGGCTTCGGCGCCATCAAGGAGAAGAAGGTCAACAAGCCCATGGCTGGCCACTTCGCCAAGCAGGGTACCGAGCCCACTCGCTACCTGCGTGAGGTCCGCGTCGAGAACGCTGGTGAGTACAAGGTCGGCGACGAGCAGACCGTGGCAGCATTCGCTGACGTCACCACCGTTGACGTGACCGGTACTTCCAAGGGTAAGGGCTTCGCTGGCGTCATGAAGCGCTACGGCTTCGGTGGCGGCCCCGGCGGTCATGGCTCTCACTTCCACCGCGCTCCGGGTTCCGTCGGCCAGTGCGCCACCCCGTCCCGCGTGTTCAAGGGCCTGCGCCTTCCCGGCCACATGGGCTGCGAGCGCGTGACGGTCAAGAACCTGTCCGTGGTGAAGATCGATGAGGATCAGAACCTGATCCTGGTGAAGGGCGCTGTGCCGGGCGGTAAGAACGGCATCGTGCGCGTCCGCATGGCTTAGTAATTTGAGGAGCTTGTAAATATGGCAACTATCGATATCAAGGATGCGAAGGGCCAGGCAGCTGGTACTGCTGAGCTCTCTGCAGCCGTGTTCGGCATCGAGCCGAATATGGGTGTCATGCATCAGGTCGTGCGTGCACAGCGTGCTTCCTGGCGTCAGGGCACTTCCAACACCCGCACCCGTGGTGAGGTCCGTGGCGGCGGCCGCAAGCCGTGGCGTCAGAAGGGCACCGGTCGTGCTCGTCAGGGTACGATCCGCGCACCTCAGTGGGCTGGCGGCGGTACCGTGTTCGGTCCGCATCCCCGTTCCTACGAGTTCAAGGTGAACAAGAAGGAAGTCAAGCTGGCAATGCGTTCCGCTCTGTCTGCCAAGCTGGCTGACGGTCAGCTGACCATCGTCAACGAGTTCGGCTTCGAGGCTCCGTCCACCAAGGCTGCTGTTGCTGCCCTGAAGGCACTGGGTCTGGAAGGCCGCACCACCATCGTTGTGGGCGACGAGGACATCAACGCTTACCTGTCCTTCCGCAACATCCCGACCGTGAACATCATCCCGGTCTGCGTGTCCAACACCTATGAGCTGCTCGACAACAAGAACCTGGTGTTCACTGCCGAGGCTCTGAAGCGCATCGAGGAGGTGCTCGCATAATGAAGGATCCCCGCGAGATCATCATCCGCCCGGTTATCACCGAGCGCAGCTATGACGTCATGGAGAACAACGTCTACACCTTCGAGGTCGCCAAGGACGCCAACAAGATCGAGATCGCCAAGGCTGTCGAGGCTATCTTCAACGTGAAGGTCGTCAAGGTGAACACCCTGAACGTCAAGCCGAAGCCGAAGCGCTATCGCGCAAATCCGGTTCCCGGTGCTACCCGCACCTGGAAGAAGGCCATGGTTACCGTGGCTGAGGGTGACACCATCGAGGTGTTCGGCGCTTAATCGCCATCTGAGCGACTAGCGCACCTGGGGAGGGGCTCTTCGGAGCTCCTCCCTTTTATTATGTGCGGCCTTTCTTTCGCCCGCCTTTACCTGGTACGGGGCCGCGGTTGCGCTAGAATGCACAGAGCACAAACCAATCCGATGAATCTGACTGAGCGCCCTGCTGATGCCGGGGCGAAGGGAGGTCTCGCGACTATGAAGGTCGTATCCAAGAAACTCCAGGACGGCAGGATCCAGCTTGACGCGCTGGCGTGCGTGGCCGAGGTCACTACGGCGTACGAGCGTGCCTACCAGCGCTTTGCCAACCAGATGAACATTGTTCCCGAACAGGGCGAAAGCATCGCCCAGGCTGCCGAGCGCAAGATGGGCATCAAGGACCTGGATTCCGTGGTGGACAAGTTCGTGGTGGACTACCTTGCTCCCTTCGCCATTGACAAGAAGGGCATTTCCCCCGAGTACGTGCCTGATGCTATTCCGGCCGGTCGTCCGAAGCGCGGTGCGGAGTTTGCCTTCAGGCTGGTTGTTACCCCGAAGCCGCAGTTCGAGCTGTCCTCCTACGACCCCGTGACCATCACGGTTCCGGCCGAGGAAGAGCAGGGCGACCAGGTTCAGAAGATCATCGGCGAGATCATGGAGCAGTTCACCGAGTTCGTCATGGACGAAAACGCCCAGGGCGCCGTGGTAAAGGGCGACTTCGTGCGTCTGCGCATGCGATCCACCGTGGGCGGCAAGGTGATCAACGCTCTGACGGCCGATGGCCGCACTTACCACGTGGGCGAGGGCTATATGCCCGAGGAGTTCGACCAGAACATCGTGGGCATGCAGGTGGGGGAGTCCAAGGACTTCACCTATGGCGCGCCTACCTTCGACAACGACATGAACACCATCACTGCCGCCATGGAGTGTCACGTGGAGGTGCTGGGCAAGCAGGTTCCCCGCGTGCCCGAGCTGACGGACGAATGGGTCAAGCGCTGCATCCCCATGTTCTCCAGCGTTGAGGAGATGACCGAAGCCGTGAAGAAGGAGGTCGAGGATCAGCGCAAGGCAGATCGCGCCGACCTGCTGAACCGTCTGGCCTCCGAGGCCGTGGTCGAGCGTTTCGAGGGGCATATCTCCAACGAAGCCTACGAGCACACCCGTGACACGCTGATCCGCAACGTGCAGGAGGGCCTGCGCAACCAGGGGACCAGCTTCAACGACTACGTTGAGCAGATGGGCGGCAAGGAACAGTTCAACATGATGATGCTCTTCGAGGCTCGCCAGGCCTTGACCCAGGGCTACGCCCTTGACGCCGTGTTCCGTCATTTCAAGATGACGCTGACGGGCAAGGATATTGATGAGTTCTGCAAGTCCGTCGATCCCATGAACGCGGATATGGTCCGCAAGGACATGCAGGAGTCCGGCCATAATTTTGCCCTGCGTGAGTCCGCCGAGCGCCTCAAGGCAGCCCGCTTCCTGGTCGAGCATGCCGTGGTGGTGGAGGAGCAGAAGGCCTAGGAAAACGGCCTGGTCTTCGCCTAAAATATTCTTAAAATGCCCCTTGCCTGCGCGAGGGGTTTTCTTTATACTTTTTTTTGCGTCTGGCTGTCTAGCGATAGACACACCCGGACGCGTGGTTCTACGGAATCGGGGTCTCGTCCTCATGCGATTCGCTCGGTGATCGTAGAGCCACGAAGGTGTAAGAGATTCTCGGGGTACGGTGAGGCGTGCGAGCGAGAATCCAATGAAAGGAATAGGAATAGGAATGGGAGTTAAGCAGTATAAGCCGACTAGCCCTGGCCGACGCTTCCAGACGGTTTCGGATTTTGCCGAGATCACCACGTCTAAACCGGAAAAGTCCCTGCTTGCGCCGCTTTCTAAGAAGGCTGGCCGCAACAACTACGGTCGCGTGACCACCCGTCATCAGGGCGGTGGCCATAAGCGTCGTTACCGTATCATCGACTTCAAGCGCAACAAGGACGGCGTGCCCGCAAAGGTCGCTACCATCGAGTATGACCCGAACCGCTCTGCTCGTATCGCCCTGCTGCACTACGCAGACGGCGAGAAGCGCTACATCCTTCATCCGAAGGGCCTGAACGTTGGCGACACCGTCGTCAGCGGTCCCGACGCCGACATCAAGCCCGGCAACGCTCTGCCGCTGGCCAACATCCCCGTCGGTACTCTGATCCATGCAGTTGAGCTGCAGCCGGGCAAGGGCGCTGCTTGCGCTCGCTCCGCTGGCACCAGCATCCAGCTGATGGGTAAGGAAGGTCGCTACGCTATCCTGCGTATGCCGTCTTCCGAAATGCGTCGCGTTCTGATCACCTGCCGTGCAACGGTGGGCGAGGTTGGCAATGCTGAGCATTCCAACATCAAGATCGGCAAGGCCGGCCGTAAGCGTTGGCTGGGCGTTCGCCCGACCGTCCGCGGTACCGTCATGAACCCCGTCGACCATCCCCATGGTGGTGGCGAGGGCAAGAACAAGTCCGCTGGCCGTCATCCGGTTTCTCCGTGGGGCGTTCCGACCAAGGGTCATCGCACTCGCAACCCGAAGAAGGCTTCCAGCCGTCTCATCATTCGTCGTCGCAAGAAGTAGCGCAGTAGCGTGAAGGAGTAATCAGTGAGCAGAAGTTTGAAAAAGGGTCCTTTCGTTGAGCCGCGTCTTCTTGGTCGTATCGAGAAGATGAACGCTGAAGGCGTTAAGGACGTTGTCAAGACCTGGTCTCGTTCTAGCACGATCTTCCCGGAGATGGTTGGTCACACCATCGCCGTGCATGATGGTCGCAAGCACGTGCCGGTTTACGTTACCGAGTCCATGGTTGGCCACAAGCTGGGCGAGTTTGCCCCGACCCGTACCTTCAAGGGTCACAAGGCCGATACCAAGAAGCGCTAAGAAAGGGGAGTGAAACATGGAAGCAAAGGCAATTAGTCGCTTCGTTCGCGTGTCCCCTCGCAAGGCTCGCATCGTTGTCGATCTTATCCGCGGCAAGAACGTCGTTGCAGCTCAGGACATCCTGCAGTTCTGCGACCGTGCAGCCGCTGAAACCGTGCTGAAGACGCTGAACTCTGCTGTCGCTAACGCAGAGAACCAGCATCATGTGCGCGCTGAGGCCCTGGTCGTCAAGGCCTGCTACGTTGACGAGGGTCCGACCATGAAGCGTATCCGCCCGCGTGCAAAGGGCTCCGCTTCTCCGATCCGCAAGCGCACCAGCCACATCACCATCATCGTCGCTACTCGAGAGGAGGCGTAATCCATGGGTCAGAAGGTAAGCCCTACCGGTTTCCGTATCGGCATCACTGAAGACTGGCGCAGCCGCTGGTATGCAGACAAGAATTATGCCGAGAACCTGGCAAACGACCAGGCAATCCGTAACTTCCTGAAGAAGTACCTGTCCCGTGCCGCTGTCTCCAAGGTTGAGATCGAGCGCGCTGGCGACAAGATCAAGGTCATCATCACCACCGCACGTCCGGGCGTTGTGATCGGCAAGAAGGGTGCTGAGATCGATCAGCTCCGCAAGAAGCTCGAGACCATCGCTAACGGCAAGGTTTCCATCGAGGTCGTTGAGGTTAAGCGCCCCGAGCTCGACGCCAACCTGATCGCCCAGTCCATCTGCGAGCAGCTCGAGGGCCGCGTTGCCTTCCGTCGCGCAATGCGCAAGGCTGTTCAGTCCGCTCGCAAGAGCGGTGCCAAGGGCATTCGTATCCAGTGCTCTGGCCGTCTGGGTGGCGCTGAGATGTGCCGTCGTGAGTGGTATCGCGAGGGTCGTGTGCCGCTGCACACCCTGCGCGCAAAGATCGACCACGGTTTCGAGATCGCAGCTACGCAGATGGGTTCCATCGGCGTTCAGGTCTGGGTCTATCATGGTGACGTTCTCCCGGGTCAGAAGGCTCCGCAGCCGGCTCTGGAGGGCAGCTCTCGCCCGAACCGTCGTCGCAACGATCGCAACGAGAGGGGGGCAAAGTAAATGCTCGTACCTAAGCGTGTAAAGCACCGCAAGGTGCAGCGTGGTTCCATGAAGGGTAAGGCCAAGGGCGGCACCCGTCTGAACCACGGTACCTACGGCATCCAGGCTCTGGAGGCTTCTTGGATCACCAACCGCCAGATTGAGGCTGCCCGTATTGCCATGAACCGTCACATGAAGCGTGGCGGTAAGGTTTGGATCACCATCTTCCCCGACAAGCCCATCACCTCTAAGCCCGCTGAGACCCGCATGGGTTCCGGTAAGGGTAACCCCGAGGCCTGGGTTGCAGTCGTGAAGCCTGGTCGCATCATGTTCGAGATCACCGGCGTTGAGGACGAGGTTGCTCGTGAGGCTCTGCGCCTGGCTATCAACAAGCTGCCCATCAAGTGCAAGATCGTGACTAAGGAAACGGAGGTGGCTGAATAATGAAGCCCGCAGAGATTCGTGAGCTCTCCGCAGAAGATCTGTCTGCAAAGCTCAAGGAAGCCCGCGCAGAGCTGTTCAACCTGCGTTTCCAGATGGCTACGAGCCAGCTTGACAACACTGCACGCGTTAAGCAGGTCAAGAAGGACATCGCACGTATCCAGACCGAGATGCGTGCCCGTGAACTGAGCGCATAAGCGAGAGGTAAGGTAATCACACATGAGTGAAGAGCGCAATTCCCGCAAGGTGCGTCAGGGCGTTGTGGTCAGCGCGGCGAATGACAAGACCATCGTCGTGCAGGTCGAGCAGCGCAAGCCGCATCCTGTGTACAAGAAGATGATGACTTCTACCAAGAAGTTCCATGCACATGATGAGAACAACGAGGCTGGCGTGGGCGATACCGTGCGTATCATGGAGACTCGCCCCCTGTCCAAGATGAAGCGTTGGCGCCTCATCGAGATCGTCGAGAAGGCCAAGTAGTAATAGCTCTTTCGAGCTTTTGCTACCCACGAGAAAGTAAGGGAGAAGCAAATGATTCAGATGCAATCCATGCTCGCAGTGGCCGACAACTCCGGCGCTCGCAAGGTGCAGTGCATCAAGGTTCTGGGCGGCTCCAAGCGCCGTTACGCAGGCCTTGGCGACGTCATCATCTGCAGCGTTAAGGAAGCAATGCCCAACGGTAACGTGAAGAAGGGCGACGTTGTCCGCTGCGTCATCGTCCGCGTGAAGAAGGAAGTTCGCCGCAACGATGGCAGCTACATCAAGTTCGACCAGAACGCTGCTGTTCTGATCGACAACAATGGTAACCCCCGTGGTACCCGCATCTTCGGGCCCGTTGCCCGCGAGCTGCGTGACAAGAAGTACATGAAGATCGTGTCTCTGGCACCGGAAACTCTGTAAGGGGGGTGTTCAGAAATGGCAAAGATGAACGTTAAGAAGGGTGACAAGGTTCTGGTCCTGGCCGGTAAGGACAAGGGCAAGAAGGGCGAGATCATTCGCTCCATCCCGTCCACCCAGCGCGTGGTCGTCGAGGGCGTCAACATGGTCAAGAAGGCCATGCGTCCGACCCAGCAGAATCCTCAGGGTGGCATCGCCACCATGGAGGCTGCCATTCACGTTTCCAACGTTATGCTGATCTGCCCGAGCTGCGACGCTGCAACTCGCGTTGGTCGTAAGCGTGACGAGAACGGCAAGCTTGTTCGCGTCTGCAAGAAGTGCGGCAAGAACATCGACTAATGTTTTCGCAGGTGCCCGGTAGCCCGGGCACCTGCTATGACCCTGCCAAGGGGGCAGGGACGCAGGGTCGGTAATCCTGCGTTTAATTCATCGAAAGAGGTAAATTACTATGGCTCCTCGTCTGAAGGAAAAGTACCTGAACGAAATCGCTCCGAAGCTCGTCGAAGAGCTGGGCATCAAGAACGTCAACCAGACTCCCAAGCTGGAGAAGATCGTGGTCAACATGGGCGTTGGCGCAGCTGCAGCTGACTCCAAGCTCCTGGATGCTGCCATGAACGACATGCGCACCATCACCGGCCAGCAGCCCTGCGTCACCCGCGCTAAGAAGTCCATCGCAGGCTTCCATGTTCGCGAGGGCCAGGCCATCGGCTGCAAGGTCACCCTGCGTGGCGACCGCATGTGGGAGTTCCTGGATCGTCTGCTGGCCGTGGCTCTGCCCCGCGTCCGCGACTTCCGTGGCATTCCGGCCACCAGCTTCGACGGCCGTGGCAACTACACCCTGGGCATCACCGAGCAGCTGATCTTCCCGGAGATCGACTACGACAAGATTGATCGCACCCGTGGCATGGACATCACCTTCGTGACCTCCTCCGAGAACAACGAGGGTGCCCTGGCTCTGCTGACCGCTCTGGGCTTCCCGTTCAAGAAGTAATTTAGCTTTAGCTTTATTACCTCAAATTTACATCTTGAAAGATACCGCGAAATGCGGTATCTTTTTTTACTGTTTGCGCTATCAAGCCAGATAGAGCAGGAATAGTATAGGAAAGAGGAAATGCATGGCTAAGAAATCGATGATCGCCAAGGCTAAGCGCGAGCCGAAGTTCTCGACTCGTCAGCACAATCGTTGCAGCCGTTGCGGCCGTCCGCGTGCTTACTATCGTAAGTTCGGTCTGTGCCGTATCTGCCTGCGCGAGTTGGCCAACAAAGGCGAACTGCCCGGCGTGACCAAGGCTTCGTGGTAATCGAAGACTCGTAATCGCTAAAAGGGTGTGTGCTTAGTAAGGCGGAGGCGCTATGGGCGCCGACGAACCAACTGAGTGACTCATCACGAACCAAAGGAGAAACAAACAATGAGCATGACTGACCCCATTGCAGATATGCTTACGCGTGTGCGTAACGGTCAATCTGCCGGCAAGCAGACGGTGTCTATGCCGTCGAGCAAGAAGCTTGTCGAAATCGCTCGCGTTATGGACCAGGAAGGTTACATCGCGGGCTATGAGGTGATCGACGGCGAGCCTCGCGCAACCCTGACCATCACCCTGAAGTACGGTCCCAAGAAGGCTAAGGTTATCCGCGGCATCAAGCGCATCTCCAAGCCGGGCCTGCGTATCTACGCTGGCAAGGAGGAGCTGCCCCGCGTTCTCGGTGGCCTGGGCACCGCAATCATCTCTACGAGCAACGGCGTTATGACCGACCGCGATGCACGCAAGAAGGGCATCGGCGGCGAGGTTATCGCTTACATTTGGTAGGAAAGGAAGGTATCAAGATATGTCTCGTATCGGTAAGATGCCCATCACCGTTCCTGCTGGCGTTGAAGTCGTTATCGACGGCAACACCGTGACGGCCAAGGGCCCCAAGGGTGAGCTCACCCGCACTTTCTCTGAGATTCTGACCATCGAGCAGGAGGAGCAGACCATCGTCGTCTCCCGTCCTGACGACTCTCGTCTGGCCAAGAGCCAGCATGGTCTGACTCGTACCCTCATCGCCAACATGATCGAAGGCGTTGAGAAGGGCTTCACCAAGAAGCTGCAGCTGGTCGGCGTTGGCTACCGTGCCGCACTGAAGGGTTCCGACCTGGAGATGCAGCTCGGTTACTCCCACCCGATCCTGGTCAAGGCTATCGATGGCATCACCTTCGAGGTTCCGACCCAGACTGAGATCGTCATCTCCGGTCCCAGCAAGGAGCAGGTCGGCCAGGTTGCTGCTGACGTCCGCGCATGGCGCAAGCCCGAACCGTACAAGGGCAAGGGTATTCGCTACGAGGGCGAGGTTGTCCGTCGTAAGCTCGGCAAGGCCGCTAAGGGCGACTAAGGCGCAAGGATAAGGTGAAGGGATAGTTATGAATAAACTGCAGAAGAAGCAAGCCGCGCTGCGCCGTCGTCATCGTCGCGTCCGCGGTAAGATCTCCGGCACTGCTGCTCGTCCTCGTCTGTGCATCACGCGTAGCAACAACAACATCTACGCTCAGGTCATTGACGACACCAAGGGCGTCACCATCTGCGGCGTGAGCACGCTGGGCCCGGAGTTCAAGGCAACCGGCAAGAATGGCGCAAACGTCGAAGGCGCTGCAGCCCTGGGCACCATCGTTGCTCAGAAGGCTAAGGAGAAGGGCGTCGATACTGTTGTGTTCGACCGTGGCGGCAACCTGTATCACGGCCGCGTCAAGGCTCTGGCCGACGCTGCCCGTGAAGCTGGCCTGGTATTCTAGAAGGGATTGGTTGTCTTATGGCTCGTAACAATAAGCATGAGAACGCCGGGGTTCCCGAGCTCCAGGAGCGCGTTGTCTACATCAACCGCGTTTCCAAGACCGTTAAGGGCGGCCGCCGCATGGCTCTGACTGCTCTGGTCGTCGTGGGCGATGGCAACGGCAACGTTGGTGTGGGCATGGGCAAGTCCCAGGAAGTTCCCACTGCCATCCGCAAGGGCGTCGAGGACGCAAAGAAGAACATGTTCCACGTTGCACTGACTCCGAACAACACTCTGCCGCATGAGATCATCGGCGAGTTCGGTGCAGGCCGCGTGCTGATGAAGCCTGCCGTTCCTGGTACCGGTATTATTACCGGCGGCCCGGTTCGTGCACTCATGGAGCTTGCTGGCGTCACCGACGTCATCGCCAAGTCCCTGGGCACCGACAACGCCATGAACATCGTCAAGGCAGCAGCAGAGGGCCTCAAGCAGCTTGAGAACCCGGCTGAGGTTGCTGATCGTCGTGGCATCACCGTCGGCGCTATGTTCGGTGGGAAGGAATAAACATGACTGAGAGCAAGAAGTCCCTGCGCGTCACGCAGGTGAAGAGCGCCATCGGCAAGGCCAAGGATCAGGGTGCAACCCTGCGTTCCCTGGGCCTGGGCAAGATCAACCGCACCGTCGAGGTCGTTGACAACCCGTCCGTTCGCGGCATGCTCTTCAAGGTCAAGCACCTGATCAAGGTTGAAGAACTGTAGCGATAGCGCTATTATTCACAACATGCAATAATGCCAACGGCGTACCGATAAGGGTACGCCGCTGGCATGTTCAAGGAAGTTTGCTGGCGGCGAGCTGCCAGCAGGGGAGAGATCCCCTATAGCGATGAAAAGGAGAATCATCAATGGAACTCAAGGATCTTAAGCCGAATGAGGGCTCTCGCAAGGCACGCAAGCGCGTTGGCCGTGGTAACGCTAGCGGCACCGGCAAGACTGCTGGTCGTGGTCTGAACGGTCAGAAGTCCCGTGCTGGCGGCGGCAAGGGCGTCGGCTTCGAGGGCGGCCAGACTCCTCTGGCTCGTCGTCTGCCGAAGCTGCCTGGCTTCCGCAACATCAACCGCGTTGAGTACCTGCCGGTGAACGTTTCTCGCCTGGAGGAGAAGTTCGAGGCTGGCGAGACCGTCGATGGCGCATCTCTGGCTGCCAAGGGCATCATCAAGCATGCTGACGCTCTGGTGAAGGTTCTGGGCGACGGCGAGATCACCAAGGCTCTGACCGTCAAGGTTGATAAGGTTTCTGCCTCTGCTAAGGCAAAGATTGAGGCAGCTGGAGGAAAGGTCGAAGAGCCTTGCTAAGCTCTATCATCGACGCGTTCAAGGTTCCCGAGCTTCGCGCTAAGATGCTCTTTACGCTCGCGATCCTGGCGCTTTACCGACTGGGTGCATACATTCCTGTGCCTGGTATTCCGTTCCACGAGTTTGCGACGTCTTTTGCGCAGTCCACTTCCTCTGGTGTGGCTATGACCATGCTGGACCTGTTCACGGGCGGCGCTCTGTCCAACTTCTCGGTGTTCTCCCTGGGCATCATGCCCTACATTACTGCATCGATCATCATGCAGCTGATGCAGGGCGTTATCCCCGCTGTTGGCCGTTGGGCCAAGGAGGGCGAGACCGGTCGTAGGCGCATCACTCAGGTCACCCGCTATCTGACGCTGGGCCTGGGCCTGATCAACGCCATCGGCTACCTGCTGCTCTTCAAGTCCTCTGCTTACGGCGTGGTCTTCTCCAGCGAGGTCCCCGAGCTGCTGACCGACTTCATCGTGGTGTTCACCCTGGTTGCTGGCGTTGCCTTCATCATGTGGATGGGCGAGCTTATCACCCAGCGTGGCATCGGCAATGGCATGTCGCTGATCATCTTCATCAGCATCGTGTCCCGCGTCCCCTCTGCCATTTTCTCTTCGATCAACCTGACCGACGATCTTGGCATGGGCCTTGCAGTCACCGCAGTCATCCTGCTGGTGGTCATTGCCTGCATCCCCGCGATCATCTTCGTGGAGCGTGCACAGCGCCGCATTCCGGTCAACTATGCCAAGCGCATGCAGGGCCGTCGCATGATGGGTGGTCAGACGACCTACATCCCGATGAAGGTTAATTCCGCTGGCGTTATCCCCATCATCTTCGCAAGCTGCATCATCTACTTCCCGGCACAGCTGGCTGCTCTGTTCAACGTGGGTTGGCTGAACACTGCTGCGAACGCCATTTCCACGGGCTGGATCAACTGGATCCTGAACGTTGTGCTGATCGTGTTCTTCGCCTACTTCTACACCTCCATGGTGTTCAATCCGGAGGAGACCTCTGATCAGATTCGCAAGCAGGGCGGCTTCATCCCGGGCGTTCGTCCGGGTGCGAACACGGTGACCTACATCAAGAACGTCATCAAGCGCGTGACGCTTCCTGGTGCTCTGTTCATCGCTGTGATCGCGGTTGTTCCGACTATCATCTTCTTCTTCGTCCCGAATCAGCTTATCCAGGCGTTCGGCGGCACCTCCATCCTGATCATGATCGGCGTTGCGCTCGATACCATGACCAAGGTTGAGTCTCAGCTGAAGATGTATAACTATGACGGTTTCTTCAAGTAGGCTATTATAGATACTTAGGGAACTCGGAAGGCCAGCTAGGGTACCCTGGCTGGCCTTTCTGTTGTATGGCCTCATCCCAGGCCCGTATGGAATAGGAGATTTCGCAATGAACATAGTTCTTCTTGGCGCACCCGGCGCAGGCAAGGGCACCCAGGCAGCATTCCTGGTCGAGGAGTTCAATCTTCCTCACATTTCCACCGGCGACATGCTGCGTGCTGCTGTCAAGGCTGGCACCGATCTGGGCAAGAAGGCAAAGTCCTTCATGGACGCTGGCGAGCTGGTTCCCGATGACGTCATCATCGGCCTGGTGATCGAGCGCCTTGGTCAGCCGGACACCAACGTCGGCTTCATCCTGGACGGCTTCCCCCGTACCACTGCTCAGGCCGTGGCTCTGGACGCCGAGCTTTCCAAGCTGGAGCGCCCGCTGGACGCTGCTCTGCTGATTGACGTTGACCCTGAGGTCATCGTTGGCCGTCTGACCTCTCGTCGCATGTGCAAGGAGTGTGGCTACATCGGCAGCGTTGCTGACGAGAAGTGCCCGAAGTGCGAGGGCGAGATGTATCAGCGTGATGATGACAACGAGGCTACCGTGCGCAACCGCCTTGACGTGTATGCCAAGTCCACCTCTCCGCTGATCGACTACTACCGCGGCTGCGAGCTGCTGGTCAGCATCGACGGCGACCGCGACCCGAAGGTCGTTTACGCCGACGTGAAGGCTTCTCTGAACGCCTAAGGCTAATCTGCCGGAAGGGGACCCGAGCGGGTCCCCTTCTTTGTTTTCGTCCCCTTTTACCGATACCCCGCGCTAGCGGGCGGTATGCGGATGCAAATTTGGACGGGTAACTCTAGTATAGTCAGCATACTTTTTTACGCAGCTGCCCCGCGCATGTTTGTGCGGGGCGCAGTTTTAGATTGAACGAAAGGAGAGGTATGTCACAGCTGACCGAGATCCGCTGGCATGCTCGTGCCGGCCAGGGTGCCGTCACCGCTGCCAAGCTGGTTGCCGATACGGCCCTGATGCTTGGTGCCTACATTCAGGCAATGCCTGAGTACGGCCCCGAGCGCACCGGCGCTCCGCTGAAGGCCTATACGCGCCTTTGCGGCGAGCCCATTGAGGTTCATAACACCATTACCAACCCTGGCATCGTGGTCGTTCTGGACGAAACGCTGCTTCCCCTTGTTGACGTGACCGAGGGCATGCTCGAGGATGGCGTGGTCATTCTGAATACCGAGATGACCGCTGCAGAGGCTCGACAGGCCCTGAACGTGCCTGATTCAGTGAAGGTTGCGGTCGTTGATGCGACTGGCATCGCTCTTCAGACCATCAAGAGGAACATTCCCAACACCCCCATCGTGGGTGCTCTTGCCAAGGTCACTGGCGTGGTGCCGGTGGAGAAGGTTAAGGAGCGCCTGGTTGAGGCCTTCGGCAAGAAGTTCGCTCAGGAGATGATCGACGCCAACCTGAAGAGCGTCGATCGCGCCTATGAGGAGGTGACCGTGGCATGAAGCTGAACCTTCGTGACTACGCCGAACTCGAGGATTGGAAGCCGGAGGACCTTCCGGTTGGGAACGTGACGGCCGCAGGCGCGTCTCAGCAGTACATCACCGGCGGTTGGCGCACCATGCGTCCCGTGTGGGACCAGGATGCCTGCAAGAACTGCATGCTGTGCTGGATCGTGTGCCCTGATATCTCCATCCTGGTCAAGAACCAGGAGATGGTCGGCATTGACTACGACCACTGCAAGGGCTGCGGCATCTGCGTCCATGAGTGCAAGTTCGGCGCACTTGAGATGGTGACCGAAGATCAGGCGAAGGGGGAGTAGGGCATGAGCAATAACAAGGCCTTTTCCGCAACCGGCAACCAGATGGTTGCCGAGGCCATTCGCCAGTGCGACCCGGACGTGATGGCTGCTTATCCCATTACGCCGCAGACCACCATTGTTGAAAACTATGCGAAGTTCGTGGCCGCAGGTCGCGTCCATACCGAGTTCGTGACCGTCGAGTCCGAGCACTCCGCCCTGTCTGCCTGCGTGGGTGCTTCTTCCGCAGGTGCTCGCGTGGCTACCGCCACGGCCTCTCAGGGCCTTGCCTACATGTGGGAGGTGCTGCCCATTGCCGCTGGCATGAGGCTGCCCATTGTCATGGCAAACGCGAACCGCACCTTGGCTTCGCCCATCAACATTGGCTGCGACCACTCCGACATCATGGGCGTGCGCGATTCCGGCTGGATCATCCTGTTCGCCGAAACCGCCCAGGAAGCCTATGACAACACCATCGTCTCCTTCAAAGTGGCCGAGGACCGTCGCGTGCTGCTGCCGGTTCTGACCACCCTGGACGGCTTCATCACCAGCCATGCCATGGAGCGCTGCGAAATGAACGACGACCAGCAGGTCAAGGACTTCGTGGGTGATTACGAGCCGCTGTACCCGCTGCTGGATACCAACAATCCTGTGGGCCACGGCATGTATGCCAACGCCCCTGAGTTCGCCAAGTCCCGCGTGAACGAGCGTGCTGCCATGGACCGCTCCCTGAGCGTTTTGGAGGAGCATGGCAAGGCGTGGTCCAAGGTGACCGGTCGTCCCTTCGAGCTGGTGGATACCTGGGGAACGGAGGATGCCGACTATGTCATGGTGATCCTGGGCTCTGCCGCCGGCAACTTCCGTCATGTGGCCCGCCAGCTGCGTGAGGAGGGCGTGAAGGTGGGCATCGTCCGTCCCCGCGTGTACCGCCCCTTCCCGGCCGAGCAGATTGCCCAGGCCTGCAAGGGAGCCAAGGCCGTGGCCGTCATGGACCGCTCCGACTCCATGGGCGCCGCCTGCGGCCCCCTGGGCGCTGACGTCCTCTCGGCCTTCTATACCCACGGCCTGACGGTCCCTGCAAAGAACTACGTGTACGGCCTGGGCGGCTGCGACGTTTCCAATGAGATGGTCCGTCGCGTGGTCGCCGACCTGGAGAAGGTCGCGGAAGGCTCCGCTGACCGCTCTCTGACGTATCTGGACGCATAGGAAGGAGTGCAAGAATGGCAAACATCAAGCAGCTGTCCGAGCGTCCCGAGTGCCTTGCCGCCGGCCATAGGCTGTGCGGCGGCTGCGGTGCGTCTATCTGCGTCCGTCAGGTCCTGATGGGCGTTCCCGAGGACGCTCAGGTGGTCGTGGCCAATGCCACGGGCTGCCTGGAGGTGTCCACCACCATCTATCCCTACAATTCCTGGAACGTGCCTTTCGTCCACAACGCCTTTGCCAATGCGGCAGCTACCATTTCCGGTGTTGAGGCAGCCTTCAAGGGCCTGCAGGCCGCCGGCAAGATTCCCGCGGACAAGAAGATGAAGTTCGTGGCCTTCGGTGGCGACGGCGGCACCTATGACATTGGCATGCAGTCCTTGTCCGGCGCCATGGAGCGCGGTCATGACATGGTCTACGTGTGCTACGACAACGGCGCCTACATGAACACCGGCATCCAGCGTTCCTCCGCTACGCCGCGCGGCGCCTGGGCCACCACCTCCGAGGTGGGCGCTGCCCAGCAGGGCAAGCCGCAGGTGCGCAAGGACCTGGCAAGCATCATTGCGGCCCATGGCGTGAAGTACGTGGGCCAGTCCACGGTTGGTCATTGGAAGGACCTGGTTGCCAAGGCCGAGAAGGCGTTCGCCGTCGAGGGTCCCGCCTTCCTGAACGTCCTGGCGCCGTGCCCCCGTGGCTGGCGCATCAAGTCCGACCAGACGCTGGAGATCAGCCGTCTGGCGGTGGATACCAAGTTCTGGCCCCTGTTCGAGGTTGAGGACGGCGTCTGGAAGCTCACTCCGGTGAAGGAGAAGAACCAGAAGCCGCTGGAGGACTTCCTGCGTCCCCAGGGTCGTTTCAAGCACCTGTTCAAGCCGGGCAACGAGGCCCTGCTGCAGGAGCTCAAGGATGACGTGGACGCCTATTGGCGCTACCTTGAGGGCCGCGTGGAGGGCAGCAAGGACCTGTAGGCCCAACTGATTCCCATAAACGCAAAGAAGGGGGCGAAGACCAGCTTGGTCTTCGCCCCCTTTCTGTTGGTCAGATGAAGAGGTCGGCGTTACTGCTGGAGCAGCTTCTCCACGGCAGCCAGCTTGACGCAGCAGACGAACACATCCAGTGCCTGGGAGAGCTCGTCCAGGCCGGGCAGGGTCGGGGCGATGCGGATGTTGCTGTCCTGCGGATCCTGCTTGTAAGGCCAGGTGGCGCCAGCGCCCGTCATGGTCACGCCTGCCTCCTTGGCAAGGCCCACGACGCGCTTTGCGGTGCCCGGGAAGGCGTCGAAGGACACGAAGTAGCCGCCCCGCGGGTCGTTCCAGGAGGCCACGTTGGCGTCTCCCAGGCCCTCCTGGAGCTTCTGAGCCACCAGCTGGAACTTAGGACGCAGGATGGCCGCATGCTTGGCCATATGGGCGCTGATGCCCTCTGCGTCCTTGAGGAAGCGTGCGTGGCGGAGCTGGTTGATCTTGTCGTAGCCGATGATCTGGGGGTTCATGCGCCTCTTCGCGTCGGCCACGTTATCGGGGCTGGCGGCAAAGGCGCTGATGCCAGCCCCGGGGAAGGTGATCTTGGAGGTGGAGGCGAACTTGAAGTAACGGTCCGGGTTGCCGGCTTCAGCGCATGCCTCGGCAATGTCGTAGAGCTGATCCTGATCAGCTTCGTCGTCGAACAGGTGGTGGACGCAGTAGGCGTTGTCCCAGAAGATGCGGAAGTCGTCAGCTGCCGTATCCATGTTGGCCAGGCGCTCGACGGTTTCGCGGGAGTAGGACACGCCGCCGGGGTTGGAGTACTTCGGAACGCACCAGATGCCCTTGATGCGGTCATCCAGGGCCACCATGCGCTCAACTTCGTCCATATCCGGGCCGTCGGGGGTCATGGTCACGGGAATCATGTCAATGCCGAAGGCCTCGCAAATGCCGAAGTGACGGTCGTAGCCGGGGGCGGGGCACAGCCACTTGATGGAGTCGTACTGACACCAGGGTTTGGAGCCCAAAGTGCCGAAGTCAAGGCAGCGGGCAACGGTGTCGTACATGATGTT
The DNA here is from genome assembly GCA_030526515.1 of Coriobacteriia bacterium. Lineage (GTDB taxonomy): Bacteria > Actinomycetota > Coriobacteriia > Coriobacteriales > Eggerthellaceae > SUG1186. The sequence continues at coordinate 20,161 of JAUNCQ010000040.1, forward strand.
CAGACTCGATGCGCCCATGACGATCACGTTATCGGGGTCGTCGTCCAACATGGAGGCCATGAGGCGCTTTGCCTCGGGGATGCCGTCCAGAACGCCGTAGTTGCGGCAGTCGGTGCCGTCTTCGCTGAACAGGTCGGAGCTGGAGCTGATGACGTTCAGCAGGGGCATGCTCAAGTCGAGCTGCTCTGCGGAGGGCTTGCCGCGGGCCATGTTCAGATTCAGGTCCTTGGCCTTGAACGCGGCGTATTCCTGATCGAGCTGTGCCTTGAGGGCGGAGAGCTCGTCGTGGGACAAGGTTGTCAGGTCAGGCATGGGCAATCCCTTCTTCGTGGTCGTACGTTCCTATGGTACGACCTTCAGAGCGTTACGTGATGTAAAAATCGCCGCGCGGACGGGGTCGGTAAGCGCTGGAGCAATAGGGGAGGGGTAGAAATCGGGGCGAAAAATAGCAGAGCCCCGTTTCCGGGGCTCTGATGCTGGTTGGTATGTGCGATCAGCTACGGGCGAACGTAGATCATGTCGCCATGAACGCCGCTGATGGAGACCACGTCGCCGGTCTGCGGGGCATGGATCATCTGGCCGCCGCCGATGTAGATGCCGCAGTGGTGGTCGTTAACGCAGATGTCACCAGGCTGCGGGTTCGTGACGCGGTTGAAGCCCATCATGGTGCCGGTGGAGCCCAGTGCATGGCCGGTGCTTCCGGTGATGGCCCAGCCGACCAGACCGGAGCAGTCGAAGGAGCTGGTGCCGCCGGCGCCGTACTGGTAGGGCCTGCCGAGCATGGAGTAGGCGCGATCGACTGCGGACTGGTTGCCGCCGCCGGAGGGCTCAGAGGACTCGGGAGCCTGCTGCTCGGGCTGCTCGGATTCCTGCGGAGTGTCCTGGCTGCCGGATTCTTCGCCCTGATCACCCTGCTCTTCCTGGCTGCCCTGCTGTGCCTGCTCGATGGCGCGACGCGCTGCCTCGGCATCTGCGCGGGAGCGAGCCTCCTGCTCTTCCTTCAGCAGGCGCTTGGCCTCTGCATCCAGAGCGTTGTAAGTGCTGGTCATCTCGTCAACGGTCTTGGCGGCCTCTTCCTTGGCCAGCTTGCACTTGGTCTCCTGCTTTTCAGCCTCGGCCTCCTGCTCGTCCAGGACCTTCTTCTGCTTGACGACCTCCGCCTTCAGGTCCTTGGTCTTCTGGACCATAGCAGCATCCTTCTGGTTCAGCTGGTCCAGGATGCCCCAGATGGTGGCGAACTCCTGGAAGGAGGTGCTGCTGAACAGAACGTCCAGGATGGTGGTGTTGCCGGAGCGGTACATGGTGCGGGCGCGAGATCCCAGGTGGCCCTGGAGGACCTCAATCTTCTTCTGGGCCTTGTCGATCTTCTTCTGGGCGCCCTTGACCTTCTTCTGGGCGGTCTTCTTGGCGGCCGTGGCGTCGACCAGGGCGTTGGAAGCCTTGTCCAGCTTAACCTGCATCTGGGTCAGGGTCTCGTAGGCTGCCTCGGCTTCGGCGCGCTTCTCGGAGGCAGGCGTTGCATAGCCGGCCACGGGAACGGCGCAGACCAGGGAAGCGGAAAGAAGAACGCAGCCTGCGGCTGCGCAGATACGCTTGGTGCGGTTGGTTATCCGCATGGGGTAAAACCTCCTTGGGCATTCGTACAGATATAGTAATAATAACATGAATGCCGAATATGGCAAAAAGTGGAATTGAGCAGGGCTAACAAGTTGCGCTACAGCCGCCGCTTGTAAAGGGTTCCTTCGAAGGGGCAAAAAAAGAAAAGGGACCCCGGAGGGTCCCTTTGATCAGGGCGTTACAGCGACCGCAGGTAGGACGGAGCCTTCACGTAGATCATGGAGCTCGGAACGCTGTCCACGCGGACCTGAGCACCGGTGTGCGGGGCGTTGATGTACTGGCCGCCACCGATGTAGATGCCGCAGTGGTGCGTGTTGGTGCAGATGTCACCAGGCTGCGGATTGTTGGTCCGCTCCCAGCCCATGAAGGTCCAGGTAGTGCCAATGCGGGAGTACTTGCCGGTCAGGGCGTAGCCCACCAGGCCGGAGCAGTCATAGGTGTTGGGACCGACAGCGCCCCAGCTGTACCACTTGCCCATCTGGGAGTAGGCGCGGTCGACCACGGTGTTGCCGGTTGCCACCGTGTAGCCGCCCTCGTCGTTCTGGGGAGCTTCGGAGCCGCCGTTAGCAGCTTCGGCGGCGCGTCGTGCTGCCTCCTCGGCTGCGCGACGCTCTGCTTCCTGCTCTTCCTTAAGCAGCTTGGCTGCTTCCTTGCTCAGGCGCTTGTAGGTGCGCTCCATGTCGTTGAGGGTGCTCTGGGCGTTGTCGGCAATGGCCTTGGCGTCAGCGGCCTTGGCAGCTGCCTCGGCCTCCTTTTCCTCCAGGATCTCCTTCTGCTCGACCAGGACGGCCTTTTCGTCCTGAAGGACCTTCTTCTGCTCGACCAGTTCCTTCTTCTTCTGCTCCTGCTCGACCTTCAGGCTCTTGCTCTTGGAAACCAGGGCGGCGTCGCTTTGGTTGAGCTGAGTCAGGGCGTCCCAGTTAGTAGCGAACTCGGCGAAGGAAGAGGAGTTCAGGATCACGTCCAAGATGGTTGCGCTGCCGGAGCGATACATGTTGCGGGCGCGCTCGCCGATCTTGTCCTGAAGCTCGCGGATTTCCTTCTTGATCTGGTTGATGCGGCTCTGGGCCTTATCAATCTTGGTTTGAGCCTTGTCGATCTTGTTCTGGGCGTTGTTCACGGCCGTCTGAGCTTCGTCGACCTTGGCCTGAGCTTCCTGCTGGGCCATCTGGGCTTCGCCGTATTCGGCCTCGGCCTCGTCGAGCTTTTCCTGAAGCTTGGCGACCTTGGCCTTTGCGGCGTCGGCCTCAGCCTGCTTTTCCTGGGAAGGCGTTGCGAATGCGGCTGCCGGTACAAGGCTCACGCAAAGGAGCAGGGATGCGGCAAACGCGGTCATGGCCTTGGGTTGGCGCATGGAAAATGACATAGATCATCTCCTGGGGTAGTTCGGTTACGGTGCGTTTAGAGAAATCCTAGCATTTGAGGACCAGAAATGGGCCTTCTTGCAAAGAATGAACACAAGCAAACGGCGTGTGAAAATACTTGAATCGCCGATTTTGCTCCCACATAATAATGTAAGGAATAGGGGCGAAAGGGGCGTGGATCGCGCCTATTTCAAAGAAGTTGAAAAGAATTTTGAAATTGTTGTTGACATGGCCCCTAGGACTTCGTATTATATTCCTCGCTCGCAGCGCTGAAGAGCAAAGCGAGAAAGCAGCTTGATAAATTACACATGAATTGAGCGACGAACAGGGGCGTGTGCCCGAGTGGTTAAAGGGGACGGGCTGTAAACCCGTTAGCTATGCTTACC
>JAUNCQ010000085.1 GCA_030526515.1 Coriobacteriia bacterium
ACACCTTCTGGGGCAAGGGCGTGAGCCAGGGCCACTCCGACGCCGTCCGTCGCATTGCCGGCGTCAAGAACGCCAAGCAGTACACCATCCCCGTGCCGGAGGCCCTGGAGGCCGTCCGCGCAGGCGAGGACCCGGAGCTGACCACCCGCCAGAAGCACACCCGCGAGTGCTTCGTGGTAGCCGAGGAGGGCGCTGACCTGGCTCAGATCGAGCAGGACATTGTGACCATGCCCAACTACTTCGCCGACTACGACACCACCGTCCACTTCATTTCCGAGGACGAGTTCGCCCGTGACCACGCAGGCATCCCCCACGGCGGCTTCGTGATCCGCACCGGCGTGACCGGCCTGAACAAGGAAAACAAGCACGTGGTCGAGTACAGCCTGAAGCTGGACTCCAACCCCGAGTTCACCGCATCCGTCATCCTGGCATACGCTCGCGCCATCAACCGCCTGCACAACGAGGGCGTCAACGGCTGCAAGACCGTGTTCGACATTGCCCCGGCCTACCTGAGCCCGCTTTCCGGCGAGGAGCTCCGCGCGCACCTGCTGTAGCGAGCAGCTGACGTATATTTCGTCCTGAAGCCGCCTTTCCCCACGTGAAGAGTTCATGGAGGGAAGGCGGCTTTCTTTGTGTGCATTGGGCGATGTGGTCCGCAGCAGCGGCCCCTACCTTTTATCATGCTGAGAAAACGACTACGCATGAAAGCCAGGAAAGCCATGTCCGAAACGCCCCAGGGCCTGAGCGCCGAAGAAGTCCGCCAGCGGGTTGCCGCCGGCGACGTGAACGTTGACGCCAGCGTCAAGACCCGCACCTACCAGCAGATCTTCCAGGAGAACCTGTGCACCCTGTTCAACTTCGTAAACGTGGTGCTGGCGGTGATCGTGTTCCTCACCGGCTCCTACAAGAACATGCTGTTCATGGGCGTGATCATCTGCAACGTGGTCATTGGCATCGTGCAGGAGATCCGCTCCAAGCGCACCACGGACCGGCTGTCCATCGTGGCGGCCAGCGACGTCCACGTCATGCGCGACGGCCAGCGCACCGAGGTCCCCTGCGACCAGATCGTGCTGGGCGACGTGATCATCCTGGGCCGCGGCAACCAGGTTCCCGCCGACTGCACCGTGCTGCAAGGCACCTGCGACTGCAACGAAAGCCTTCTGACGGGCGAAAGCGACCTGATCCACAAGTCCGCCGGCAGCACCCTGATGAGCGGCTCCTTCGTCAACAGCGGCGTGGTGTACGCCCGCGTCGACGCCGTGGGCGCCGCAAGCTACGCAGCCCGCATCAGCGCCGAGGCCAAGGAGCACAAGCGCGTCCAGTCCGAGATCATGGACACGCTGAACGGCATCGTGAAGTTCGTCAGCATCGCCCTGCCCTTCGTGGGCGCGGCGCTGTTCTGCAGCACCTACTTCCGCGGCGGCGGCACCGTGGTGGAGTGCACCCTTTCCACCGTCGCCGCCATGATCGGCATGATCCCCGAGGGCCTGATCCTGCTGACCTCCACCGTGCTGGCCGTGGCGGTGGTTCGCCTGGCCAAGAGCAAGGTGCTGGTGCAGCAGCTGTACTGCATCGAGACCCTGGCCCGCGTCGACACCCTGTGCCTGGACAAGACGGGTACCATCACCACGGGCGAAATGGAGGTTTCCCAGGTCCGCCCGCTGGATCCCGCCCGCAGGGAGGAGGCCGAGTCCGTGCTGGCGGCCATCGCCCGCGCCGACGACGATCCCAACGAAACGTCCCGGGCCATCCTGAACCACTACGCCAGCTGGGAGGGCGAGCTGCCGGAGATCGGCCGCATGGTCCCCTTCAGCTCCGACCGCAAGTACAGCGGCGTGGTCCTGGCCGACGGCCGCTGCTACTGCATGGGCGCCAGCCAGTTCGTCCTGGACGAGCAGGGCTACCAGCGGGTGGCCAGCCTGGTGGAGAGCCTGGCGGCGGACGCCCGCGTGCTGGTGCTGGCGGCCGTGGAGGGCTTCACGGAGCACAACGTGCTCACCGGCACGCCCGAGCCCTTGGCCTTTGTCTGCATCCATGACCAGATCCGCGCCACGGCGGCCCAGACCATCCAGTTCTTCAAGGACCAGGGCGTGACCGTGAACGTCATCTCCGGCGACGACCCCCGCACCGTGTCCGGCATTGCCGCCAAGGTGGGCGTGGAGGGCGCCGACCAGTACGTTGACGCCACCACCCTGAAGACCGACCAGGACGTGGCCGAGGCCATGAGGAAGTACCACGTGTTCGGCCGCGTGAAGCCCGAGCAGAAGAAGGCCTTCGTGGTGGCGCTGCAGGAGCAGGGCCACACCGTGGCCATGACCGGCGACGGCGTGAACGACACCCTGGCCCTGAAGCAGGCCAACTGCAGCGTGGCCATGGCATCCGGCTCCGACGCCGCCCGCAACGTGGCGCAGCTGGTGCTGGTGGACAACGACTTTGCCAGCATGCCCAAGGTCGTGGCGGAGGGCCGCCGCAGCATCAACAACCTGCAGCGCTCGGCATCGCTGTTCCTGGTGAAGACCCTCATGTCCATGGCGCTGGCGGTGCTGTTCATCCTGCTGCCCTGGAACTACCCGTTCCAGCCCATCCAGATGAGCCTGATCAGCGCCTTCACCATCGGCATCCCGTCTTTCGTCCTGGCGCTTGAGCCTAACCACGACCGCATCAAGGGCCGGTTCCTGGAAAACATCATCGTGTATGCCATCCCCGGCGCCATCATGATCGTGGCATCGATCATGGCCGTGAACATCCTGGGGCACGGACCGCTGGGCTGGAGCAACGAGGCCATGAGCACCATGAGCGTGTTCATCATGGCGTGGATGGGCCTGATGCTGATCATCCGCCTGTCCATCCCGTTCACCCCCATCCGCATTGCGCTGGTGGCCTTCGTGATCTGCGGCCTGCTGGTGGGCTTCACCGCCTTCGGCTGGCTGTTCGTCATCACGCCGCTTGAGCCGCTGATGTGGGTGGTGCTGGGCGTGGTCATGGCCGTATCCGCCGTGTGCTACCACCTGCTGTTCACCGCCATGGACCGCTGGCACACCAAGCGCCTGGACGCCATGGTGTAGGGGACGAAAATTTCGCCCCCGCCCCCGACCGCTCGCCGCGGGCGAACGGCGTCGAAACCGCTTACCGCGGGTGAGCGGTCGGGCCCCATGCCGAAACCGCGCCATATTCGCTTGCGCGCCGAAAAAGCCTATATGCAAAATTGCCGCATATTCCTACCTTGATACTATGTGCTGCGTCAAAGGAGGCACACACGCACTCTTCGGAGGGGCGTAAGCCCTTCCTGTATGCAAGCACACACAGATCGAGGAGAGCCCATGGCACGAGAACTCAAGTCGATGGACGGCAACAACGCCGCAGCGCATGTTTCCTATGCGTTCACGGAAGTTGCCGGCATCTACCCCATCACCCCGTCCAGCCCCATGGCTGACTACGTGGACCAGTGGTCCGCCCAGGGTCGCAAGAACATCTT
>JAUNCQ010000086.1 GCA_030526515.1 Coriobacteriia bacterium
CAGCCCCGCGCCCGGCCCAGCCCCGCGCTCGCCCTGCGGCCCGGCGCTGCCAGATGCGCAAGTATCGGTAGCGAGTCGCCGATCCGCCGGCAGATAAGCGGAAACTGGTAGGGTTTCCCCTGGTCAGCGATGCTTTCATCCGCCTCTTGCTGACAAATCGGCGATTATTTACGCACATTCTTCTTTCTTTGTCCTGATGGAGCTTGGCCGGGGAGGGGTGACCCTACCAGTTTTTGTTTATCCGTCGAAACGAGAGCTGCTCGCTACCGATTTCCCCCGAGTTGTCATGCTGGTGGTCCGTGCGGGGATGCGGGCTTTGGTGCGTGTGGGGGAGAAGCCGCGCTCGGGTTGGCGTCGCGCTCGAGGCGGGGCCGCATTCGGAGGGGCGCCACGCTTGGGGAAGGGCCGCGCTTGGGCAGGGGAGGAGGAGCGCTGCACTTGGGTCGGAGCTGCGCTCGGGTCGGTGCCGCGCTCGAGCAAGGGCTGCGGCCGAAGCGGCCCCGCGGGCCAAATCGCCCCAGAACGCAACGAAGGCGACCGGGGTAGGTCGCCTTCGTTGTTTAGGAGGGTACACGTGGCATCCGCCACGCAACTGCTAGTAGCAGAACGGCTTGGGGAGGGGATTTCCTTGCCGCTGATGACAGTATAAAAAACACCCTTGAATTTGATGTGATGCACAATTGTAGACTTTGTGAATTTGGTATCGATTACAGCCTGAGTTTGTGGCAGCAGTCCTCAAAACTCCTGAACACGCGGCCGAAAACCAGCCCAAAAAGAAGGGGACCCTCCCCCGGAAGACGCGGGGGAGGGGGATCGAGCACGCGCATACGAGCGTCTGGGTTTGCTCGGGGGACAATCGCGTCACTCAAAATGAAGCCCGGCGGAGGGGGAGCTCTGCCGGGCTTGTAGGAGGGGGATTGCGGCTCGCGGGCCGCCCCGCTTGTAGGAAGGAGCGGGAGCGCTCAGGTGATCATTCCCTTGCGCTGATTAGAATTATACGGAGCCGTCCCAAGCAGAAATTCCTTGACATGTAGGCGGCGTTGTGTTGTGGGCGAACGGCAAGGCCCCGCCGCGCGCCTACCGCTCACCCTCCGCGAGCGGTTTTTGGGTAGAATAGACGGCACCAAAACGCGCCGCGCGCACACAATTTCGCCACATTTACTGATTGGATTGCCATGCCTGATCTCTCCCTCCGCCTGCACAAGGACATGCTGGTTCTGTCGACCCCCCTGGAGTCTGCCCTGGCCCGGGACACCGGCCTGGACATTGAAATGGCCCTGTTGGTCGAAGAGGACACCCTGGCCGACCTGCTCCGCGTGGAAACCGCGGCCATGGCCCAGTGCATGGTGGCCCCCACGGCCAGCCTGCTGCCGGCCTGCCTGCTCCACAAGAACATGGAGGGCCGCCTGGAGGAGCTGGCGCGCACGGCCCTTGATCTGGCGGGCGAAACAAAGCCCCAGCATCTCCTGGTGGAGCTGGGCCCCACGGGCCTGCCGCTGGATCCGTCGTCCAAGGGCTCCCTGGTGGAAAACCGCGACCAGTACGTCCGCGCTGCCCGTGTGTTCGAGCAGCTGGGCGAATTCGACGCCTACTTCCTGAACGGCTTCGCCGACGTGGACTCCCTGCGCTGCGCCCTGATGGGCCTGCGCAAGGCCAGCGACCGCCCGGTGCTGGTGAGCGTTGACGTTGACGCCGAGGGCACTCTGGCCGGCGGCCGCGACTCGCTAGAGGACGCCCTGGCCGTTGCCGCCGAGTACGGCGCCTCTGCCGCGGGCTTCCAGACCAGCGCCGGTCGCGAGCCGGCCTGCAAGCTGACCGCCCGCGCCTCCCAGGCCTGCCAGCTGCCCCTGCTGGTGCAGCTGCGCGTGAACGAGCGCAAGCCCCGCCAGTTCGACGCCACGGAGGAGAACCCGTGGTATCGCCCGGACACCATGATCGACGCCGCCCTGCACCTGCGGGCGGCCGGCGCCCAGTTCCTGCGGGCAACCGGCAACGCCACCCCCGCCTACACGGGCGCCCTGGCCGCCGCGGTCATGGGCACCGACGTGGCGCCGTCCCGATTCGCCCTGGGGGAGTAGCGTGGCCGTGCCCCGCGGTGCCAACGCGCACCGCAGCCCCGACTACGGCATGCTGCAGAACCTGGTTGACGCGCTGTTCGAGGACGCGCCCACGGTGCGCCGCCTGGACGTCGTTCTGGCGGCCGAGTCCTCCGACCTGCCCCAGGACCTCCAGGACATAGTGGCGCTGCTGCCGCCCGGCACCTTCACGCGCCAGCGCCTGTGCGATCAGCTGAACTCATCCATCAACGGTCACGCCTGGGGCCAGGTCTACGGCACCGTCCAGTAGGGCCCCGGCGAACCCCGACTACCATATATTGTGCTTTTCCGGGCACCTCAGGACGTCGCCTCGCGCGACGCCCTTTGATTTGGGCGCCGTTCACGGCCGGCAGGCCCGGCAAGCCCCTCAACACAAGAAATCCGCTTTTCGTTCGATATTCGCAAAACCCGCGGTAGCAGCCGCATCCGACGGGCCTTTCGCCCTCCCTCAGAAAATGAATATAAGTCAAGGGGTTGAACTGAAATATTTTGCGGATACCATATATCAACGATGAAACACAAGCAGACCACAATATATTGTGGTCGTATGGAAAATAAAAGTAGTACCACCAGAAAGATAACCTAACGCGCAGGTCAGCACGCTGAACCGCGCAGCACCACCCATATGCAAGCGTTACCGGCATGCATGTGGCTTTTGCGCGCTCATTGGTTCCTGTGCGTTAGGGCTAAAAGGCCGCCGGAAACCTCCGCCAGCGGCCCAACAGAAAGGCGAAGATCGGAATGGTCAAGCAGATTACCAAGCGCGACGGCAGGACCGTGGACTTCCACGAGGAAAAGATCGTCGATGCCATCGAGAAGGCGTTCCAGGCTTGCGGCGCCATGCAGGACCGCGCAGCCGCCCAGGACATTGCCGACAAGGTCGTGGCAAAGGTCGACTCCGGCGCGCTGGGCGAAGAGGTCACCGTCGAAGGCATCCAGGACCTGGTCGAGGAGACCCTGAGCCAGGAAGGCTTCGTTCAGACCGCCAAGTCCTACATCCTGTACCGCGCCGAGCGCAGCCGCGTCCGCGACGCCAACAGCCGTCTGATCAAGACCCTGGAGGACATCACCTTCTCCAAGGCCGCCGACTCCGACATGAAGCGCGAAAACGCCAACATCGACGCCGACACCGCCATGGGCACCATGCTGAAGTACGGCTCCGAGGCTGCCAAGCAGTTCTACGAGATGTGCGTCATCGACCCTCGCTTCGCCAAGGCCCATCGCGAGGGCGACATCCACATCCACGACATGGACTTCTACACGCTGACCACCACCTGCTGCCAGATCGAGCTGCGCAAGCTGTTCAAGGGCGGCTTCTCCACCGGCCACGGCGTGCTGCGCGAGCC
>JAUNCQ010000087.1 GCA_030526515.1 Coriobacteriia bacterium
AAGGGAAGGAACGGCGAGGCCAGAAGAATTTACACACTAATCGGGACTTGACTCAGGAACGCGAGTTATGGGCCCGTGACTCGCCCCTGCAAAATCCGACCCTCGAGTTATGGGCCCTCAACTCGCAGGTCGCAAATTGGCTCCATCCACGTCCCGAGTTATGGGCCCGCAACTCGACTTAGCGGATTGGCCCCGCCCGCGACCCGGTCTCCACCAGGCAACCCCGAGCGAAATCACCCCGGAACGCAAAACAGGCCGGCACCAAACGGCACCGGCCTGAGAACTCTTGGTGGAGCGTACGGGGATCGAACCCGTGACCTCATGGCTGCCAGCCATGCGCTCTCCCAGCTGAGCTAACGCCCCAAAAGCGGGATTTATTATGCGCCCGAATTCACGCTCGGTCAACCCCTAATTTCAACTTTTTTGAATTTTGGGGGACGAAAGACCCGCGGGCGCACGGTTCGCCGCCCGAAACACCCGCAGCACCCGCGGGTGCGCGGTTCGCCGCACCGCAGCGCTTGCGGCATCCGCGCCGCAACGCCACCCGGCGCCCGCGCTGCGCTCCCCTAGTCCACGTTGAGCTGGTCCAGGATCGGGTCGAGCATGCGGCCCATGTCCACGTACTCGATTTCGCCCTTATCACAGGCGGTAGCGATACGCGGATCCATGGGCAGCGTGGTGTAAGCGCCAATGCCGTACTTTTCGGCCACAGCAGCACCCTGGGGCTGGCCGTAGATGTAGTGCTTCTTGTTGCAGTCGTCGCACACGAAGTACGCCATGTTCTCCACCAGACCCAGAACCGGGATGTCGAAGTCCTTGGTGAAGTTGACGGCCTTTCCCACGATCATGCCGACCATCTCCTGCGGAGCGGAAACGGTGACGATGCCCTCGACCGGCATCTCGCGCAGCACGGTGAACGCCACGTCGGACGTGCCCGGGGGCATGTCCACCAGCAGGACGTCCACGTCCTCCCAGTTCACGTCGTTCCAGAACTGCTTGATGGCGCTGTTGATGACCGGGCCGCGCCAGGCAACCGGCAGGTCGTCCTCCGGCAGCATCAGGTTGATGGACATGACCTTGATGCCGGTGTTGGTGATCTTCGGGTTGATGCCGTCCTGGTCCGCGGTCAGCGGCGGGTTCACGCCGAACTGACGCGGGATGCAGGGGCCGGTGATGTCGGCGTCCAGAATACCGACCTTCAGGCCGCGACGCTGCAGCGCGCAAGCCAGCAGGCCGGTGACCAGGGACTTGCCCACGCCGCCCTTGCCGGACAGGATGCCGTACACGTGCTTGACGTTCGCGCGGGCGTTCGACGGCTCCTCGTACTCAGCGCAGTCGCCCGCGGAGCCGCAGGAACTGCAGTCATGGGAACAATCAGTCATGATGTCTCCTATCTAATGCGTGTTTTCCGCGCCCGATTCTAGCACAGCCCGCCCCCGCCGCCCGTAGCGTCGCGCGGGACGGCTCTTTCGTCCCATGAATGCAGCCCTTCTGGTACTATTAGACGCAGTCCAATAACCGACTCAGAATCGAGGAATGCATGCTTTTCGCAAACATCGCCATTCTTGACGAAAACCTTGACTACGTGCCCAACCAGTTCGTGGCCACCGCCGCTGACGGCACCATCGCCTACGTGGGTTCCGAAGAGCCCGCCGAGTTCGACGGCGAGCGCTACGACGGCACCGGCAAGCTGCTGATCCCGGCGCTGTACAACACCCATGCCCATGCACCCATGACCCTGCTGCGCGGCTACGCCGAAAACGCCCCGCTGCAGCAGTGGCTCAACGAGCTGGTCTGGCCCTACGAAGCTAAGATGGACGCCGAGGACAACTACTGGGCAACGCTGCTGAGCTGCGCCGAGATGGCCCGCTACGGCTGCGTCAGCTTCTCCGACATGTACTACCACACCCCGGAGCGCGCCCAGGCGGTGGCCGAAAGCGGCATGAAGGCCAACCTGTGCACCAGCCCCATCGCCTTCGAGCCCAAGGACATCTCCGAGTTCCCCTGCTTCCCCGAAATGGAGGAGGGCGTTGCCAAGTACAACGGCTCCGAAAGCGGCCGCATCAAGTTCGACGCCTGCATCCACGCCGAGTACACCAACAACGACGTCACCGCCAAGAGCGTCTTCGACTGGGCCAAGAAGAACAACGTGGGCCTGCAGGTGCACGTGTCCGAGACCAAGTCCGAGGTCGAGGAGTGCCGCCAGCGCCACAACGGCATGAGCCCGGTCCAGTGGCTGGACTCCCTGGGCGCCTTCGACGTGCCCACCACCGCTGCTCACTGCGTGTGGGTGGACGAGGCCGACATCAAGATCATGGCCGAAAAGAACGTTTCCGTGGCCCACAACCCCGCCTCCAACATGAAGCTGGCCAGCGGCTTTGCCCCCATCGCCGCCATGTTCGACGCTGGCGTGAACGTGACCCTGGGCACCGACGGCATGGCCTCCAACAACAACCATGACATGTTCCAGGACATGTACCTGGCCGCGCTGCTGCCCAAGGGCAACCTGCTGGACCCGGCCCTGATCACCCCCAAGCAGATCTTCGCCGCCGCCACCCGCAACGGCGCCCTGGCACAGGGCCGCACCGACTGCGGCCTGGTCAAGGAAGGCTTCCGCGCCGACCTGGCCGTGCTTGACGTGACCGGCCCCAGCTGGGCTCCCATGACCGACCCGCTGTGCAACCTGGTCTACGCCGGCCACGGCTCCGACGTGGTCCTGACCATGTGCGATGGCACCGTGGTCTACCAGGACGGCACCTGGCCCACCATCGACCTCGAGGCCGCCAAGGCCCAGGTCGCCCAGCGCCACGCACGCATCTGCGACGCCCTGGCCGCCGACGCCCAGTAGCGCGCCGCACGTCGGCCGCGCGCCGGCCGCGCGATGGCTGCCCGCCAGTCGCGCCGGCCCACCAGTCGCCCTCCAACATGGCTCCGGGGTTCGCCCCGGAGCCTTTTCATTTTCAGGACGAAATCCCCTCTCCCAACATGCACGCCCATCAGGCGCGCCCGTCGGACACCCCCGGCGTATCCAAGGAAGCGCCCGCAACAAGCGCCCGAGGGAACGACAGCCGCCTCCCCTGACAGACCGGCTGAAATCGGTAGCGGATCCGCTTTCGCCTGGAAGAAAAGCAAAAACTGGTAGGGTGCGTCGGCCTATTTCCCGCCATGCAACCGCTCTCCATGCCAGATAGCCGATTATTTACAGACATTCTTGCTGATTTGCCCAAGTCGCAAGGTTCCGGAAGCGACGACCCTACCAGTTTCCGCATATCCGTCGGCGCGGACGAAAGAACTTACCGATTTCAGCCCGCTTGGCAGCGACGGCAACCTCTCAGCAGCGGCGGCAGCAGCGGCAACCCCTCAGCAG
>JAUNCQ010000041.1 GCA_030526515.1 Coriobacteriia bacterium
CGGGGTCGGGCGCGCGGGGCGCCGGCTAGCAGGCAACGGCCACGGTGGTGGCCTTCAGCTTGGCCAGCAGCTCGGGGGCGGGCACGGACACGTTGCCGTGGTCGGTGCCGGTCAGGGCCAGGCGGCCGTTTGCGAAGGCGGTCAGCTGGCAGAAGGGCAGGGGCTCCCAGGTCAGGTCGACGGCGTTTTCGCCCGCTGCTTCCTGAGCCGCGGCCAGGGGGCGGGTGCTGAACAGCGTGCCCTCCGGGGTGGTGCAGGTGTGGAGCGTGCCTTCGTAGTTGCTGTGGGCGAAGAGGAGCTGGCCGTCGAAGAGCAGCAGGTTCAGCTTGTTGTTGTTGGCGGACAGGCTGCATACGGCGCGGTCGATGACCGCGAAGCGCTCGGTGGCGGTCAGCGGGCGGCCGGCCTCTGCGGTGGCGCGGTTGATGCGGTCCAGGAGGCAGAGCAGGACGCGCTCGCTGTCGGTGTTGCCGATCTGGGTGGCGCGGAAGGGCTCCAGCTCCGGCGCGTCGAACATGGTGCCGTTGTGGATGAGGGTCCACTGGCGGCCGGTGCAGTCGGTGCCGGTGAAGGGATGGCAGTTTTCGCGGGTGCGGATGCCCACGGTGGCCTTGCGGATGTGGCCCAGGGCCAGGTCCGTGGTGACGCCGGCGGACAGGCGACGCAGCAGGTAGGAGCTGCGGCTGGCCTGGGCGAACTCCTTTTCCGCGGACACGGCGCCGTGCTGGCGGGTGGCCAGGCCCCATCCGTCGGGGTGGTCGGTGCTGTGGGAGAAGAACTCGGCCAGGGGCGCGGTCAGGTTGCGCGTGGCGCCCTGGTAGCCGAACAGCTCGCACATGGTCCGCGCCTCCTTTCCGTTTCTGCTCCGTGGCGGGTTCGCGGCGGCGGGGTTCGGGGTGCGGCCGCGACTTCGTTCTTCGATGCGTTCCATGGTACTCCGCGGGCGCGCGGGCGCAAAACGGGAATAACTGATGCGTGGTTATCGGTTCGGCTGATAACGGAATGCGGGTTCGGTTCCGTGCGTGGTTGAATGCCCGCCAGCGGTCGCCTGCGGGGCGCGGGCGGTTGGACGGGCGTGCAGGACGGCGGTCGTGGGGCGAAAGAAAGGCCGGCACGCGGGGTGCGCGCCGGCCTTTTCGTCCGGGGGGATATGTAGGCTCGCGGGCTGCGGGCGGCCGCGAGCTGAGCGCGGGCCGTCGGGGCGTGGCGCTACAGGAGCTCGACCATGATCTGGTCGCCCTTGTTCAGGGCGCCCATGCGCTCGGCAATGCGGATGGCGTTGAACGCGGAGGGCGTGCCGTGGCCGCCGCGGCCGGGGTAGGCCATGAGCTTGCCGTCTTCCCACTTGACCTGGTAGAAGCTCATGAACTCATCGGGCAGGGGTTTGGGGGCGTCGGCCGGGTCTTTCGCCCCGTCCTTGGCGTCCTTCTTGGGCTCGGGCTTCATCTTGGGACCGCCAGAGGGCTCGACGGCGATCTCGGCCAGGGCCTGCGGGCGGACCGGGGTGGGCAGGCCCTGCAGCTTGGCGATGGCGAAGCGGACCAGCCACTGCCACACGACCATGGCGGCCATGGTGGGGCCGGGCAGGTTGACGTGGGGGATGCCATCGATGACGCTGGCGGCGGCCACGCGGGCCGGGCGCAGCTTGACGCCGTGCTGGTAGTAGGTGGCGTTGCGCTGCAGCAGGACGGCGTTGAAGTCTTCGCTGCCCTTGGAGCTGCCGCCGTTGATCAGCACCAGGTCGGCCACGGTGCGGGCGCGCTCCAGGGCGTCGGCCAGGGCGGCCTTGGTGTCGGTGACGATGGGGAACATGATGGGCTCGCAGCCGGCGTCAAGGATGAGCTGGCGGATCATGTAGGAGTTGCTGTCGGGGATCTTGCCGCGCTGCAGCACCTCGCCGGCGGTGACCAGCTCGCTGCCGGTGGGGATGAACGCCACGCGGACCTTGCGACGCACGGGCACCACGGTGTGGCCGGCGCTGGCCAGATGCGCCAGGACGGTGGCGGTCAGGACGGTGCCGGCGCTGGCCAGCGGGTCGCCGACCTGCATCTTGCTGCCGGGCTCGGTGAAGGACTCGGGGCCGGAGACCTTGGGATCGTCGCCCAGCAGGCGGATGCCGCCGCCCTCCAGGACCTCGACGGACTCGGTGCGGATGCCGCAGTCGAACTCGTCGGGGACGTCATCGCCCATGTCGGCGAAGGCCCAGTCCACGCCCTTGACCCACGCGGCGGTCTGCTCGGGGGTCGGGTTGCCGTTGGCGAAGGCGCTGTACTTCATGACCACGGCGTCGCCGCCGAAGGTGCGGCCGCTGGGCAGCGCGTAGCGGCTGGTCATGTCTTCAGCCAGCACGCGGCCGCCGCACTGCTCGAGGGGCAGCCATTCGACCTGGTCGATGGCGTTGATGTGGGACACGAACCCGTCCACGAACTCGGTTCGCGGGATCGGGTTCAGGCCGATCTCCTGATCGGTGGCGATGCTCATGGGGCCTCCTTCGGTTCGGCAGGGCGGGGGGCGGCGGCGCGGCGCGGGTCGTGGCGGCGTCGGACGCGGTGGCGCGACGGCATCGGGCGCGGTGGCGCGACGCGGGCTGGGCGCGTAGCCGACCGTGGCTTTCGCCCCGCTCTGCATTATTTATAAGCGAGTATATTTTAGAACGTGGCACCGTATTAGCGCGTTGCATTTGCCACGCGCGGCTCAAAAGCCGCGGGGCGAAAGGGTCGCTCCCGGCTACGGGCTCCCCCTGGCATTCTTGACGAAGAGTGAGTACCGTTTTGGGGCCTCTGGGGCACTGCTTGCATAGAGTGAGAACCGTGTGGCGCCCGAGGGCGCCCGTTTTTGGTAAAACCCCAGGTCAGCATTTGCTGGGATCGCGACCTCGTTCTCACTCTGTGCGATACGTGCCAGAACGCCCCCAAATCCATGCTCACTTTTTGCGGGTAGTGGCACGGGCCTTGCGAAGGCCTCGCCAGGTCGCCGCCGCCAAGCCCGGCCGAGCGCGGTCGCCGCCAGGTCGCCGCCTGCAGGGCTTGGCCGTGCTCCGCTGGCCGAGCCAGCGCAGAGAGGGCTGGCATTTTCGTCCCTTTGTGCCAAAATTAGTGGAATTAGTGTATTATTCCCGTGTAAGAATAAACGGGGCGCATAGAAGTCGTATTGCAGGTGGTTGGTTTGAACATCGAGGCAATCGAAGAATTCGTGTATTTGGCGGAATCGCTGAGCTTCACCAAGACGGCGCAGCGGTTCTACGTGAGCCGCTCGGCGGTGAGCCGGCACATCTCCGCGCTGGAAAAGGAGGTCGGCGTGTGCCTGGTCGAGCGCGACCAGCGCAGCGTCCACGTGACCAAGGAGGGCCGCGCCTTCTACCGCGAGGCCAAGGTCCTGATCCGCGACTTCGAGCGCATGCTGCTGAGCACCCGCGGCGCCTTTGATGACGACGAGCGCGCCATCCGCGTGGCCTATCTGCGCAACGCGACCCGCGCCTACAACGTCCAGTTTGCCCGACAGCTCCAGGCCGCGGCGCCGTACGTGCGGCCGTCGTTCGTGCCCATGGACCACGACGAAATGCTCCGCGCGCTGGACGAGCACGTGGTCGACCTGGCGCTGGGCATGGAGTTCGGCCAGGACCTGCCGGCGGGCGTGCGCACGGCGGTGCTGTGCCGCGACCAGCTCATGGCGGTCATGTGCGATACCAGCCCGCTGTGTCAGGGCAAGCGCCCGGTGCCGGTGGAGGAGCTGGTCAGGGGCGAAATCCTGGTATCGCAGAGCTTCGCCGAGCCCGTGCTGGGCGACTTCCTGGAGGACCGCCTGGGCCAGGGCCGACACCGACTCATGCTTTCCTACTGCAAGGACCTGGACGCCATGCGCCTGCGCATGCAGGTGGAAAACAAGGCCACGCTCCAGTCCATGGGCAACGCGGCGGTCTTCTGCGACGACTTCGCCACGCGCCGCGTGGAGGGCGCTGACCTGAGCTTCTACGTGAGCGCGTTCCTGCCCGATCGCGCGGACGACGACCTGGCCCGCGCGGTGGACTCCATCGCCGCTCGCTACGACAATCACGTCGAATAGCCGTAGGGCGAAAGGAAAGGGCCGCACCCGAAGGCGCGGCCCGAAGCGTCGAATCCGTGTGACCAGGTGCCGACCTTAGATGGTCAGCAGACCGGCGGTGGTGCGGATGTTGCACTCGGCTGCCAGGAAGAAGCCGTCCTGGACGAAGGTGGAGATGTCAATGCGGCAGGTCTCGGCCACGTTGCCGGCATCGAAGTCGGCGGTGTGGACGGCGTCGCTGAACGGACGGCCCTGGACCTTGTTGTGCAGAACCACGTGGTTGCCGTCGGCGTCCAGGCCAATGCCGAAGAAGCGGAAGTTGAAGTCAATGCGCATGGTGGGGGCGGTGCCGTCGGTCTTTCGGATCTTCATGTCGCCGGTCCACTGCTTGCGGTCATGGAAGTCCTCCCAAACGGAAGTCACGTCCAGCGTGCCGGTTGCCTCGACGGTGATGCCGCCGCCTTCGACGGTCACGGTTTCCTTGCCCTTGCCGTTCAGGCCGCCGGTGGGGTTGACGGTGCTTTCGGCAGCGCCGATTGCCGGCAGGTAGGCGCGCAGGATGGCCAGGTCGTCCTCGGACAGGATGGAGCCGGGCTGGTTGGCGTCCATGACCTCCTTGACCTTGGCGATGATCTCCTCGCGGTCCTCGGGGACGGCGATCAGCTCTGCGCCCTCGTTGTTCAGGTATGCGCCGATTGCGATGCTCTTGGTAGCCATTGGAGTGCTCCTTCTGTTCGGGATTATCCTCAACCGAGGATTGATACAAGGGCATTGTAGGCGCGGCCGCACGGTCCGGCAGGGTCGTTCCGCGGTTCACGTGTTGCGCAGCCTGCAACAGCGGATCTTCAGGGCGAAAGAAAGCTGCGCCCTTGGCCTGCCGGGCGGTCGGCTTTGGTGCGGTCCGTGCACGGACCCGGCTGCGATGTGAGACAATAGCCCGCAACAACCACGTCGCGCCGCGCGCCGCCGGCCGCGCCCGCGACCCTGACCCAAGGAGGCCCCATGGACAACCCCGCAATCGCAGAAGCCCTGGTCAACGTGCAGACCAACGGCATGGAGCAGTACGGCCACCTGGACTTCCAGTGCGTCCTGCCCATGGGCGACCAGCCCATCACCAACCTGTTCAACATGCTGGTGGGCATGGTCCAGTCCGGCGAAGTCTTCAAGTCCGAGGAGCCCCTGCTCGACGGCGACAACCTCATTGCCGCCCTCTACGAAGTCGAAGACGCCGGCCGCCGCGTCCTCCGCGTGCTGGTCTGCGAGCCGCACCTGTTCGGCTGCATGAGCGTCATGCCCGACGAGCTCATCTTCGCCCAGGCCGACGGCACCCCGTTCCGCTTC
Source organism: Coriobacteriia bacterium (assembly GCA_030526515.1). Classification (GTDB taxonomy): domain Bacteria; phylum Actinomycetota; class Coriobacteriia; order Coriobacteriales; family Eggerthellaceae; genus SUG1186. The sequence goes on from JAUNCQ010000041.1 coordinate 5,383, forward strand.
GAGCGCCAGGACGGCGAACTGGCTCTGATCTGGCCGGAAGACTAGTCCCTCAGGACGAAAGAAAACCCGCTGCCTGCGTGCCGCGCCGAGCCTGCTTCCCGCACTTGCGCCACGCTCGTCTCGCACCGCGCCCAAGCCCGCACCTCGCGCCCGCTCGACCAGGCCTCGAGCGGGCGTTTTTTGCTCAAATTCCCTTTTTGATTGCCCGAATAATGTACGGCTAGGAAAGTGTATTTCTTCGTTTTTTCACGCGAATCTAATTCATTTTCCGATTGAAGTATTCAGTTTGGTGACAGAGGTGCCCAACAGGCCTCCGGACGCGGGCTGCCCTCCGTCACCTTTGTTACATTTTTATACGTAATTGCCAGTGGCTCTCAAACCCCTGAATTGAACTGGGCCTACAGCAGACGGAAGAGGAAGTTATGTTCGTATCTCGAAGCGCTCGGGCCATGCTTTTCAGGCTGGTTGCGTCTTTGATCATTGTCCTGCTGGCCTTTTCTGGCACGGCGTTTTCCTACCTGCCCGCGTACGCGGACGATGCCGAGTCGTCGTCCGAACCCCAGGAGCAGGCGCAGTCCACGGGTCGTTTCATCAACATCCTGTATGACGACTCCAAGTCCATGGACACCGACCCGGAGTCTTCCTGGGCCAGCGCGCACTACGCCATCGAGGTTCTCTCCAATTTCCTGGGCGAAGATGACGTCCTGAAGATCTACACCATGAGCGGCTCCATGGTCACCATTGACGGCTCGTGGTCTGCGGCCGATCGCGTGGCGGCGGCGTCCGACCACTTCTCCAAGGATTACTCCAGCACCGTTTTCGACCCGGCCTTCGAAGCCTACAAGGACCTGAAGAAGCAGCCGGCCACGGCCGAGAAGTGGCTCATCGTCCTGACTGACGGTGACTTCACGGACGTCGAGGAGCTGCACTGGAAGAGGAACGGCAAGGGTGCTTCATGGGAGCAGGTTGCCGAGCGCGTCAACGGCTACCTGGCCAACTGGGCCAATGAGGGCATCAAGGTCGAGTACCTGGTCATGAGCAACGACGTGCAGCGCGACCTGGTTCCCAACCCGGTGGGCAACCCCAACTTCAACGTCAACAACACCGACGACAAGGGCATCCTGAAGGGCATCGTCCAGGAAGCCCAGACCGTGTTCAACATGGTTCCCCTGAATGCGAACGTGAACGAAGGAGCCGGCAAGGCGTCGGTCGAAATCGGCATTCCCTCCAAGAAGCTCATCGTGTTCGCCCAGGGCGCATCGCCTGAGGTAAGCGGTCTGGTGTACAAGCCCACGGCGAGCAGCAACACGATTTCCCTGGATGAACCGGACGACTCCGCTGCTGTGACCTGCCCGGACCGTCCTCATGAGGTGGATTCCTCTGATTACGCCGTGTGCAACGAAGAGGTCCTTTCCCGCCTGAACGGCACGGTTGCCACCTATGACAACGGGGGCGAAGGCTTCGAGGCCGGCAGGGCCGAAATCAACTTCTCCGGCGAAGAGGTGGCCATCTACTGCGTCCCCAACGTTGCCGTCCAGATGACGGTGACGGATTCCGCCGGCTACACGCAGAAGGTGGTCGTTCCCGGCCAGTCCGACCTGTCCGTCACCAGCGGTCAGAACGAAGTGGACATCCGCCTGATCAACCCGACCACGGGCGAAGACCTGACCAACTCCGAATACATCACTGAAAGCAAGATCACCGCCAACCTGACCTATGCGGACGGCGAATCCGTGGACCTGACATCGGGCACGGTGACGCTGAAAGGCGGCGAAGGCATCCTGAAGGTGGGCGCCAAGGTCAACGGCTACAACGTCGTGGACCATGAGCTGAGCGCCTTCCCGTCCCTGGACATCGAGGTCGTTGACTGCCCGGATCCGATCTCCGTGGACGCCATGGCCTCCGACTCTCCCCAGCAGATCGTGGTGAGCGTCACCAAGAGCGGCGAGCCCCTGACGACCGAGCAGATGGAGCGCGCGACCGTGGCGCTTTCCACCTCGAAGGCCCGCACGTACGGCTTCCCCCTTTCCCTGATCCTTGACGACAAGGGAATCGAATACGAGGTGACGGCCAACGAATCCGACTCCACCTTCACGCTGACCCCAAGGCAGTACGAGGGGAGCGCCTTCAAGACCGTCTGCGGCAAGACCCCGCTGACCTTCACGGCAATGTTCGCCGGCCAGCCTAAGGGCGAAATCACCCAGGAAGTGAACATCGAGGGTCCGTTCATCCTCCTGCGCTTCCTGAACTGGGTGATCGGCCATCTTCCGCTGATCATTGCCCTGATCGCGCTGACTGCGTTCCTGATTGCGGCCCGCAAGCACATGACGGCACCGCGTCTGCCGAAGAACCTCAAGCCTGATCTCTACGACACGCGCGACAAGGGCAACAACGCCTTCAAGGTTATCTGCGGCAAGCGAGAGACCCCTTTCTTCGGCGCCGAGACCCAGCAGCTGACCCTGCGTTATGCCAACGGCTACGACATGGGTCGTGCTCCTCGATCCCTGACCCTTGTGGCTACGGACAAGAAGGGTCACATGAGGATTGCCGAATGGGACTCCCTGGTGAAGAGCGCTCGTGATGGCGTTGCGGGTGGCGCAAGCAAGGATGCCATCAAGATCGGCAATCGCAAGCTCTCCGAAGTGAAGGACGGCGAAGAGCCCATGATCCTGACCACCGGCAAGAAGCTTTCGTTCAAGGCCTACTTTGCCAGTGAGGACGAAAACCGCACTATCGAGTTGAAGTTGAAGAAATAGCAAGCACGCAACAGTACAGAACATGTCTGGTAATTAGAAAGGGAAACATCAATGGCTGCACCTACTTTGATTGTTGGCGTTGGCGGCGTCGGTTCCGACATCGTCGGACGCGTGATGAAGAAGCTCGGCGACGACAAGCGCGCCAACGTTGCCTTCGTGGTGTTCGATACCGACGCCAACGACCTTCGCAGGCTGAAGAACGAGTTCCCGCGCCTGCAGACCGTGCAGACCTCCCCGGCTATGACCGTGCAGGAGTGCCTGGGCACCTACGAGGGTTGGGAAAAGTGGTTCCCGTCCCATCCGGTCCTCATGCCGAAGGACCTGACCCAGGGCGCCGGCCAGGTGCGTGCCATTTCCCGCCTTGCCTTCGAGACCACGGTGACCGATGGCAAGATCGAGCCGCTGCATGACGCCATCAAGTCCCTGCACGGCGTCTCCAGCGACGAGCTCGAGCAGGCCGTCCGCGTGGTCATCATCAGCACCATTGCCGGTGGTACCGGCTCGGGCCTGCTGCTGCCGCTGGGCCTGTACCTGCGTCACTACTTCAAGACCGTCTACCACAAGAACAGTGTGATCATCCGCGGCCAGTTCGTCATGCCTGACGTGCTGACTCAGACGGTCATCAAGAACGACGAGCGCCAGCGCCGCTTCCTGGAGGCCAACGCCTACGCAACTATCCGCGAGCTGGACGCTTTCATCCGCAAGGGTGATGGCTTTGATGGTACGGGCGAAAACTACGCCACCGTTACCTTCGACATTCCCGTTCCGGGCACCAAGCGCAGGGAAGAGTATCCGCCCCTGCTGCCCTATGACTTCATCTTCCTGACGGATGCCCAGAACTTCAAGGGCAAGGTCCTGGGTGATAAGGACACCTACTACGACTACGTTGCCCAGTGCGTCTACGCATCTGCCCTCACTCCGGTGGGCCAGCGCAGCAACTCCGCCGAGGACAACATGATCCGCGAAACCATCCGCAACAACGGTCGTTCCCGCTATTGCGGTGCCGGCGTCTCCCGCATCGTGTATCCCTTCGAGGAGGTGCGCGACTACATCGCCTTCGGCTGGGCCCTGGGCAACATTGCCGATGAGTGGCTGGCCATTGACGACAAGTATCTGGACCACTGCCGTGAGATGGAGATCAGGGGCGAAGACCAGCCTGATAAGTCTGAGTTCTACGTGTCCACGCTGCAGCAGCTTTCCAAAGACGGTGGCCGCTTCTTTGAAAACATCTTCAAGCAGACCTACAACATGCGCAAGACCAGCACGGGTGGCGAAGAGCCCATCAGCAAGGGCGTTCTGTACATGCGTGCCCTGAAGAAGGAAATCGAGCAGCGCATTGACGAGGACAAGTCCTACAAGGGCGCAAAGGATAACTGCGAAAATGCTGCCGACATCGAGCTCGATCAGCAGATGGAGTCCATCTGCGACCAGGCCGGCACGTACTACACGTCTGCGGTCAACTTCCACAAGGTCGCCAAGTCCGTTTCCAGCACCCTTCCCTTCAGCATTGCCGGCTCCCTGTTCAGCTTCTCTGATCCCAAGACTCGCCTGAACACCGCCAAGGACTACGACCCCGAGAAGTGGCTTATGCTGCCCGACGGAGGCTGCATCCATCCCTCCGCCGCCCGCTATGTGTTGTATGACATGAAGATGGAGCTCCAGAAGGCTCTGAGGAAGGCAAGCAGCCAGCTCACGAGCATCGAAGCCGACATCAACGAGTTCCTTGACCCCAAGCACTTCGATGACGACGATACTCCCGAGGTCGAGTCCTTCCACGACCGCGTCCGCGTTGCCGCTGGCGGCACCGTGGTGGATGCGAAGTGGCATGAGAAGATGACCAGCAAGGTCCGCAAATCCGTCAGCAAGGACAAGGGTGCCGAGGCGACCAGCGCCGACCTGGAGGCCCTGTTCGGCGACGTCTCCGACTTCGTTGAGAACGTCAAGCAGATGTACAGCCTTGCCACCCAGAAGGTCGTGTTCGAGCGCGCCCTTTCCTTCATCAACGGCCTGACCGGCTCCTACGACTCCTTCTATGGCCAGATCCGCCGTCAGATCTCCATGCTCGAGCAGCGCCGCTTCGAGATCGAGGAGAGCGCTCAGTTCAACGCAACCGCAGAGGACACGGGCAACAAGGTCCTGACCAGCACCGTTCGCTATGTATGCGCCGATTATGCCTGCCTGAAGCGCATCGAGGCCCAGACCTTCTGCTCTTCCAACGCTTCCAAGCTGCCGGGCGACGTGTGCGAAAGCATCTACTTGAACGTGCTACGCTATTCCGACAACAAGATGATGATGGCCAAGACGGGCGCTAGCGAAAGCGATGCCGAGTCCAAGGCACCGGTGTTCTTCGCCGCAGCCTTCGAGGACGCCGTGCTGAACTACTGGCGCAAGGAACTGGTGAACGGCCCGTACTCCGCTCTGGTCGACATGGACATCATTGACGCCATGCGCGCCGAGGGCAGGTATCGCCGCGGCCTGGAGACCCTGGAGGACCAGGACATCTACGCCCGCGAGGTCTTCAACGAGGGCAAGCTGCTTGCCGAGCCCATGCTGGAGAATCCTCATGGCGTTCAGCCTCGTCCCATCAACGCATGCCTGTACTCCGAGGATCTGCTGGGCACGGGCGGCGACAGCAAGGGCAAGTTCGTCCAGTCCGTCCTGAACAGCTACAACGGCACGAAGAGCGATTCCTTCAGCTCCCGCGAGCTGCTGATCTACAAGTCCGTCTACGGCCTGACCGCTGCCCAGATCCCCAAGTTCACCCCGGCTTCATCCCTTTCCGCCGGCGTGCAGGGCGGCAACTACTACAAGTCCTACATGGACCTGATCACGGGCATCGGCCCCGTCAGCAGGGACAACTCCGACCTGACGCCGCACCTGGACACCCGTTGGCACTGGCCCTTCAGCTTCCCGAACCTGGAGGACGAAGAGGAGGCCCGCCAGAAGGCACGGATCGTGCGCGCCTTCATCTACGGCCTGGCTTTCGGCAAGATCCATACCCGTTCCGCGCGTCCGCGTGACATCTACGAGCTGCGTATTCGGGGCTCTCATGACTTCACGGTCAGCAACGGCACGCCCTGCGACTTCTTCTACGAGGTCTTCGACGCCTTGAACATCAACCCGCCCTATGTCCGCATGCTCATCGAGGACAGCGACGAGACTCGTCGCAAGGAGGCCGAGAGCGGCAATCGCGACCTTGCTACCTGCGGCCTGGTGAAGAACCTGGGCTGCACCGCCTTCGGTGACACGGGCTCCAGCTCCTACTTCTCCATTCGCGAGTTTGACCAGGAAGAGGACGAGCCGGTGCGTCGCAGCCTCTTTGAGATTCCGCTGCTGTACAAGGTGTCCGCTCCGCCCCAGACGGTGAGCAACCGTCATGTGGACGAAATCCTGGATGCCCTGTTCGTGGTGGTGAAGGACTACTTCTCCAACCTGGTTTCCGAGGACGACATCGAAGAGGCCCTGGCCCGCTTCTACAACGAGCAGTACGAGCTCTTCGAGAAGAACCTGAAGCAGATCGACAAGAACCATAAGGACATCGCCCGCGACAAGGTAGTCAACTCCGTCCGCTTCCGCCTGCTGAGCTGGTTCGAGGAAGCTGAGATGGTGGATTACCGCTGGAAGAACCACATGAGCGATGCCATCCGCAAGCACGAAAGGGAGTGGGAGGATCAGTTCAAGAAGCGCGATATCCTTTCCCGCAGTGTGTTCCTGGACGGAAACAACTAATCCAGAGGCAGTTTTCCCATGAAGACCGTCTTGCTAATTGAAAATCCCGAGGAAGGGCGAAGCGGGCTGATGCAGTCCTATCTTTCGTACTCGTCCTTCCTCGAGGAGGCGGCGGAAGCGTTTGAGATCAGCGTCTGCGGCTGGAACCCGGCGGGCAGGACCCCGGAAACCATGTTTCCGGGTCTTGCCGACGCCGTGGGCCCCGAGCGCGAATGGCGTGCCCTGATCGCGTGCGACATGACCGTGGGATATGGGAAGAACCAGGGCTCTCCCGTGGTTCCCAACCCCTTTGATCTGTATGAGGGCGAAATCGACGCCGATGGCTCCTTCGTGCTGTGCGAGGAGTGTCGTTTACACCCGGCTCCTGCGGTGCTGGCGTCCCGCATCTTGGGAGGCATTCCCAAGGGCGAGCGCAGCCGGTCGGTTGCCTTCGGTCAGACGGAGGAGATGCCGTCTGACGGCATGGTTCGATTCCACGTGCCTTTCGCCCGCCCTCAGGAGCTCATATTCATATCGCCCCGAAACGTCGACGAGGACGTGTACATGGTGGACCGCACGGCGTCGGCCCTTCGCTCCGAAAGCGGATTGAGCGCAATCCGCGGCTTTTCGGAGGAGTCGGGCTACTCCGACGCTGCCCGGTTCGTCGTGATCGACCGTCCGCTGCCTCCATCTTTGAGCTATGACCATGACGTGCTGGCCTTCTGGCTTGCCTGCATGACCCTGGCTCGCTACGACCGCAATCGCAGTCCGCTTCGTCATGGTCAGCTGTACCGATGCGACTTCGCCTTTGACGAAGAGCAGCTGGTGGGCCTTTTGGCGCAGCACCTTGCCGGCTATGAGATGGCCAAGGCAAAGGTGGCTGAGCGGCTTGCCGAGCTGGTTGCCATGAGGACCCCGGTGGAAGGGGAGGACCAGGACCTGCCTCCGTACAAGTGCACCATTCCGGTGGACCTGAACTTCGCGAAGGCTGAGTCCATCTACCTGGACAAGTCTCAGTTCGGCCTGCTCAAGGACCAGCCGGTCCTTGATGAGACGGAGTTCTCCGGCCAGTACCGCGGACTGATGAGCAGCATCTCCGCCATGGTGCTTGCCCCGCGCAGGGCCATGAGCAGGGTCGTGACCGAGTTCCGCACCACGTCCGTTCCCACCGAGCAGGAACTTGCCCAGTGCAACCTGACGCGCCTTTCCCAGGACATCCTGGCGGAGGAGCTGCGGCAGCTCGAGGAGCGCCTTGCCGTTGCCCAGGCCCCGGTCGAGGTCGAGGAGCGCGCCATCAGGAACCGTTTCAAGGAATCCAAGAAGAACGTGGAGGAGGCCATGAAGGGCCGCCTTACCGCGTTGAACGCCGCTGCCGGCGTCGGTGGTTCTATGATGGTGGTCTTCCTGGGCTTCCTCCCCAGCGTCCTTGGATTCACGGGCAGCATGGTTATTTCGCCCTACGCTGCCTTGGCGACCCTGCTGACCGTGGTTGCCGTGGGAGCCATGGGCGTTGCGTTCCTGCGCAAGGATCGTCACGACTTCGAGGTGGTCCTGGATTCGTTCAACGCCACCGCCCAGACGATTGCGAACGACATCCGCGCGCGTCTGCAGGTGACGAGCACGCGCATGGGCGACTACGCTTCCTACCGCAATGGGCGCATGTACCTTGACGCCCAGAAGCACAAGAATCCTCCCGTAGGTCGGGAAGAGGAGGAGCTGGTCTACTACCATGCCCTCATCAACCGCGAGGAGGAGCGTTTTTCCTTGGGCCAGAGCGAACTGAGCGCCCGCGTTCAGGACGAGCTGCGCCGCAAGCCCTTCGTGAGCTGGAACGCCGTGCGCCGGTCCCTGGAAGACGGGTCCATCTATCGTTTCGGCATCCACTCCTTTACCGCCCACTGTCCGTATAACGAATCCGTGGGCGAAAAGATCCAGACGAAGGTCCCCTATGAGTTCGTTCAGTCGGTGGATGTGGTGCCGATTGATCCCGTTGGCTTGAAAGGAGGGAAGTGATGGGCCCTGGAGAGTCTTTGCTGATCCTGACTCTGTCCTCAGTGCCGTTCGTGGCGCTGTGGTTTTCTCTGCTTAAGGTCAACGTGGCACCGGAGCATCGTTGCGTTCAGGTCGTCATGCCCGTTGCGGCAGCGGTCTATTCCCTTCTGGCGGCGTTGCTGTGCGTAAAGGCAACCGTTTCCTTGGGTGACGTGTGGTTCTTCGCTTGCTCGGAAGTGCCGGGCCTGACCTCCTACAGCGGAACCTATGCCGTGTCCGTGGCGTTCAACACCATTGCGCTGCTGCTGTTCCTGGGCATCAAGGTCATTGTGACCAGGAGGCTTGACGCTGATTACGAAAAGTACAGCACGTCCCTTCGGTCAGCGTTCGGCTTTGCCTATGAGCAGGTCGAGGTCGACGGAGAGAAGAAGTGGTCCCTGACCCGCCAGTACGTGAAGGTGGGCAAGCTGTACAAGACCGTCATGGTGACGGTTCTGGTCATTTCCCTGCTCCTGTTCTTCGCCAGCCTGGCCATGCCCCAGGTGTTCCCGAGCGTGTTCTGCCCGATCTTCGCCCTGCTGATTCTGGGCGAAATCTACTGCTTCCTGGACGGCGCCGTCATCCAGCCGGGGGAAGACGCTCTCACCCTTGAGGACGAGGACAGCACCCGCATCTCCCAGTACCAGGGTCTGATGCGCGTCTATGAGAAGTTCAAGAACAGGATCCTGTACTCCGGCGTGACCCCGGGCACCTCGGGCGCGCCCATCTACCGCAACGACATCATCGGTCCGCTTTCCGAAAGCGCCGACCATACGGACCAGCTTTCCGCCATCTACCTGAAGTCCCTTCAGGACATTGGCATGGACTTGGACGCCGACATGGCCCAGGCCATGATCCGCATTGCCCGCGAGCGCAGCGTGATCTTTGCCACGCCCTTCTACGAGGACTGCTCGTCGGTGATCTTCTACCCGCTGGCCCGTGCTCTTTCCAAGGGCGAAAAGGTGCTGATCCTTACCGGCACCGACGTGCCCGAGGACTCCGCGCTGGCATGGGTGGACGAATCGCTGCAGGCCATTGCAGGTGCCAGTGGCATCTGGCGCACCGGCAAGGTTTCCGAAGGCATTGACGGCCTTGACGTGACCTGCATGCCCCTTTCCAGCCTGAACCGCTGGGACGTGTTCGACGCTGCCGGTCCCTTCCTGGAGAAGGTCCGCTACGTCATCCTGATGAACCCGTCCACCATCATGGCCACGTCCCAGATCGGCTTGTCCGTCCTGGCGCGCTGCCTGTCCCGCAACGGCAGCTCCCCGGCGTACATCGTCACCGACCGCAACACCAACGGCCTGGTGGACGCCCTGTCCCACCTGCTGGGCACGAGCTTCGTGGAGGTTTCGCCCACTTCGGCGGCTCCTTCCAACTCCTGCTCCGTGGTGTGGCGTGCGGAGGACCCGGAAAGTACCAGCCTGCATCACCGCATCTTCGGCGGCATTGCCCAGTACCTGGGTACCGGCATGGAGCTTGCCTCCATTGCGCTGAAGTACGACGTGGACCACGTTGAGTGGCGCGGCATCAGGAACGTCCCCATGGCTGACGTGCGCTGGATTTCGCTCCAGTACTATCCGTCCATCACGCGCTACGCCGGCCTTCCTTCCGCGGCAGCGTCCGTGGACAGCCGCATGACGTTCTCCAACGGCATCTGGCAGGGACAGAAGACCGACAACGGCTTCTTCGTGGTGGAGGACGAAGACTTCAACGCATACGAGGTACTCAGGCAGTTCTCGGCCCGTGCGAAGAAGTGCTCCTTCGTCAACGTCATTTCCCCCGACTACCTGCTGCGCGACTACATGGGCGACAACGCCACCGTTCTGCTGAACGACGCCAAGGCCATTCCGCGCATCGTGCCCGACTGCGTGGTTTCTCCGCGTAACGTTGCCCTGACCCTTTTCGCCCAGCTTTCCGTGGGTGACATTTCCGAAGAGGCCGTGAAGGAGCAGCTGGTCGCTGCCGATGTGGACGGCATGACCCCTGAAAAGGGCCTGACGCTGCTGGCTCATCGGTTCATTGCCCCCGACATTCCCCTGGAGGACCTTCAGGGCAGCATTCTGCGGGTCGAGGTCGATCGCGGCGTGGACACCGAGCAGATGCGCTTTGCGTCGGAGATGGTGTACCGCTTTGCCGAGGGCTGCGAGCTTTCCCGCAGGTGCTCTGACCTGCTGGAGCACGTGTTCTACGTTGACGAAGACGACATCCGCAACCGCAAGTTCCTGGATTCCTGCCTGGCAGACCAGCTGTACCAGAGGGTGCTGCCCGGCCAGTTCACCGTCATGGACGGCAAGTACTACGAGGTCCTGGGAACCCGCTGCCTGGACGGCCAGAACGTGCTGGTGGTGCGCCGCGCCGCCGACCACTTCACCAAGCGCCGCCAGTACCGCCAGGTGCGTCGCGTTCAGATTCAGGAGTGGGCACCGTCCAGCTCCTTCTATCGTTCGCGCACCATCGACGGCATTGAGCTCGAGATCGGCGAGTGCTCCTTCACCGTGGAAACCGACGGCTACCTGGACATGGACAGCCTGGGCAACTTTGCCACGGCCAAGTTCGTGGAGCTGAAGGACATCCCGGTCCGCAGCTATTCGTCCAAGAAGGCCATCCGCCTGAAGTTCCAGGATGCCGACCCGCAGATCGTGGCCACGATCACCGTGCTGCTTTCCGAGCTGTTCAAGAGCGTGTACTCCAAGGACTCCGACTTCCTGGAGGTGGCAAGCGCCTACGCCGACCAGAGCGACTTCCCGGAGGGCGTGGTGGCAGGCCTTGAGGGCGAATTCGACCCGGAGTCCCTGTACATCTTCGAGGACAGCCTGGTCGACCTGGGCCTGATCGAGTCCATTGACCGCAACCTGCCGCGCTTCCTTTCCGTGATCCAGGACTACCTTGAGTGGCACGTGGAGCGCCTTGATCGCCCCGAGCCCGTGGTGGAGGAAAACGGTGCAAAGAAGGAGGGCGAAATCGAAGGCGGCTTTGTTTCGTCCGAAGAGGAAAAATCCGAAGCAGCTGCCGAGGAGCAGGAGCCGACCAAGAAGAAGCGTTTCAGCTTGATCCGCTGGATTCTGAACCTGCTGGGCATTGGCAAGAAGAAGACCGAGGAAGAGGAGGCTCCCGAAGGCGATGAGGAGCCGACCGAGCCCGAGGAACCGGAGGATCCCGAGGAGCGCAAGCGCATCCTGACGGACATCACCGACCTGATTGCCCGTCGCATGCTGCGCATGGACAAGGAGCAGGCCCTGGCCATCCTTGACCCCAGGCCGGCGGTCCAGGAGTCTCCGTTCAGCTACAAGAACAGCAACTACCTGCTGTTCGGCGCCAAGGACTATCCCACCTGGCTTTCGGTGGAGAACACCCGCGACTACCTGTACATCTACGGCTTCAACAACCCGGACTTCAAGCAGGCTCGCCACGGTCTGAACAGCATTGACGACGCCATCCAGATGGCCGAGTCCGGCGACGTGCACCTGTGCGACTTCTGCGGCAAGCCGCTGATGGGCGTGGAGTACGATATCCTGGGCGACGGCAGGGAGCGCTGCATGTCCTGTTCGCGTAACACCGTTTCCAGCCTTGAGGAGCTCCAGGAGATCTTCAACAACCTGCGCTCGCTGTTCTGCGGATCCTTCGGCATTGTGATCAAGAAGGGCATTACCGTGAAGATGGTGTCGGTCGATGAGCTGGCGCGCCATCTGGGCGAGACCTTCATTCCAACCGGCGACTTCAACGCGCGTGCCGTGGGCGTGGCCATCAAGAAGGACGAAAACTACACCATCCTGATTGAGAACGGCTTCCCGCGGGTGTCCATCATAGGCACCATTGCCCATGAGATGACGCACATCTGGCAGTACCAGAACTGGAACGCCGAGGCCATCAAGGCGGCGTACGGCGACGATGAGCTGGCGGTGTACGAGGGCATGGCCGTGTGGGCGCAGGTTCAGTACCTGTACCTGATCAACGAGCCCGAGTGCGCCAAGGGCGTGTTCATCAAGAGCTGGATGCGCCAGGATGAGTACGGTCGCGGATTCCGCTCGTACTTCAAGCGCTACGGTTTGACCGAGGGGACGTTCATCAGCAAGCGGACGCCCTTTGAATCGGGCAATCAGCCGCTGTAAGGACGTTGGATAAAAGTAGGGGCCTCATGCGAGGCCCCTACTTTTTGGGTTTTAACTAGCGGCGCAAACCGAGCAGGGCTCGTAGCCGCGCTTCTTGGCGGTGGCTTGCTTGATCTTGATGGAGCTCTGCTCGAGGTGACGGCATCCTGCGGTGTGATACTTTTCGCCCGTTCGGGTGATGTAGACGTCGCCTTCCGGGTCGTCGGGCTCCTGGGCTTCGTCTTTCGCCTCCGTCTTGGTGGAGGAGCTTCCCTTTGCCGCGGCGCTTTGGGCCTTGCCGGAAGTCGGTCCGCTGGCCTGGCTCTTCAGGGCGGTGGTTTCCGACTGTTCGTTTGATTTGAGCGTTGCGGGAACTCCCGCTCCTTTGGAGTCAGATTCCGAAGCGGATTGGGCCTTGCTGGCAGACTTGGAGGCGGAGTCCTGGCTGCCAGTGCTCGTGGGCGCGCTGCTGTTGGCGGCGCCGCTTGATGCGGCGTCGGGGCTCTTGGACCCTGCGTCTTGCTGGGTCGCGGGAGCGTCGTTCGAGTTGGAGCTATCTTTCGTCCCCTCATTTTGCTGGCTGGTGCTCGAGTCGGTTGCCTGCGAGCCCTCGTTCAGGCGCAGCACCGCGGGGGTCGTGGGGGTCTTTGGCGTCTGGTCTGCCGTCGAGTTGGCCGTTGCGTCCGGCGTTGTTTCAGCGGTTGCGTCTGTCGGGGCTTTGTCGGCCTTCGGGTTGGACATGCTTGCGGCCAGCGATGCCGGCGCGGCAAGGAGGTCCGTGAGCTTCGTGTTCGGGGGCAGGCTGAAGCAGAAGATGGTCAGAGCAATGGAAAGGACCACCGGTACGACAAGGTACTGCGCGATTGCCCTCAGGTCTTTCATGGGTTCCTCCAGTCTTGTGAAACGTTGCTATTAGGGTATCAGTTTTGCGGCTCTACCTGCGGTTTGTTACCTTCATGACAACTCTTGGAGGCCGTGGGGAGGGTAAAATGAACCCAAGGCGATTCCCCGAGGAAATGAGGACAAGATGATCAAGAAGATTTGCGCCCTGTTCACTGCCGTGGCCCTGATGGCGGGCGGCTGCCTGCTTGCGGGCTGCTCGGCTGACAGCCCTAGCGAGGCGACCGTGGCCTACCTGACCAAGCTGAAGTCCGAAGGCGTCAACGAGCTGCTGAAGCTGGACCAGAACAAGGAGGTCGGCAGCCTGTTCGGCGACGATGGCAGCCTAACCGAAGACCAGCAGAAGATCATGGGCGACCTGCTGGCCAAGATGGTCGACTTCGACTACGAGGTTAAGAACGAGACCATCGACGGCGACTCCGCCCAGGTGGAGGTGGCCTTCAAGAACTACGAGATCGGCAAGGCCCTGAGCTCGTCCCTGACCGACTACCTGTCCAAGGCCTTCACCCTTGCGCTCGGCGGAACCACCGACGAAGCCGCCCTGACGCAGCTGTTCTACGACACGCTGGACGAAAAGCTCGATGCCCTGACGGAGAAGACCCACGAGTCCACGGTGACCCTTTCCCTGACCAAGACTGACTCCGGCTGGGAAGTGAACTCCCTGGGGAACGACCAGTACGACGCCATGCTCGGCGGTTTGTTCTCGGCCATCAACTCCCTGGAGTCCTTCGGCAGCTAAAGCCTGCGGATTCAAATAATCTGAGCGAAAGAAAAGAGCCTGCACCACGCTTGGTGGTGCAGGCTCTACTTATGAGCGGAGTTAGAGGTCGCGGATCGCGATGTCCGCTTTGAGGGTGGCCATGAGCGGATGTTTCGTCCCCTAGAAGGAAACGTTGCCGAACTCGCCCAGCTTCAGGCCGGGGGTGCGGTCCAGTGCCCAGCGGACGTTGTATTCGTTGCTGAACAGGAGGACGCGCTGGCCGCGCATATTTTCCACCTTCAGGGTGTCGGAGCTGAAGTGGACCTTGGCAATGTCCAGCTCCTCGGGGTCGTTCAGGACCCAGCGGACTTCCTTGAAGTGCAGCGGCTGGCGGCGGACCTCCACGCCGTATTCGTTCTTCAGGCGGCGCTCCAGCACGTCAAGCTGCAGCACGCCGACTACGCCAACGATGACGCTTTCCATACCCATGCCCAGCTCGCGGAAGATCTGGATGGCGCCTTCCTGGGCCAGCTGCTCCATGCCCTTCACGAACTGCTTGCGCTTCAGGGTGTTGACCTGCGTGATGCGGGCGAAGATTTCCGGCGTGAACGTGGGGATGGGCGGGTACTGGACGCGCAGTTTGCCGCCGCAGAGGGTGTCGCCGATGCTGAAGATGCCCGGGTCGAACAGGCCCACGATGTCGCCGGCGTAGGCTTCGTCCACGATTGCGCGGTCGTCGGCCATCATGGCGGTGCCGGTTGCCAGCTTGATCTTCTTGCCGCCCTGCATGTGGAAGGCTTCCATGCCGCGCTCAAACTTGCCGGAGCAGATGCGCAGGAACGCGATGCGGTCGCGGTGGTTCTTGTCCATGTTGGCCTGGATCTTGAACACGAAGCCGCTGAAGTCCTCGGAGAAGGCGTCGACGTTTTGGTCCGTGAGGGTGTCCTTGTAGGACAGGGGCGAAGGCGTGAGCTTCAGGAACTCCTGCAGGAAGGGCTCCACGCCGAAGTTGGTCAGGGCGGAGCCGAAGAACATGGGGGTCAGGGTGCCGTTCAGCACGGCGTCCCAGTCGAACTCGTCGCCGGCGCCGTCGAGCAGCTCCACGTCGTCCATGAGGGAGGCGTGGTTGTTTTCGCCAATCAGCTCATCCAGCTCCGGGCTGCCCAGCTCGGCCTGGATCACGTCGACCTTCTGCTGGGCATTGGCGTGGCCGTCGCCCTGGAACGCGATGACGCGGCGGGACTGGCGGTCGAACACGCCGCGGAAGTCGCGGCCGGAGCCGATGGGCCAGTTCATGGCGTAGGTGTTGATGTGCAGCAGGTCCTCGATTTCCTCGGCCAGCTCGAAGGGGTCGCGGATTTCTCGGTCGCACTTGTTGACGAAGGTGAAGATGGGGATGTGGCGCAGGGTGCAGACCTGGAAGAGCTTCTTGGTCTGGGCCTCCACGCCCTTGGCGCCGTCGATCACCATGACCGCGGCGTCGGCGGCCATGAGGGTGCGGTAGGTGTCCTCGGAGAAGTCCTGGTGGCCAGGGGTGTCAAGGATGTTGATGCACTTGCCGCCGTAGGTGAACTGCAGCACGGAGGACGTGACGGAGATGCCGCGCTCCTTTTCGATGTCCATCCAGTCGGACGTGGCCTGGCGCGATCCGCCCTTGCCCTTGACCGAGCCTGCGGACTGGATGCTGCCCGTGTACAGCAGCAGCTTTTCGGTCAGCGTGGTCTTGCCGGCGTCGGGGTGGCTGATGATGGCGAATGTGCGCCTAGATTCGATTTGGTCGGACAGGTTCGACACGATGGTTCCTTTCGTTTTATGCGTAGCCGTCCTATTTTAGCGGATGCGCGGGCATTTGCGGTGGGTTTGGAGGGGGTTTGCGGCGCAGGTGCGGCGACGGTGGGGTGGCGTGGTGCGGCGGGGACGGGCTGACGAGCGGGTCTTTCGCCCCGTTGATGCGGGCTTCGGGTACAATGGCAAACGCTGCGCTTTGCGGGGGCCGGGTGCTCCGGCGGCGCGGCGCAGCGATGGCAGGGTTGAAAGAGGAGCCGGTGAGAAGCATCCCGTTTGAAAAGATCAGCAACGTGCGCGACCTGGGCGGCATTCCCGTTGCGGGCGGGCGCGTGGTGAAGCGGGGGCTGCTGTTCCGCGGGGCGGCGCTGCATTCCGCCACGCCGGCTGACTGCGCCAAGCTTCGCGATGAGCTGGGCGTGCGTCACGTGATCGACCTGCGCATTGGGTACGAGGTGGAGGCCGAGCCGGACGTGGTGCCTGATGGTGCGCTTTACCGGCGGATTCCCTTCTACGACAACGAGGCCATTGGCTACGAGTACTTCGACCCCATTCCCGGGACCATCGTGATCGGCAAGGACTTTGCCTGCGACCCGGACCATTTTTATGCGGACATGGCCAACCCGCTGACTGCCGGCCAGCTGCGCATCCTCATGCATGCGCTGATTGACGCGGCCATGGCGGGGGAGCCGGTGCTTTTCCATTGCAGCGGTGGCAAGGACCGTGCGGGCATCACCGCGCTGCTGGTGCTGGAGCTGCTGGGTGCATCGGAGCAGGCTATTTTGGACGACTACCTGGTTACTAACGAGGCGCGCCAGGCGGGTATCGACAAGATCTACCAGCGCTTCCTGCGTCTGTGCCAGGGCGACGAGGAGTTTGCCCGCGCCGTCACGGAGAACCATTGCGCGCGGCCGCAGAACCTGGCGGCTTTCCGCGCGTCGGTGGATCAGCGCTACGGCAGCATGGATGCGTTCATCCGCGACGTGCTTCAGTTCGACGACGGCGAGCTTGCGGCCCTGCGGGCGGCTCTGACCGAGCCGGCGTAGCGGCGCCGACGTGCGCGGC
>JAUNCQ010000042.1 GCA_030526515.1 Coriobacteriia bacterium
AGCCGCACGCCAGCCGCACCCGCGCGCTACTTGCCCTTGCGCACCGAAAGCGTCCGATACCACTCCATGCGCTCGTCGGCGATTGCCGCCAGCTGCGCCTTCTGCTCATCGCTGAACGCCGAAGCCGCGATGTCGCCCTTCAGCTTGTCCACCATACCCTGGGCCACATCGTTCTGCGGCGCCGGGCAGCAGGGCCGAATGAAGAAGTGGATCCAGTGCTTCTGGGTCTGCCACCCCGCCAGCAGCGCGTCAAAGTCGTCCGACAGCTGCTCCTGCGGCACCGCGCAAACGTCCTGCTCAGCCATATCAGTCATGCCAGCCACGCCTCTCATAGTCGGCTCCTCACCTCGCCCGGCCTACAGCCAGGTCACCGTTTCCTCCAGCGGCTTGCGGTCAGTGTGCTTGGGGGACGGACCGCCCTTTTCACCCGCAAAGCCCAGGTCCAGCACCGCGCGGATAGCCACGCTCTCCGGGATCCCGAACTCCGCATGCAGCGCCGCGTCGTCGATGGCGCCCAGCCAGCAGGTGGCCAGCCCCAGGTCGGTGGCCTTCAGGGCCATGTGCAGCAGCACGCTGGTGGCATCCTGGTCGCCAAAGCTGAACTCAGTGCCGTTGTACTTCTCCGGATCATGCATAGGGGCAACAGCGGTGTCGTAACCCACGATCACGCACACCGGCGCGCCGTAGCGGCAATGGGTCGCCACATCGATCTTGGCCAGCGCCTCCGCGCCCTGGGCCACAAACAGCCGCACGGACTGGGCGTTGCAGGCGGTCGGCGCCAGGCGACCGGCCTCCAGAACGGCCACGATCTGGTCGCGAGTCGGCTCCTCCGCGCTGAACTGGCGGCACGAATAGCGCTGCTCCAAAGCTTCCTGAAGCTCCATGTTGCTCCCCTTTCGGATCAGCCGCCGACTCCCCGCGTCCAAGTGCAAGGGGGCGAAAGACCCGGCGGCGTAACTTGTATTTCATCCCTACTTTAGCACTCCGCCGCGACGGGGTCGGACGTCGCGTTGGGGCCATCGCGTTGGAGCCTACCGCGTTGGAGGCCGCCACGTTGGGGCCCGCCGCGTTAGGGTCGCCGCACTGGCGCTGACACACTGGCGCTGCCGCGCCCTACTCGAACGATGCGCCGCGGTCGAAGGCTAGCAGCTGGCGGAACAGCGGGCTGGTCCGCTCCAGCTCGGCGGGGGCTCCGTCCAGCACCACGCGGCCGCCGTCCAAGAACACCACGCGGTCCATGTGCTCCACGCCCTGCAGGTGGTGGGTCACCATGACCACGGTCTTGTCGGCCAACACGTCGAAGACGGTCCGCAGCAGCTTTGACTCGGTCAGCGGGTCCAAGCCCACCGTGGGCTCGTCCAGCAGCACCACGGGCACGTCGGCCAACAGCAGACGCGCCAGGGCGATACGCTGTCGCTCGCCGCCGGAAAAGCGCATGCCGGCCTCGTCCAGCTGGGTGTCCAGGCCGTCGGGCAGCCGGTCCAGCAGCGGCCCTAGCTCCACGGCGCGCAGCGCGGCCTCGGCCTGCTCCCGCGTGGCCCTGGGATTGCCCACCTTCAGGTTGCCGTACAGCGACTGCGCGAACAGATACGAACTCTGCTGCAAGTAGCCCACGTGCTGCGGCATGCGGCCCAGCTCGTTCAGCCGCGCCACCGGCACACCGCCCAGCGTCACCACACCGGATTGCGGGCGAAGATCACCGCGGATCACATGCAGCAGCGTGCTCTTACCCGAGCCGCTTGCGCCCAGCACCGCCAGCTTCTGGCCCGGCGGCACCGTCAGGCTCACGCCGTCCAGCAGCAGCTCGGAGTCGGAGCCAGCCATGTCGCAGCCGGCCACTGCATCGGGGCCGGACATCGCAGCCGCACCAGGGGCCGTCGCGTCAGCCGCACCCGCCACCGCGGTCGCACCATACGCAAACCGCACATCTTCCAGCCTCAGCGTCGCGTCCGCCGGCTCCGGGCAATCCGCCAAGCCGTCCAGCGGCTCGCCCGCCGGCGCACCTGCGCCCGCGGCCATACTCGCCGCACCTGAGCCCGACCCCGACAGCCCGTTCAACCGCTCGACCGCATCCAAGTGCCCAGCTGCCTCGACGGCTGCATCGGGCAGGGGCTGAAACGCCTCCAGCAAGGGGAAGAATCCCAGGACGAAAGCCGCGATCCAGTTCCCGGCCTGCCCGTCCGCCAAGGACGCCGCCAGGCCCACCGCACCGGCGCTTTCGCCCGCAGATGCAGACACCCCGAAGTAGCCGCCAGCCCACAGCAACATACCCACCGTGAGCAGGGCAAACACCACATGCAGCACCAGGCCGCGCCGCCGGGACGCCGCCGCCATGCGGGCCTCGAGCGCATCGATCTGCGCAGCCACCTCCGCCACCGAGGCATGGTAGTCGTCCGCGCGCTGGGAGTAGACCCAGTCGCCTATGCCCATGACGTTGTCGTATGCAGACGCGTACAGGGCCGCCCGCAGCTCCTTGGCCCGCATCATCCGGGCGCCGTCAACCAGCAGCGCCTGCAGCGGCAGCAGCACCCCGATGACCACAAAGCCCAACAGCAGCATGCAGGCGCAGGGCAGGCTCATCAGACCCAGCGCCAGCACCACCAAGCCGCCCAAAATCCACGCTATGACCAGCGGAAACACCGTCCGCAAATACAGGTTCTGCACGTGACCGATGTCCTGGGACAGCAGGCCCAGCGCATCGCCCGCGCGACGCAGCTGCGCGCCCACCAGGCCGTCCGCCTCGAACAGGCAGTACAGCCGTCGGCGCAGGTCGCTGGTCATGCGCAGCACCCAATCGTGGCTGGTCAGGCGCTCGAAGTACCCGAAGAAGGGCTTGCCCACGCCGAAGATCTGCACGAACCCAATGGGGATGAACAGGCTGAAAAGCCCCAGCTCAGGGGGCAGGCTGGCGTAGCTGATCAGGAAGCCGCTCACGAACATGAGCATGGTCGCGAACACCAGCGTCAGCACGCCCAACGCCAGCGATGCCGCCAGCGTCTTCCCGTACCGCCCGAAATAGGGCCGCACCCAGGCGTCGCCGGACCAGATGGCCCGCAGCCGGCTCACTATGCCGGGGTTTTCGCCCCGAATCTCGCGTTTGCTCACGACTGCTCACCGCCCCTCAGGTCCCGGACCAACTCCCTCAGGGCACCGTCGGCCACCAGCAGCTCATCGGGCGTACCCCATTCCACAACTCGGCCATCCCGCAGGACCAGCACCAGGTCCATGTCCCGCAGCCAATGCAGGCGATGCGTGGCGAACAGCACCAAGCGGCCCTCCATCAGCGGCAGCATGCGTTCCTTCAGGGCAAGCTCGGTCTGGATGTCCAGGTGGGCCGTGGGCTCGTCGAACACCAGCACCCGCCGTCGGTCATCCAGGAACGCGCGGGCCAGCGCCACCCGCTGAGCCTGTCCGCCGGAGAGGGCCCGGCCGCCCTGGCCGACCCGGGTGTCCAGCCCCTCGGGCAATTTTTCCACGATGGGCGAAAGACCCGCCAACTCCACCGCCTGCGCTACCTGATCATCGGTGGCGTCGGGCACGTAGAAGGCCACGTTGTCCCGCAGGCTGGCGCTAAACACGTGGGGGTTCTGGGGAATGAACGTCACCTGGCCCAGCCAGTCAGGGCGACCCAGGCTATCCACCGGGCGGCCATTCACGAGGATCCGCCCCGCAGTCGGAGCGCTGAACCCGGCCAGCAGCCGCGCAAGCGTGGACTTGCCCGAGCCCGACACACCCACCAGACCCACCTTGCAGGGACCTGCGATGCGCACGCTCACGTCCTGCAGCGCCGGGGCGGGCTCGCCGGGGTACCGAAATCCCACGCCCTCCAGCTCCAGCACGGAGCCAGCGGACCAGGGCGAAAGAGCCGCCGCGGCCTCGTCATCAGCCGCGCTCGCAGCCACATCCGCGTCCACGGCCTCGTCACCGCCCGCAGTCGCATCCGCACCCGCGTCCAAGTCGCCGACCGCGCCCGCGGCGCTTTCGCCCACCACCGCCAAGATGGCGGCCAGGCTGTTGCGGCCGTCAAGGCTGGCATGGAAGTCAGTGGAGTATCGGCGCACGGCAGCGAAGTACTCGGGCACCATGATGAGCACCGCCAGGGCGGCGAACAGCTCCGCCGTGCCGTTGAGCAGGCGGAATCCCAGCATGATGGCCACCGCCGCCAGGGCGAAGGTCCGGAACAGGTCCAGCACCAGGCTGCTCAGGGTGGCAGTGCGCAGGGTCTTCACCGTAGCCTCGCGGAACCCTTCGGAAACCGCGAACACCTGCTTGGCGTAGGGGCGCGACCGCCCGAAGGCCTTCAGCACCAGCAGGCCGCGCAGGGTGTCCATGAAGTGATTGGCCAGGCGGTCGTACTCCTCATGCTGGGCCGCGGCCTGAGCCTTGGCGTGGGCACCGAGCAGCTGCATGTATCCGATGATGCAGGGCAGAATGACCAACGCGATCACACCACTCACCCAGTCCACCAAGAACAGGGCCACCGTCAGCACCGTGGGGATGGCCATCAGGTCAGCCACCTTGGGCAGAATTATGCCCACGTAGTTGCGGACGTTGTCCACACCGCCGATGAGCGAGTCC
This sequence comes from Coriobacteriia bacterium, assembly GCA_030526515.1. Taxonomy (GTDB): domain Bacteria; phylum Actinomycetota; class Coriobacteriia; order Coriobacteriales; family Eggerthellaceae; genus SUG1186. Next base: position 4,579 of record JAUNCQ010000042.1, read on the forward strand.
ACCGCCACCGCGGAGCCGCGGGCCTGCACGCCGGCGCTCCCCTGCTCGTACGTCGCCGTCAGCAGGTCGCTGCGCAGCTCGGCTGCGCGCGTACGGGAGAAGCCGTCCATGAGCCGGCCTCGCAGGGCATCCACGGCGTTGCGCAGCACGAAGGCTGCCGCAAAGCCCAGGGCCCCGGGAAGCGCTCCCGCCAGCAGGCCATCGGCCCGACCCGCCACGGCGCCCTCCCACAAATGAACCAAGGCCCCGGAAAGACACAGCGCCTGAATCACGATCAGCGCCGCATCCAGCACCGCAAAAGCCAGGAGCAGGGCAAACATGCGCCCTGCTCCCGCTAGCTTGAATATGTTCCTATCCAGCATGAACCGCTTCGCTAGTCAACGCGACCGCGGAAGGCCCGGTAGGTCAGCACGTGATAGACCAGCACCAGCGGCACGCCGATGACCGCAATGATGGTCATGGCGAACAGCGCAACATCGCTGGAGGCGCAGTTGGCAACGGTCAGGCTCAGGGCCGGATCCAGTGCCGGAACCAGGTTCGGGAACTGGGTGGCGCCGATGATGCCAGAAAGGCCCAGGCAGCCAACGCCCGCGGCCACAATGGCCAGCAGGTCGCCCTTGGGCTCGTCAGCCTTGCTCACGAAGGCGGTCACGACCATGCCGATCACGTACAGCACCGCGAACACGCCGGCCAGCACGGTGCTGGCAATGGCGTACGGCAGCGTCGGGGCGATCAGCAGGAAGAAGGCAGCGGTCACGACCACGAACAGCACCAGGTCCACCAGGGCCAGGGTGCGGCGCAGCTTGGCGCACTTGGCGCGCAGCTCAGAGTCGACAGGAGCCTTCAGCGCAATCCAGGCAGCACCCTGGGTCAGCATGTGGACCAGTCCCAGCACGCCGCAGAGCAGGGCGAACGGGTTCAGCAGGGCGAAGAATCCGCCCACGTAGTCGCCGTGGGCGTCCAGCGGCAGACCCTGGATGATGTTGCCCATGGCCACGCCCAGCAGCAGTGCCGGCAGCAGGCTGCCCACGAAGAACAGCACGTCCCAGACCTTGGGCATGTCGCCGCCGTGGGCGCGGTACTCGACCGCCACGGCGCGGAAGATCAGGCCGAACAGCACCAGCATGATGGCCAGGTAGAAGCCGCTGAACACGGTGGCGTAGGCCGGCGCGAAGGCGGCGAACAGGGCGCCGCCGGCAGTCAGCAGCCAGACCTCGTTGCCGTCCCACACGGGACCAATGGCCTTCATGATGCGGCCCTTGTCCTTTTCGTCCTTGGCCACGAACGGATACAGAACGCCCGCGCCCAGGTCAAAGCCGTCAAGGGCGAAATAGCTGATGATCAGCACGAAGATGATGATGTACCAAAGATTTCCCAGGATAAGCATTATTCCTGCACCTCCACATCCAGCTTGACGGGATGGGCAGCCGCGTCGTCAGCAGCGGCAATGGTCTCGGGGCCTTCCTTCACGGTCTTGATAAAGCTGCGGGCCCAGACCACGTAGATGAAGGTGTACACCACGGTGAACAGGACCAGGGTGATGATCACCTGGGGTGCGTCCACCACGGCGGACACGCCGTCGGCGGTGAGCAGCTGGCCGTACACGATCCAGGGCTGGCGACCGAACTCAGCCGTGCACCAGCCGAACTGGATGGCCAGCAGGGCGCCGGCCCAGCCCACCATCATCAGGTACAGCGGCCAGCGGCGCTTGGACACGTCCAGCTTGCCGAATGTCACCAGCAGCGCCAGCACCAGGGCAATGGCTGCCAGGCCGAAGAAGATCAGCATGAAGTGATAGCACTGGTAGATCAGGTTCACGTCGGTGGGACGCTCGTTTTCCGGGAAGTCGTTCAGGCCCGGGAACTCAGCGTTGAAGTCGCCGGTTGCCAGGAAGCTGGTCAGACCGGGGATCTCGATGGTGATCAGCTTCTGGTTGGCTTCGTCCACCCAACCGATCACGCTCATGCCCACCGGGCCGGACTCGTACATGCCCTCCATGGCGGCGAGCTTGGCAGGCTGCTGCTCGGCAACCTCCACGGCCTGCTGATGACCCGCGGGGACCATGAGCACGGCGCACACCAGGGTCACGATGGCACCCAGGCGCACCAGCTTCATGCCGGCATCGCCCGCGCGCTTCTTCAGCAGGTAGTAGGCACCCACGGCAACGGCCATCAGGGCACCGCACAGCATGACCGCCACCAGCACGTGGAAGTAGCGCTCCAGCGTGGAGTAGTTCAGCGCCGCGGCGAAGAAGTCGGTCAGAACGGCATTGCCGTCAGGGCCGATCTCGAAGCCGGCGGGCGTCTGCATCCAGGAGTTCGCAATGATGATCCACAGGGCGGACAGGCAGGAGCCGAACCACACCAGCCAGCCGCTGACCAGGTAGAACAGCTTGCCCACCTTCTCGCGGCCGAACAGCAACACGCCCAGGAATACGGATTCCAGGAAGAACGCGAACAGGGCCTCGGCCGCCAGGGGCGCACCGAAGATGTCGCCCACGAAGCGGGAGTAGTCAGCCCAGTTGGTGCCGAAGCTGAACTCCATGGTGATGCCGGTGGCAACGCCCACGGCGAACGTGCCCGTGAACAGCTTCAGCCAGAAGCGTGCCAGATGATCGTCCTCCGGCTTACCGCTCTTGTACGCCTTGGTCATGAGGATGGCCAGAATCAGACCAAAGCCAATGCTCAGCGGTACGAACATGTAGTGGTAGACCGCCGTTGCGGCGAACTGCAAACGATCAAGGAATACCACGTCTTGCAACAATTCCATACAAGCTCTCCTTTCCCTAGTCAGAGCCCCGGGGCTTTCGCCCTACGTACCGCAAAGTATAGCGGGTTACTAGGTAATACCATCCCAGATATTGTTGTTTTTGCGCGCTTATCTGCGCATCACTTTCATGAACACCTTCGACGCGGGCCGGATGACGGCCGGCTCCAGGCGCTTCTGCACGGCACTCAGCTCCCGGGGCACATCGATGTGCTGGGGGCACTTGCGCTTGCAGGCGCCGCAACCCGTGCAGCCCGCCAGGAAGTGCGGGTCCCCCGACGTGATGCCCGAGCCCGTGACGTGCCGGACCACGCCGCTGAACCAGGAGACCGCAAAGGATTCGTTGTACGCGGAAAAAGCCGCAGGGATGTTGATCTTGGCCGGACAGGGCATGCAGTAGTTGCAGCCGGTGCAGGGAACGCGCCATTTTTCGCCGAACGCTTCCTTCACCTGGGCTATGGCTTCCCGTTCGGAGGGCGAAAGACAGCCCGGCTCCGCGTCAGCCGCCGTGGCCAGGTTGTCCTCCAGCTGTTCGACGGCGTTCATGCCCGAAAGCACGCAGGTCACCGCCGGCTGGTCCCACAGCCAGCGCAGCGCCCAGCTGGCACAGCTGCGCTCAGGGCACGCCTTCTCCAAGGCGGCCTGGGCCTTTGCTGGGAGCCCCTTGGCCAGGGTGCCGCCCAACAGCGGCTCCATGATGACCACCGGCAGGCCACGCTCCGCCGCCAACTCCAGGCCCTCGCGACCAGCCTGGAAGTTCTCGTTCATATAGTTGTACTGAATCTGGACCATGTCCCAGTCGTAGGCGTCCAGCAGCCCCTTGAACTCCGGCAGCGTGCCGTGGAAGCTGAAGGCAACCTGGCGTAGGGACCCTTCCGCCTTGCGGTCGGCTATCCACTGCTCAATGCCCAGGCCCACCAGGCGCTTCCAGTCGTCCAACGTGATCACGTTGTGGATCAGGTAGTAGTCCACGTAGTCCGTGCGCAGGCGAGAAAGAGACGTCCGGAACAAACGGTCCACGTCATCCAGGGACCGAACGGTGCCGTGGGGCAGCTTGGTTGCAATGAGCACCTGCTCCCGCAGACCAGTCCGCTCCAAGATGCGGCCCAGCGTTTCCTCGTTGCCCGGGTACGCGTACGCCGTGTCGAAGTAGTTCACGCCGGCCTCCACCGCGCGCACCACCAGCTCCTCGGCATCCTTTTCCCGCGGGAAGCGCATGCAGCCAAAGCCCAGTGCGGAAATCTTTCGCCCGCTGCGCGCGTCCAACCTGTATTGCATGTCTGCCATGTTCCCCATCCTTGTATTCCTTCGGGCGAAAGCGCCGCCCGCTTTTCTTTCGTCCAGCCTACCGCAGCCAACGGCAACCGCTCAGCAACGTCGCCGAAAACGCTATACTACTCCCCCGCAGTTCCGTACAATTATCCTCATCCAAGACTTATCCGACCGCGAAGAAAGGACCCCGTGAGCACCCGAACGCCGCAGTTCATCAACTCCGTCGCCGAAAAGGCCGCCGATCTGGTGGCCGTGAAGGCCGTGGCGTTCCTGAGGGACCAGCCAGTCCTGACCATCGCCGCCTTGGCTGCAGCGGCGTCCATGTTCGCGGTGCCGCCCAGCGCGGCGTACCTGGAGTACCTTGACGTGCGCGTGCTGGGGCTGCTGTTCTGCCTGATGCTGTGCGTTTCAGGCCTGCAGAGGGCCAACCTGTTCAGCTTCATTGCCAGCAAATTCCTCAGCGGCGAGCGATCCGTGCGATTCGTCAGCCTGGTGCTGGTGCTGCTGTGCTTCTTTTCATCCATGTTCGTCACCAACGACGTGGCACTGATAGCGCTGGTTCCCTTCACCTTGTTCCTGTTCACCGTGGCGCGCCAAGCCGAGCGCATTGCCCTGGTAGTGGTTCTGCAGACGCTGGCTGCCAACCTGGGAAGTATGGTCACGCCCATCGGCAACCCGCAGAACCTGTTCCTGTTCGCCCACTTCGAATCGGACCTGGTCCCGTTCATGCTGGTCCTGGCCCCATACGCAGTCCTCTCCTTGGTGCTGCTGGTCGCGTGCTCCGTCGCCCTGGGCAAGCCTGGCCGTATGAAGGCGCAGCTCGACCCTGCCAGCAGCAAGCTCCAGACCAAGCCGGCCGTGGCTTTCGTCCTGCTGTTCATTGTTGCCGCACTCACCGTTGCCAAGGTCATTCCCCTTCTGCCTGCCATGGCGTTGATCGCGATTGGCGCGCTCGTGTTCGATCGCGGCGCCTTCCGCAAGGTCGATTACTTCCTGCTGCTCACCTTCGTGTGCTTCTTCGTGTTCTCCGGCAACCTGGCAAACATTCCTTGGCTGCAGCAGGTGCTGTCAGACCTCATGGGCCAGGCGCCCTTCGCCGCGTCGCTGGTAGCCAGCCAGTTCATCAGCAACGTTCCCTCCGCAGTCCTGCTGGCGCCCTTCACCACCGACTGGCAGCAGCTGCTGCTGGGCGTCGACATTGGCGGCCTGGGAACCCCCGTCGCCAGCCTGGCCAGCCTGATCTCCCTGGAGCTCTACCGCCGCGCCCGCGTTGGCAGCACCTCCCGCTTCCTGCTTCTGTTCGCCGTTCTCAACATCGCCTTCCTTGCAGCCAACATCGGCCTGTACCTGCTCCTTTCCTAGCGCGCGCTATACTTCTAGCAACGCATCGAGCACAGGACGAAAGGGCCGCCCATGAACATCACCGTCTACTGCGGAGCCGCCACCGGCAACGATCCCGCCTACCTCCAGGCCGCCCAGGAGCTGGGCGAATGGATCGGCCGCAACGGGCACACGCTGGTCTGGGGCGGAGGCGGCACCGGCCTCATGGGCGCCGTGGCCAACGCAGCCCTAGCAGCGGGAGCGCCTGCCATCGGCGTGATTCCTGATTTCCTGCTCGAGTTGGAGACCCCGCCCGCCGGCTTCACCAACTACCAGGTCACCACCACCATGGCGGAGCGCCGCACCCGCATGATCGAACTGGCCGACGCTTTCGTCGCGCTCCCCGGCGGCCCTGGCACGCTGGAGGAACTCAGCGAAGTCATGGCCCTGATCAAGCTGCGCCGCTGCGCAAAGCCCCTGATCCTGGCCAACATCAACGGCTACTACGAGCCCCTAGCAGCCACCTACCAGACCATGGTCGACCACGGCTTCATTCCCGCCGAGATCCTTTCTCACCTCCAACTAGCCAGCTCCATTCAAGACCTAACCAAGCTCCTAAGCGAATAAAGCCCTATCACAGCCACACCCATTCCAGCTTCTCAGCCTGCTCCGGCGTACACCGAATCTGCGGCTGACGTCGGGCCCAGGCGTTCACCTGGTCAATGCGTTCCTGCAGCCCCCGGCACACCGCGTCCGTAGGATCCGCGCCTCCAATCACCTTGTCCAGAAAACCCCGCACCTGCTCCACGAAGCCGTCCAGCTCTGCGGGGTTGTACCAGGACGCATCAATGACCATGTCCAGCTGCTTGCGAGGATTAGGCGAAAACGGCCTTGTCTCGAAGGAATAATCACCTGCCACCAGATCACGAAGAGGCTTGCGCACCCACAGGCTGTCGCCGGTATCGAAGATAGGAGCCACCCGGTATTCCAGCGTCCGAACGTTGCGCACTATTCCGAAGTTCCCCCAATGGCGATCCTCGTTCGCCAACAGGCTGTCGCACACCAGCATGCGCATCAGCTGGCCCTCGACCCCAGCCACGCCCAGCTGATCGCAGGTTTCGCAATAATGCCTGTAGGCGTTGTGCTGATTGGACTTCTTATTCAAACGCAGGACATACCATGCAGGAATAAACTCCTCGTCATCCCGCAGGAAATTCGGGCACACGCACACGTCCTGGCCGCGCCAGGAACGCAGCCGATACTCCACATAGCGCCAGCTGGGCAGCAACCGCCGATACAGCATGGTCGCAATCACCTCGTTGTACACCTGACGCCCGCCGTCGCTATTGCCCTTGACCAGCACTCGCTGGCCCTCGCCGTCGACCAGCCAACGCTTGCGCAGCTGACCATCAGTAGTGTTGTCGGGGTTGTTCAAGCCCACTGCGTTCATCCACGGCCCCACGCTCGACGCAGGCCGCCCTCCTTCACCCACGGGCCCCAGGTCAAAATCATTGCGGAAGAAATTCACGTCATCCCAGGTCAACGCGGACCCCGTCGGACGCAGCCAATACAGATCGCTCAGGGAAAGCCCCATGCTGGCGAAAGGCAGCTCGAACGCAGAGCGCAAGCCCAACTCCCGCAAACGCTCTTCCAAATCAGGGCGAAAGTCCGGAATGCCCCGGCTCCCCCACCACTCGTTCAACGCGGCGCACAGGTTGTCCTTCGCCCTATACGACAGCAAGGCAAAAGGCACGCGGCTCCCGTCAAGAATTCGCACCTTGGTGAACCGCCCCTCCAGCGGGTCATACGCGCACTCGGCAACCTCGAAATGCCTGTTCATGAGCACATAGGACGCCGGCTCCTTGCGTGCGGCCCTGACCCGAGCGCGCGCACTGTCTCGCGCCGGACGGCCCACCTTCGCCGAGGCCGCGTACGCATCCAGCGAATCCTGCTCAATCAGCCACGACTTGCCACAACGCTGTGCGCTCACCTGGTTGTTGCCGATCAGCTGGCGGATACGCGCCGTGGAAACCCCCAGCCGCTCCGCTGCCTCCTTGGTGGAAAGCATGACCGAATCGCGTGGATCTGTTTCGTCCTGCTCTAAATAAACATGCTCGTCATTCGCCATACGCCCCGCCTCCTCAACGTGAGGGTGCCGCCTTCTTTGCTTGAGGCCAGTATACCATGCGCAAGGGTTTTATGACGTACAAATGTATGTATTTTTTACATTCGTAAGGGTTTCTAGGCGCGAACGCCAGCCGTCAACGCCGTCGCTAGCGGCCGGCAGCCACGCGGTCGATGAGCCGCTGGATGACCGCGTTCACCTCGTCAGGCCGGTCCGTGTTGGAGTTGTGCCCCGCCCCGGGCACCCAGGTCAGCGGCAGCCCGGTGCGCTCGGTCCACGCGCGGTTATAGCGGCGCGTTGAACCGGCGGCATCCTTTTCGCCGCAAATCAACTCAACGGGGCAGGTCAGGGGGTAGTCGCAGTCCGCGCCCGCTGCATCGGCCAGCATGCGGTACCCATGGGCCGCCAGCTCGCAGTACTCGCGCTTGCCGTACCCCTCCATCATGGTCCGCATGAGCGCCCGCCCGTGCTCCGACTCCGCCGTTCCCGTGGAACCCCAGGTCAGCAGCATCTTCCAGGAAATGCTCAAGTACATAAGCCGTGTGTGCCGCAGTGCCCACAGCTCCCAGCCAGCGTAGTACGACCGCTCCAGCGGCGCGGAATCGATGCTCGCGAACCCCGCGACCACGCCCGGGAACAGCCGCATGAAGGCCTGGCTCAGGTATCCGCCCATGGACTGCCCTACCAGAATCGGGTGGGCGAAAGATTCCCGCGCAAGGATTTCCCGCAGCCAGCGGGCCCAGTCGTCCAGCGTGAACTCCAGCGGAAACGGCCGCGACTCCCCATGGGCCGGCGGGTCCCACACCAGGCAGCGGCAGGCCGGGGCAAAGTGCTCCACCTGCTGGTCGAACAGCCGGCGATCCGCTGTCAGCCCCGGCAGGAACACCAGCTCCGGGCCGACAGCAGCGCCGCCCACCCAATAGGCGATCGGGCCCTTGTCCGTCTGAAACACGCGTCGCTCCATGGTCGCCTCCCGCCAATCGAGCCTTCAGGCCCCGCCGAACCTTGCCGAGCCTTTCGCCCTACACTATAATATAGTTCGTCATACGTCATACGCAGAATCAGGGGGAATCATGAGCGTCATGGCATCGGCCCGCGTGGAAGACGAGCTCCACGCGCAGGCATCGGACATCCTCAAACAGCTTGGCGCCACCCAAACGCAGCTGATCAACGCCGCCTTCGAGCACGTAGTCCGCACCCGAACCCTGCCTGGTTCTCCGACGACCGCCGCAGAACCCGAGCAGCCCAAGAAGCGCGTCATGACCGAACAGCAGAGGGCATTCCTGACCGAGTTCTTCCAGCAGGCCAGCCTGCCCGCTCCCGCCTTCCCCGAAGGCTCCCTGGGAACGGACGGCACCGAGTACGACGGTCTCCTGGCCCAGGCGCTGGCAGGTGAATATGAAGATCTTCGTTGACACCAACGTCTACCTGGACCTGATTGCAAATCGTCCCGAGTTCGTGGAGGGCGCCCGACTCCTGTGCATGGCCGCATCCTTCGACGACCTGGAGCTCTGGATCAGCACCCAGTCCGTCACCGACGCCGACTACATCCTGCGCGGCCCCGGGGTACGCGACCAGGCCCGGCGCGCCATGGCGTCCAGCCTGAGGCTCTTCCGCCTGTGCGGCACCCATGCCCTAGATTGTGAAAAGGCCCTCACCGACGGCTGGCCGGACGTAGAGGACTGCCTGATCGCCCACAGCGCCAAGCGCATCGGCGCCGACGCCATCGTAACCAGGGACATCAAGGGCTTCGAACGGTCAAGCATCCCCGCCTACTCTCCCACGCAGCTCATGGAGCTGCTGCGCACCGAGCACGGCTTGGAATACGAATCGATTTCCTGGTAGCAGCGCTGAGACTTTCCCGCCGCAGCGGCAACTAACCGTCAAAGGGAATCTGTGTCCTCAGGCTCGAGCGAAGCCCCGCAGGACATTGGTATGATGGGCGAAAGAAAGCCCAGCCAGGGAAAGGAGAAGTACATGAACGTCTCCATCGGAAGGACCGCCCCGAGCCGGCTGATCGCCGCCGGCGCGGCTGCGCTGCTGCTGGCCGCCGCGGTTGCCGCGGCACCGGCCGCGCCCCAGGCCCACGCCGCCGTGGCCAAGCCCGGCAAGGCCGTGGTGACCAGCGCCAAGGCCGCCAGCTCCACCAAGGTGACCGTCACCGTGAAGAAGCAGGCCAAGGTGACCGCCTACCAGTACCGCATCAGCGCCAAGTCCACCATGGCCAAGGCAACGGTAAAGAACAGCACCAAGACCAGCACCTCTTTCGCCCAGCTGAAGCAGTACACCACCTACTACGTGCAGGCCCGTGCCTACAAGACCGTCAAGGGCAAGAAGTACTACGGAGCTTGGTCCACCAAGAAGAAGGTCCGCACCCTGTGCGCGCACCCCTCTTCCAAGCGCGCAACCGCCACCACCCAGGCGGCCACCTGCACTGAGCCCGGCGCAACCAAGACCACCTGCAGCCAGTGCAAGAAGACGCTGTCCACCGGCACCCTGGAGCCCCTGGGCCATGACTACGCCGACGTGGTGACCCCGGCCACCTGCGGCGAGGACGGCAAGACCACCCACGCCTGCACGCGCTGCGACGACTCCTCCTCCGAGCCCATCCCCGCCCTGGCCCACCCCTCCGTGCAGGAGGTCCGGGTCCCCATGGGCACCCTGTGGCAGTGCCCGGAATGCCTCAAGCTCCTGGACTGCGACAACGTCTGGTCCCACAACTACCCGCTGATCCAGCAGAAGATCGACGCCACCGGCGTCAAGCCCAAGGGCCAGCTGGACGACTACACCTGGGCCGAGCTGAAGGCAGTCTCCAAGGCAATCGCCGCCTGCGAGTACGAGTCCGAGTGGCTGACCATCGCCTACGCCTTCGGCCTGGTAAATGGCGACGGCACCCTGACCGAGGACGTGAAGTACGTCCCCCTCAACGACGGCCGCGGCTTCAGCGCCCCCTTCCGCATCCTGGGCTTCAACCACGACGACCTGGCCGACGGCTCCGGCAAGGCCGGCATCAGCTTCGAGAGCGTCACGCTGGTCCAGTGGTTGCCCGCGAACGCCACCAACAGCAACCTGGGCGGCTGGCGCACTAGCAGCATTCGCATGTGGCTGCACGGAACCTTCTACAAGCAGATCCCCGCCGAGCTGCGAGAGCAGATCGTCGAGGTCGCGAAGACATCCAACAACGTAGGCTACAAATTTGGACAGGTTGCCCCTACCCAAACCAAGGACAAGGTCTGGCTCCTCAGCTCCATTGAGCTCTTGGACAACGTATACAACTTCCTGTCAGAAGGCAAGCAATACCAACGCTACGCAGAGCACGACCTGGAATGCGACATACAGATGTCAACAATCAACCCCTACTTTACCAAGGCCAGCTTGGGTCCCGACCAGCCCGGCATCAGCTTCAACGGCTACTTCTGGTTCCTGCGAAGCGCCTATAGCGGCGAAGAGGGATATTTCCGGTGCATCATCAACCCTCCGACCGAAAGCGAGGCCAAGTTCGGCATAACCAACGCAGACCGCGACGGCGGCGTGGCCCCCTGCTTCTGCATATAATTGAGGACGAAAACCCCGTCGGATTCCCCGGAAGGGAAAACCTCCCATGAACGCATCTACTGAGCGCATCGCCCCGGTTCGGCTGATCGCCGCCGGCGCGGCTGCGCTGCTGCTGGCCGCCGCGGTGGCCGCGGCCCCGGCCGCATCCCAGGCCCACGCCGCCGTGGCCAAGCCCGGCAAGGCAACGGTGACCGCCGCCAAGGCCGCCAGCTCCACCAAGGTGACCGTCACCGTGAAGAAGCAGGCCAAGGTGACCGCCTACCAGTACCGCATCAGCGCCAAGTCCACCATGGCCAAGGCAACGGTAAAGAACAGCACCAAGACCAGCACCTCTTTCGCCCAGCTGAAGGGCTACACCACCTACTACGTGCAGGCCCGTGCCTACAAGACGGTCAAGGGCAAGAAGTACTACGGCACCTGGTCCACCAAGAAGGCCGTCCGCACCCTGTGCGCCCACCCCGCCTCCAAGCGCGTGGTCACGACCACCAAGGCGGCCACCTGCACTGACGCTGGCGCAACCAAGACCACCTGCAGCCAGTGCAAGAAGGTCCTGTCCACCGGCACCCTGGAGCCCCTGGGCCATGACTACGCCGACGTGGTGACACCCGCCACCTGCGGCGAGGACGGCAAGACCACCCACGCCTGCACGCGCTGCGACGACTCCTCCTCCGAGCCCATCCCCGCCCTGGCCCACCCCTCCGTGCAGGAGGTCCGGGTCCCCATGGGCACCCTGTGGCAGTGCCCGGAGTGTCACAAGCTGCTGGACTGCGACAACGTCTGGTCCCACAACTACCCGCTGGTGCAGCAGAAGGCAGACGCCACCGGCGTCAAGCCCAAGGAGCACCTGGACGACTACACCTGGGCTGAGCTGAAGGCAATATCCAAGGCCATCGCGGCCTGCAACTACGATACCGAGTGGCTGACCATCGCCTACTTCTTCGGCCTGGCGAACAGCGACGGCACCCTGACCGAGGACGTGAAGTACGTCCCCCTGAATGATGGCCGCGGGCTGTCCGCCCCCTTCCGCATCCTGGGCTTCAACCAAGATAGGTTGGCTGACGGCTCCGGCAGCGCCGGCATCAGCTTCGAAAGCATGGCGCTGGTTCACTGGATGCCCATGAACGCCGAATACAGCAACCTGGGCGGCTGGCGCGGCAGCGGCATCCGCGTGTGGATGCACAGCACCTTCTACAAGCAGCTTCCCGCCGACCTGCGGGAGCAGATCGCCGAGGTTTCCAAGAGCTCCGACAACGGAACCTACGAGGACCCGTACCCCATCCTCACCCAGACCAAGGACAAGCTCTGGCTGCTCAGCGGCTACGAGATTGCCGAAGGTGCCTCCAGCCAGCTCGCTGACGGCGCGCAATACAAGCGCTATTCGGATCGCGACCTGAAAGAGGGCGTCACGGACGGCGGATTCAACACCTACATTACCAAGGCCAGCCTGGACCCCGACTGCCCCGATCCGACGACCACCTCTTACCTCTGGTACCTGCGAGAGCGCTACCAGTTCAGCGACACCCACTTCGGCTGCATCTTCAACGGCCCGCCCAACGGCAAGTGCTTCTTCGGCAACACCAATGCAGATCGCGTCGGCGGCGTGGCCCCCTGCTTCTGCATCTAGGACCCAACCGGCATAGCCTCCGCCCCAAGCAACAGTTCGGCCCTGCGACTCCACCGAGCCGCAGGGCCGTTTTGCATCATGGGGACGCTGGGCTACCGCAACCCGTCGGCTACAGCGGCTCCAGGCGAATACGGGCGAAACCGCCGTGCCGCACCACCGCGCCGCTGATAGGCTCGCGGACCTGGGGCAGCACCTCGTTGGCGTTTCCGCCGCGGGGCACGCCGGCCTCGAAGTCCAGGGCCGCCACGTGACCGTAGGCCCAGTGGCCCTGCCCGTAGCACTTGCAGGCAATCCCGGGCGGCACGCCGTCCCAAGCCCGGACCCGCACCGCAATGCTGCCCACGGGCGATGTCATCCGCACCATCTGCCCGTCCCCCAGCCCCAAATTCCGCAGGGTCCGAGGATGCACCTTCACCACGTCGTCCCAGGGCTCATCACCGGGATCCATGGCCTTCATGCGCTGGAACAGGGGCGAATTGGCCGACCGTCCTTCCAGGCTGCCGAAGGCCCGGTGCTGGGTGAACACCAGCGGATACTCCCCCGCGTCTCCCAGGCGCAGCGGCTCCGCCCAGTGGGGCATGAGCGCCAGGTCGCCTGCGGTCGGCAACCCCAGGTCAGCCAGGGCATCGGCCCAGTCCAGCCCATGAAACGCCGCGTAATCCCGCAGCAGTTCCCGCAGGGAGCCGCTGACGAACTCGAAGCACCCGGACTCCGTAGGCAGCGGCGCCACCGGCTCCCCGGGGTCGCGGACCGCCGCCGGCGAGCTGCACCAAACACCTGCCTCCCGGAAGGCCTCCCAGCCGCCTAGCTCCCGCCACAGGGGCTCGGTCAGCAGCTTCACGGCGTTGCGTCCCAGCTCCACGCCATCCGCCGGCGCGACGCCGGTCTCCGGGTCGGCAAAGCACTCGCGGAAGTACCGCAGCGGCGCATCGAACCCGCGCTCCGCCAGCTTCTGGGCCAGGAGGAACGGCAGCTCGGTTTCGTCCCCCTTGGCTTGGCCCGGTGCATCCACGCAGGGCTGCTGCAGGGAAACGCACATGCGCCCCTGGCCGCGGCTCTTCATGAAGCCCCAGGTCTCGAAGGCATGATGGGCCGCCGGCAGCACCAGGTCCGCGAAGTGCGATGTCTCCGACACATGGGTGGTCACGTGCACCGAAAACGGCACCGCCGCCAGGGCCCGCTCCCAGCGCCCGCAGTCGGGGCTGGAGAAGGCGAAGTTGTTCCAGCAACCGATCATCATCTGGACCGGATACGGCTCCCCCGTCAGCACGGCGTCCGCCAGGCCGGCCACCTGGGCCACGGACCGGGCCTTGCCGCCGCCTGCGCACACCGCGCCGCGGCGGCATCGCCGGTCCACGGGCTCCGCGGCCAATCCGGCCCGCGCCACGTCGTCCAGGTACGGCTCCACCGACGGCATCGCAGCCAGCGGCGGCTTGGGGAACGCGTACGTGCCGCCCCGGGCGCCCACGGACCCCACCAACCCGTTGAGGGCGTGGCAGGCCATGGCGGCGTACTGGCCGTTGGGAGCCATGGCAACTCCGGGCGAAATCCACGATACCGCCGCCGGCCCCGCCGCCGCGAACTCCCGGGCCAGCTGCCGGATCCGCTCCGCCGGCACGCCGCATTTGGTCGCAGCCCACTCCGGCGTGCGCCAGCGCAGCTCCTGGTTCCACCACTCCACCAGGCCCCGCACGTGAGACTGCTCGAAGGCGCCCGGCTCCACCGCGACGCCGGCTTGGAACCCGGGGGCGGGCGCGCCGCCGGCTGCGTCAGCCGCGCCGTCCGCGGGCGTGTCGCCTGCAGCCACGCCGCCCGCGCCCACGAAGTCCCCCACGAACCCGCGGTCCCACAGCCCCTCGGTCAGCACCACGTGGGCCATGGCCAACGCCAGGGCAGCGTCGGTTCCGGGCACCACGGGCACCCAATCGCAGGCATCCCCCAGTCGCTCGCAGGTCAGCGACCGCTGAGGGCTCACCACGCGCACCGCAACGCGGCTGCGCAGGTCCCGCAGCTTGCTCAGGAACACAGACTTCTGATTGTTGCCCACCGCAGGATCGGTGCCCCACAGAAGCAAGCACTGCACATGGTCCAAATCGTAGTCGCGAGTATCCCAAGTGCCGTCCATGGCGCCCAGGGCGTTCTTCTCGGCCACGTTGCAGATGGAGGAATGGCCCACCCGATTCGGGGTGCCGTAGATCTGGGGCAGCGCCTTGAACAGCAGGTCGCCAACGCCCGTGGACCGCCCCTTGCAGAACACCACCGACTCCGGAATCCCCTGCGCGCGCAGGTCAAGGAGCCTATCGGCGATTTCGTCCAGAGCATCATCCCAGCTCACGGGCTCAAAACGCGGGTCAACGCCCCGAGCCTTCACGGGATTGGTACGCCGCAGCGGCACGGTCACGCGGTCCGGGTCAGCCTGCTGCTCCACGACAATCCGCAGCGCCGGACACACCGCACCGCCCGTGGCCAGGTTGCGCGGGTTGCCGTCCACGCGCGCGACGCGCCCATCCCGGACGCTCACCCGCAGCGAACAGTACGCCCCGCACCCGGAGCACGTGGATGCAATATCGCCGTCGCAGCCCATCAGCACCGCCTTCCCAAAATCAGACTCAGCAAAGCGTACCGCAACGAGCCGCCGAGCAGGGACCGCGGCGATACAATAGTCCCATCACGCAACCGCCAGAAAGGCCCCGCTATGACCAAGCTCAGCGACCTGCCCAACATCGGCCCCACCGTGGAAGCCCAGCTCCAGCGCGTCGGCATAACCACCCCGCAGGAGCTGCAGGCAGTCGGCGCCAAGGACGCCTGGCTGCGCATCCAAGCGACGGACCCCTCCGCCTGCATCCAGCGGCTCCAGGCCCTGGAGGGCGCCATCCGCGGCGTCAAGAAGTCCCAGCTCCCGCCCGATGTCAAAGCCGACCTGAAGGCCTTCTACCAGCAGCACAAGATCGCCCAATAACGCCACGAGGCCGCGGAACCCCAGCTCCGCGGCCTCGTGATTTTCAGGACGAAAAATCCGCCGGCACACGCCCGTCCCGGGCCCGTCGCCCATCCCGGGCGTGCCCACGGCCCGCCGCCCGCCGCTAGCCGCCGCAGACCTTGCAGGCCTGGTACCCCAGCGACTGAGCCTTGGACTCAGTCATGGGCGAGCAGGAATTCTTAATGGTCTTGCACCACTGGCTGTGGTACTTCGTGCCCGTAGGCGTGATGTACACCGTCCGCTCCTCGACCTTGGGCTTAGCCGCGCTCCCAGAGCCCGTGCTCCCAGACCCGGACCCCGTCGACTCCCCCGCGCCCGACGCCGCCGCAGCCGCAGCACCAGCCGCAGCCCCCGCAGCCGCCGTCTTCACCTTGGACACCGCCAGCTTCACCTTCTCCGGCGCGGTCCCGGCAAAGTGCACCTCCTGCGCTTTCGCCCGCAGGCCCAGGCCCTTTTCCTTCAGGTACGAGCCCGATACCTGCACGGTGTAATCCCCCGCAGGCAGCGCCGTGTAGTTGTCCTTGCCCTTGTATGCCGTGACGGTCTTCGAGTAGCTCTTGCCCGCCTTGGTGGTGCCCTTGATCACCACCGGCGCGCTCTTGAGCTTGTCCGGCCACGCCACGGCCAGCGCCACCAGCGGATACACCGTCGTCTTGAACTGCGCGTCCTCGCCGCCGGTGGTGTCCACCTCCACGCTCTTGCAGGAGTAGGCGCCGTCCCCCAGCTCGCATTCGTCGCTCAGGGAAATGGTGTACGTGTCGGGCGAAAGAGAGCTCAGATCCACCTCTCCCCCAACGGTCCCCTCCAGCTCGGTCTGGGCTCCGTCCGAGCCCGTGGCCGTCAGGGAAATGGGCTCGCCGGTCATGCTGCTGTCGCGGGTCCCCACCGTCAGCACCTTCTGGGCCGGCGGCTCCTCCTCAACGGGCGCCTCGGCCACCGGGTCCTCGCCAGCGCCGTCGCCGTCGCCGAGCTCAGCCCCGGCCCCAGCCTCGGAGCCCGCAATCGCACCGGCCCCTTCGCCCGCAGCAACCACCTCGAACTCGCGGATAGCCACCTGCTCGGACTTGCACGCGAACTCGCACCGCAGGACGGAATCCCCCTCCTCCGTCACGAAGTTCCGCGTGCCGGAAACCGAAGAGCTTCCCTCCTTGCGCAGCTCAAGCGTGTGCTGGCCGGCCTCGACGATCTCGTGGAACTCGTTGTCGCTCCCGTGGGTCACCGTGCCCACCAGGCGATCGTCCACGTACACCTCGACGTCGTACGTGCTGAAGAACAGGTTCGAAAGGCACGACATCTCCATGTCCAGCGCGTATTCCTGCACCGGCTCCACTATTGCAGCGGGCGAAACATCCGTCCCGCCAGACAGCATCCGATGTGCCCCCACGGTCCCCGCCGCGCCGGCAACCACCGCCAGCGCCACCACGCCCGCGATGACCTTCCCCACCGGGAAGCCCTTCTTGGGCGCAGGCGCATCCGGGTCGGGCGGCACGTACTCCAGCGGGCTCGACTTGGCCTTGCGGGCAGCCACGGCCTCCCGGGCCGCCTCCCGCGCTTCCTCGGCAGCGGCGGCGGCTCGCTGCGTGGCGTCCTCGGCGACCGCAGCCGCCTTGCGCCCGAACTCCTCCGCGGCGCCAACGGCCGCATCCCGGGCCTCGCCCGAATGCTCGGCGGCGTACTCCCGGGCCACGGCAGCCTCCGCGGCCGCCTTCTCCCGCACCTCCGCCGCAGCCGCAGTGGCCGCAGCCGCCGCATTGCTCAGGATGGCCCCCAGGTCGAAGGTCCCCGCAGCCCCGGCTCCACCAGCGCCGCCAGCCGCACCCGACCCGGCCCCGGACGCCCCAGCGCCCGCAGCCCCAGCCGCGCCGGCCCCGCCAGACGCACCCGCGCCCGCATCGCCCTCAAACCCCGGCGATGCCGCCGGCACAAACGGCTCAACGTTGCCCACGCCGCTACCCAGCGATGCACCGCATTCGCAGCAGAACTTGGACCCCGCCCCGTTGCCGTCGAATCCACACTTCGAGCACTTCATAGGAACCTCTCCCAAACGCACAATCAGATTGCTCCCATCCTACGCCCGCCCAACCCGGTCGCGTCCGTAAAGTGGTGTAAATACAAGGAATGAGCCAGGGGCTCCTCTCC